>JBEKEY010000010.1:0-44325 GCA_050013595.1 Thermoplasmata archaeon | reverse complement strand
CGAACGATTTCGGAACCTCGACTCGTATCGGGCGCGCCGAGAGTGGCTCCGCTACGAAGGCACGGCCCAACGCGACCTCTTCCGCGAACTGCGCGAGCGATTCCTTCTCCGTCACGCCGCCGAGAAAGGTTGGACGCTAGATCTCGGCTCCGGACCCGGTCGATTTCTTCCGTTCGTCGGACACGAGGGCTCGAATCGCGTCGCGCTCGACCTTTCACGGGAGATGCTGAGCCTCATCCCGAGTACGTGGATCGAAGCGGGGCAGCCGGGTCCGGTCCCCTCCCGCATCCTCGCAGATGCCCTTCGTCCGCCGCTCGAGCGAGGTCGATGGAACGAGGTCGTCGCGCTCGGCAACCCGCTGGGGTTCGCTGGTCCCCAAGCTGACCGGTTACTCCAGACGATGGAAGCCTTGGTCCGACCCGAGGGAAGCTTGTTGCTCGAGATCGCCCCGTCGTCGGGGGAACGGTCGAGGTATCTTGCCCGTCTTCCACCGTCGAGTCTCGGGCGCCTCCTGCGCGCGCCCGCGCGAGCCGTGTTGGGTCGACTCGACCGAGAGGGTTTCCGCGCCGAACCGGCGCGGAAAGCGACCGAAGGTCCGTTCCGACGTTTCCCCGCTCTCGAGCTCCACGAGCGCTGGCGACGGGCCGGCTGGGAGGTCCTCGAGACGATGGCCGTGGCTCCGTCGCTCGGCGCGGACCCCCTCCGAGCGGCTGCCGTCCGTTCGGACGACGCGGCATGGCCGCGCCTGCTGGACTTGGAGGAACAAGTAGGTCGGCGCCCCGGGCGTTGGGCGGGCGCCGCCGCCGTATTGCTCTGCGCACGCCGTCCGGCGTCAAAGCGCACGGTTAAGTAACCCGCGTCGCCCATTGCGTACCATCGCTTCTATGCCGAAGGAGGCGGGGACCAAAGGACCCGCACCTGGCACACGGGCCGTGACCGTGCCCGCGCCGGAGGACCTCGAGCTCGCCAAGGACGACGCGCTTCTCCAGCTGCGCATCGGACGTTCCGCCCACTTCTACGCCGTGGTGGCTTCGGCGGCGCTCGCGCTCGACGGCATCCTGATCCTTCTCTTCCCCCCCCTGCCGTCGCTCGGTTCGGGCGACCAGGGCGCGGTGGCCCTGGGGAACAGCTACTACCTGCTCTTCCCGCTCATCGCCGGCCTCATCCTCTCCGCGGTCGGGCTTGTGGTCAAGTGGGAGGTCTACCAGCTCTGGCCGTGGGAGAAGCACTTCTCGGCGACCGTTGGTGCGCTGGCCGTGAACGTCCTCCTCGCGGTGGTCTACGGGCTCCGCGTCGCTGGCGAGGGCCCGTTCGCGAGCCTCGCCCTTTTCCCGTGGTTCTATCTCGCCACGCTCGCCGGCATCGGGCTCGCCCTCGTCGCCTTCGTCCTAACCTGGACCGGGTGGAGCGGACTTCAGTGGACGAGCGCGATCTGCGCGGTCCTTCCGGTCGCGACGGCGCTGCTCGTCTATTTCCCCCCGTCGACCACGGGAGGCACCGCGGATGCCCTTGCGGTGAGCCTGTTCATTTCGGCCTTCCTCTACCAGACCTCCGGGTCGTTCCTCCACCTCATCTCCTCGGGGACGAGGGTGCACCAGCGCGAGCTGATCACCTCCGGGCAGAGCCGAATGTTCCGTCTCGCGGACGACCTCACGAACAAGGAGGAAGCGCTCCACTTCCGCGAGGCGGCCCTCGTCCACCGGGAAGCCATCGTGGAGAACAGCGATCTTTCCGTCCGACGACAGTACGACTCCTTGAAGGAGGCTCGAACCCAGCTCGACGAGCTGGAGGAGGACTATCGGAAGCGCTCCGACTCGCTGGTCGAGAAGGAGCACACCTGGGCAGGTCGGATCGCCGAGATGGACGGCCGCGATCGACAGGTCGAAGACAAGACGAAGGCCCTCGAACTACGGGAACAGGAGATCGCCCGACTCGTCCCTCAGATCTCGACGCGGGAGTCTCGCCTCGTTGAACAGGAGGGGGCTCTCACCCAGCGGGACGTCGAACTGACGCATCGTCAACAGGAAGTCGAGCGTCGGACCCAGGACCTGACGGAATCCGAGACACGCCTCGCTGCTCGCAAGCAGGAGATCGACCAGAAGACCGCCGACCTGTTGCGACGGGAGGGCGGGGTCGCTGCACGCGAGGCCGGCGGCAAGTCCGCCGCACCGGCCGCGTCGAAACCGGGCGAGGACCTGGTCGCCCGCGAGGTTCGCCTCCAGCAGCTGAAGACGGCGCTCGACGAGGCGAATATCACTCTCGGTCGGAAGACACGCCAGGCGAACGAACGGGCCAAGTCCGCCGAGGACTCGCTCGCCCGGGCCGCTCGCAAGGAGGCCGAGCAGGCGTCCCGCGAAGCCGCCGTGAAGCACCGGGAGGCCGAATTGACCGACCTCTTGAAGGCAGCCGACGAGCGCCGGACGCAGTACGACGCCGCGGGGCGGGATTATGAGACACGGCTCGCCGTTCTCGGCCGGGACCAGGTATCGGTCGCTCAGAAGGCGGCCGATCTCGCCCGGAACATGAAATCCCTGACCGACCGGGAATCGGCCCTCACGGATCGGGAAAACCGCGCCCGGTCGTTGCTCGAACAGGTCGAAAAGCGAGAACAGGACCTTCACGAGAGGTCCCGTTCGCTCGAGGCCAACGAGGCCGAGGTCAGCCTACGTCGCCAGGCGATCGAACGGGGAGGGGACCTCCCGATCGCCGGACTCGCGGCCATGGCCGCGGCGGACCAGCGCGAACGGCCGGCGACGACCGCATCCCAGCGTTCCGCAGGCGGACGCGGCGAAGGGATCCGCGACCTCTCGGGCACCGCACCCCCGGAGGCGGAGACCTTGACCGCCCCGACCGGCCGCCGATTCTCCGACCGACTCCCGAGCGGGGTCCCCCGCCTCGATGACCTTCTGCTCGGCGGGCTTCCCGCCCGGTCCCACGTGGTTGTTCTCGGGGAGGCCTTCGTGGGAAAGGAGGTCGTTCTCTACTCGTTCGTGGCAGAGGGTCTGAAGCGAGGAGAGCCCGTCCTCGTCGTCACGGCCGCCCGCTCCCCTGATGAGGTCGCCGAGGCCATCGGGATCGTCCTCCCCCAGTTCCGCGAGTACGAGCAGATGGGGATGGTGCGTTGGGTCGATGCCTCCGGCTCCGGAGCGGCGGGGAACCAGTACCGAGCGGTGGTCAAGGGCGCGAATGACCAGGCGGGCATCCTCACGTCGCTGGGGGCGGCTGCCCGAAGCCTCGAGGCCGCGAAGGCGGTTTCCTTCCGGGTGGCGTTCCTCGGACTTTCGTCCGTCCTCGCGCACGGCGACGAACGCGCCGGTTTCTCGTTCCTCCAGAACGTCGTCGGGATCCTGAAGCCCCGTGCCGCGCTCGCGATGTACTCGCTCGAAGCGGCCGCCCTCTCCGAAGCGCAAGTGGGCAGCCTGCTGAGCCGTATGGACGGGGCCATCATCTTCCGGCAGGAACGGGACAAGACGTTCCTCTCGGTGAAGGGCCTCGGGGAAGTCGAAACGCGGGACTGGGTGGAGTGCCGCGCCACGAACCGGGCGCTCATCATCGGCTCGTTCGCGCTCGAACGAATTCGGTAAACGGGGGCACCCGGGGCGCCCGCCTTCTCGAGCGTCGGAGTGTCGAGGTTCGCCGCTCTTCCTCGCTCGTCAAGGAACGATTATGAAGGAGCGTATTCCGCACGGTCGATGAGATAGCGGGGCGTCTCTCCCGCAAAGAATCGTCGGAGATTGAGGGCCGCGCGTTCGAGCACGTGTACCTCCACACCCGGTCCGAACCCGGCGGAGTGGGGAGTCCCCACGAAATTAGGTAACGTCGCAAACGGGAATCGGTGTTCGATGCGCGCGCTCACGTAATCCTCGTGCCACCAGACGTCGAGCGCGGCACGGAAATCCGGGTGGCTTTGGAGGTGTTGGTAGAGGGCCTCCTCCCGCACCGTTCCCGCGCGGCCCACGTTGACGAAGACCGCCGCGGGCCGCATCGCCGCCAGCACCGAGGCGTCGATCGTGCCTTCCGTGGCGCTCGTCAGAGGACGAGTGTCGAAGACGAAATCCCCCTCCGCGACGGCTTCGGCCAGGCGGTCGGCGGGGAACATGCCGGAGCAGCCGGGAGCCATGCGACCCGATCGGTTGAGACCCAGGACTCGGGTCTCGAATCCGCTCAATCGTTCGGCGATCGCCCGTCCGATCTCGCCGTATCCCAAGATGACCGCCGTTCGGCCCCAGAGCAGCCGCTGGACCGGCGGGGGCCGCAAGGTGCCGGCCGCCACGAGCGCGCTCGATCGAGGCAATTCGCGGGCCGCCGCCAACGCCAGCGTGACCGCGTGTTCCGCGACGAACGGGGCGTAGGCTCCCACATTGCCGGCGAAGAGGGCCTTCTCAGGGAACCTTTCGAACTCCACCCCGTCCATTCCCGTGTAGAGGCGTTGGACGAATCGGAGCTTCGGTAGGGAACGCACGTCCGCGTTTCCGAGGTCGCGCTCCACCGAGCCGAGAAGCATGGCTTCGACGCTGCCCCAGCCGGCGGGCGAACCGTCCCGGGTGTACTGCCAGTCAACCCCCGGGAGATGGTCGGACAGGACCTTCGCCGTTTCGTCGCGTGGGCGGAGGGCTACCAGCAACCGGGGAGGCGTCATTCTTTCGCCCGAGGGAGGCCGAGGGGAGTAAGGAGTTGACGGGCCGGCCGAACCATTCTGGCGAACCTCCTCCGTCGATTCCAAGGCGCTCGCCCGCTTATATGGCAAGGCGGTTCGAGCCGTCCGCAGCATGCCGGCCGTAACGCTCGACCTCTGGCACACACTGATCTATCTCCCCCCGGACGACGAGGAGGCGTACATGGCGCACCAGATCCGCATGGGCACGGAGGTCCTCCGTTCCGCTCCGCGGCTTCGCGGATCACCTGAACTACCGGACGCGGACCTCGGCCGCGCGTTTGAACGGGCGTACGCCGGCGCGGTGACGGCCTCGTCGAAGGGCCACACGATCACCCCTTCCGAGCAGGTCCTTCGGGCGGCGAAGGAGGTCGGTCGGGACGCCGACCCCCAGGAATACCTCGCGAAGCTGAAAGGTGAGATTGGGAGGACCCCGTTCCGCCGTGCCCCGGGCGCCCTCGAACTCCTGGCCGACCTTCGCGATCACGGCTACCGGTTGGGAGTCATCTCCAATACCGTCGGTGAACCGGGTTCCTTCCTCCGTCCCGTTCTTGCGTCGATGGGGTTCGACCGGTACATCGAATCGTACGTGTTCAGCGATGAGGAGCCGTGGACCAAGCCGTCCCCCGAGATCTTCCGTTACGCGTTGCATCAGCTCGGCGAGACGCCGGCGAAGGCGGTCCACGTCGGAGACGGTTGGGCCGACCTCGAAGGGGCGCGCCGAGCCGAGTACCGAGGCGCCATCCTGTTCACTGGCCTCGCCGCCTACGGGGCAAAGTATCGCGAGCTGTTCCTTCCCGGAGTGCCCCCGGACCCCGAGTCGGGCTACCGGACCGACCGTCTTGAGGAAGTGGGTCCGATCGTTCGGAGGCTTCTGCCGACCGCGTGAGCAGGATTCGGGAAGACTCACTCTTCGCCCATGTGGCGGGGCTTCGGGACCACTTTGGGCTGGTCCGCGTCATTGGGCATGCCGGTCTTTCCGGGGACGATGTCGCAATCCTTCCAGTTGACTCCGACCGTGACCTTGGGGAAGGCGACCTTGAGGGTGTAGGGCGCGAGCTTGCCGATGACCAGCCCCTGGGAGCCGCCCACGAGGTTCGGATTCATCGTCGAAAGGTCTCGGGTCAGAATGACTCGGGTCTGGCCGAAGACGATCTGGTCGAGTTCTGCCCGGTCTTCCATCGCGGTTCCCGAGCACCCACGCAGGACCATAACGATGTCCGCGTCGGCTGCCGAAGGCAGGAGGTCGGCCCGGAGGGCCACTTCCGGGGGCCTGTGATGAGTATAACTCGTCGAAATAGGCTTTTATTTAGTCGGAGAACGTGCGCCGTCCTAACATGCCAGCGACAGACTCGATGGAAACTGCGCGTGGAATGGAGGAGGCCCCTCCCAAGATGGAGGAGAAACCCGAATGGTGGGCAAGTCCGGCCGTGGTGGGTCTGATGGGATTCGGAACCACGACGATGATCGCAGGATTGTCCAACCTGCCAACCCCCTACGGGGCGGGGTTTGGTAACAACTGGGTGGTCTATGGGATGGCGCTCGCGTTCGGCGGCATTGCCCAGCTGATCGCAGGCCTCATCGGCCTCCGGAAGGGCAACATGTTCGCCGGCTCGGCGTTCATGGGCTACGGTGCCTTTTGGATAGCATTCACTCTGATGCTGACCACCTTCAATGCCCAGATTCCAGCACATGCGCCCTATCTCTACGGGGTAGCAGGGTTTGCCTTCATCTGGATGCTGTTCACCTTCAGCTTCCTGATCAACGCGCCGAAGCACGGTTGGGGAATCCTCATGGTGTTCCTCTTCCTGTTCATCGCGTTCATCCTGCTCGTGGTGAAGTTCTATAGCTTGGCATCGAACCTCGGCGGATGCACGGATGCCACGGACCTCTGCGGTCCCTTCGCCCTGAACGCCGCGGCGAACTGGGCGGTCGGCGGCGAGATCATCTTCACCGGTTTCATGGCCTGGTACGTCGCGACGGCGGACCTGACCAACTGGAACTACGGCCGGAAGATCCTGCCGGTCTAAGGTCGGGGTCCGAAGCCGTGGCCAACCCTTTCCTTCTTCCCTTTTTTTAAGGTTCCGGAGCCCGTCGAGACTCCCCCCGAGGGCCGGGGTTTATGGACTAGTGTGTCTCTCGGCTCTCCACCGACGAAGGAGGGCAACGTGCTCGAGGTCCATCTCGACAGCTGGCTCCGGGAGTTCGGGCCGCCGACCCACCTGAGGATCCGGACCGATTCGGTGGAGCACCTCTTGGACGAGCTCGAGACCCGCTACCCTCGTCTCCGCTTCAAGATCCGCGACGAGACCGGCCAACTCCGTCGCTACGTTCGGGTCTTTGTGGACGGAGAGGACATCAGCGGAACCACGGGAGTGGCGACCGTGCTGGAAGGCGCCCGAGCCATCGATATCCTGCATTCGATCGCGGGCGGATAGGGAGGCGAGCAACATGGAACGAAAGAGAACGGTTCGGATACTGGTGGGAACGCGGAAAGGGACCTACGTTGTCGAAGGGGACGCCAAGCGCAAGAGCTGGAAGGTGGGCCCCGTCGCCCACGAGGGGACCGAGGTCTATCACGTGGTGGCGGACCCTCGGCATCCGGGAGACATCTACGCGTGCGTCAATTCGTGGATGTGGGGCCCGCTCGTATACCGCTCCAAGAACTACGGGAAGAAATGGGTCGAGATCGGAACCCCACTCATGGCCTCGACAAAGACCCGGCCCCCGCGTTTCGACGGAAACCCCGATACTCCCGCTCCGGTCTACCCGGTAGCGAACCTCTGGCACCTCGAACCCGGACTCGCGAGCGAGCCGGACACCCTCTACCTGGGGGCGGACCCCCACCTCCTATTCCGGTCGACGGACCGCGGATCCAGCTGGGAACCCATCGACAGCATCAACCAGCATCCGGCCAAGAAGGATTGGGCCCCGGGGGCTGGAGGGGCCTGTTTGCACACCATTCTCATCGACCCTCGCGACGCCCGTCGGCTCTATGTAGGATTGTCCGCGGTGGGCACCTTCCGGTCGGATGACGGTGGGAAGAGCTGGAAGCCCACGAACAAGGGTGTCGAGGCTCCCTTCCTTCCCAACAAGCACCCCGAGACGGGTCAGTGCGTCCACGATGTGGTCGCGGACGCGGCGGACCCCGACACGTTCTATCGACAGGACCACGGGGGGATGTACGTCTCGCACGACCGCATGGAGAAATGGACCCGGATCGGCAAACCGCTCGGCGACGATTTCGGTTTCACGGTGGCGTCGCCCTCCTCGGCTCCCGGGAAGGCCTACTTCGTCCGGCTCGACGGTATGGCGCGAGTCACGGGAGAAGGGCACCTCCAGGTCCACGAATGGAACGACAAAACTCGAAAGTGGCGCAAACTTCTCTCGTCGACCGCGTTTCCAGGTCACTTCGGGGTCCATCGCGAGGGAATGGCGACCGACAACCTAACCCCGGCGGGCATCTACGTCGGTACCACCACCGGACAGCTCTTCGTGAGCCCGGACGCTGGGAAGACGTGGAACCAGGTGCCGTTCCAATTCCCGGGCATCCACTCCGTGGAAGTTGCCACCTCGTAGCGGGGAGCGTAGCTCGCCCTCGTTCAGAGGTTCCTTGGGCTTACCGTCGACGCCGGGTCTCCGGGCCCGGTCGCGCCCGGCAGCGTCGGCATCCCGAACGTCCCGGGTCGTAGGTCTCGACCTCGCGGGGTCCCCGAGGAGGGACACGGGCGCCTGCGCGATGTCGGGGCCCAGCCGCCTGAGGGCCGAAGTGCTCCATTCGGACCGGGAGATCCTCGATCTCGTCGAGACCTATCGACCCCACCTTGTCGTGATCGACGCCCCGCTGTCGCTTCCTCGCGGTCGCAAGACCATCGAGGACCGTTCGGGACCTCATCTGCGAGCCTGCGACCGAGAACTGCTCCGCCGGAAGATCCCGTTCTTTCCTCTTACCCTCGGCCCGATGCGAATGCTCACCGTCCGGGGGATGCGGCTGAAGCGAGCTCTTGCCCGTCGTGGCTACCCCGTGGTCGAGGGGTATCCGGGCGGGGCCCAGGACATTCTCGGACTGCCTCGCAAGAAGGCCGGGGTCGAACTCCTGCAGCGATGCCTGAGGGAGGAGGGACTTCGAGGGGACCTCGAACGCCGACCGCTCTCGCACGACGAGCTCGACGCAGTCACGATCGCTTGGGTAGGGTGGACGTTCCGGAAGGGAAGGGGGGAATTGATCGGAGACCCAACGGAGGGGCTCATGCTACTTCCCGAAGCGCCGACGCGATCCCGATGATGGGGGCCACGGCCTAGGACGAGCTTGCGCGACGTGCGGACGCGCGCAGCGCTAGCTCCACGGATCCCCGAACGATCAGGAGTCCGAGGGCCACGAGCCCGAGGAGGATCAGGTCGCCGCCCGGCCAGTTGACACCGGCCGCTTCGCCCCCCCAAAAGACCGCGAAGGCGAAGACGACCGAGGTCCCGCCCACCTTCAGCCAGGGCACCTTGATGCGACGGATGCGGTCGTGAACGATGAAGGCCACGCAGACCAGGAGAGCGCCGCCGAGCACCGCGCCGAGCAGAGCGGAGAACCCGTAACCGGCGGCATCGAGCGCGAGCAGGACGATGACCGTCTCGGTCGCCTCGACGGCGCCCACCGAGAACCCTCCCGCGAACTGGGCGGCCGAGTGGCTCGCCGGCGGGGCCGCTCCTCCGCGCGCCGCTGCCTGCCGGCGGCGGTAGGTTCGAAGGGTGCTGCGGAAGAGGAACACCCCGAACGCGGCCAAGACGAGGGCCGATGCCCAGAGAAGGTAGGCTCGCGGAAACGCGATCAGGATCGCTCCGAAGGCCAAGGCGATCCCGGCGACCACGGCGGTGCCTCCGACGGCCCCGAGAGCTCCGTGGCGGACGGTGGAATGGTCCGCGGCGAGCGCGAAGACGAGGGCGACCACCTCGGTCATCTCGAGAACGGTGATCAGGAATGCGGCGACGAGCGCCGGCAGATAGACCGGGAGCATCTTCCGTCGAACGAGGCGCGTGAGTACATCAAAGGAGCGCCGGGCAACGAAACGCGCAATTCATCCCGAAGACGACCCGGTCCGCTGGAGACGGGCGACCGCAAGGTCGTTGCGGAACTCGCGTTCAAGCGCCCGGAGGTCCCGTTCCGAGATAGGGCCGAACAGTTCGACCGTGATGGCGTGGCCGCGCTCGCGGTGAACGCGCCGGACGGTGACATCGGCTCGTACGTCCCCCGCGCCCGAGAGGCGTACCGCGAACGCACGCGCGTCCGCCACCCGCTGCCAGGTGCCGCTCTCGAGGGCCCTCAGGAGATGGCCCACGGGTTCGACACGCCGTTCGTGCGCCGGTTCGGGGAGCGGGAGCCAGCCTCCTGGCCGCACCTCCCAATGGTCGACACGGGAGAATCCACGGGCGGCCAGTGCGTGCAGAACCCCGGCGGACAATCGAAGCAACCCTTCCACCTCGAAGACTTCGCGTTCTCGAAGGATCGATTCCAGTCGATGGACGAAGGGCAAACCTCGGCGTTGGAACGCCTCGTGGACGAGGTCGAGCTCGAGACAGTTGTAATCGTGTCGGGTTTCTTCGCGCTCGGGCCGGGTCGAACGACGCGGCGGCTTGTGCTTCGAGACCCGCCGAGGTGCTCGCTTACGGCGGGGTCGAGCGCTAGTATCGGTCATGGTCAAGGCCCCGGCAATCGGCGGCAACGAGGCCTCGCAAATAGCTTAGCGTCCGCCACCGAATCCGGCACGTCGTGGGTCAACGCGCCCGACGAGTGCGGCCCGGGGCCTCCGACGAGAAACGTTGCGTTCCCGCTCTCTCCTCAGGCGTAGAGCGGGTACTCCGGCTCCCAGCGGGCTTGGCGAATGCGGACCCGCAGCTCGTCCACCGACATGGAAGGCGCGAGCGAACGGCGCTGACCTTCCCTCGCCACCGCGAGCGCGATCTCCTCGGCGACGCTCCGAAGGGACCGGAGCGTGGGCAGGAGCGGTGCGTGAGGATTCTCCCGGGCCGGCGAGTGCTCCGCAAGCGACCGGGCGGCCGCGAGCAACATGGAATCCGTGGCTCGACGGCAACGACCGGCAACGAGGCCGAGACCCAGGGCGGGGAAGATGTAGGCGTTGTTGCACTGGGCGATGTGATAGTTCGTGCCGTTGAACTCGATGGGTGGGAAGGGCGACCCGGTCGCGACGATCGCGCGGCCCTCGGTCCAGCGGATGAGGTCCTCGGGGATCGCCTCCGACTTCACGGTCGGGTTCGAGAGCGGAAGGATCAGTGGTCGAGAGACCCAGCGGGCCATCGAACGGACCATGGACTCGGTGAACGCTCCCTTGAGCGTCGAGAGTCCGACCAGCACCGTCGGATGGGCTTCCCGGACCACTTCCTCGAGGCCCAGCTTGCCCCCTCCGGTCGGGGCCCAGCTCTTGACGTCCTCCCACGGCTGCGCGTAGACCATCTGCTCGGTTCGCAGGTCCGTGCGTCCGCTGTGAAGGAGTCCTCCGCGGTTGACGAGCCAGCAACGCTGTCGGGCCTCGGTCTCCGAGAGACCGGCCTCGACCAAGGCGGACCGGAAGAGGTCCGCGACGCCGATGCCGGCCGACCCGGCACCTAGGATCGCGAGGCGCTGATCCTTCAGAGGAACGCCGGTGACTTCCGAGGCCGCCAGCACGACGGCTAGGGTAACCGCCCCCGTCCCCTGGATGTCATCGTTGAAAGTGAGCATCTGGTCCCGATACTTCTCGAGGATCGGACGTGCGTGCTCGACCCCGAAATCCTCCCACTGAAGGAGGGTGCCCGGAAGTTCCTGCTTCACGGCCCGGACGAACTGGTCGATGAAGGCGTTGTAGTCGGGACCCGTGATCCGGTCGTGCCTCCATCCGAGGTACTCGGGGTCTTTCAACCGGTCCGGGTTGTTCGTGCCGACGTCGATCACGATCGGCAGAGTCCTCTCGGGGGCGATCCCTCCAAACAGAGTGTAGAGGGACAGTTTTCCGATAGGTATGCCGAGACCTCCAGCGCCCTGGTCACCGATACCGAGGATGCGCTCCCCGTCGGTCACGACGATCACGTCGACCTCCGGGTTCGGTCGGTGGCGGAGGAGCTCGATGAGCGATTCTCGAAGAGGATACGACAGGAAAAGCCCCCGAGGACGGCGGTAGATGTGGCTGAACTCCTGGCAGCCGGACGCGACCACCGGCGTGTAGACGACCGGGGTCATCTCCTCGAGGTGGTCGAGGAGGAGACGGTAGAACAGGACCTCGTTATTGTCCTGCAGTGCGCGCAAGTAGATGTGGCGCTCGAGGTCGTCGGTCTTCCGTTCGTAGGCTTCGTAGGCCCGGACGACCTGCTGCTCGAGCGTCTCGACCTGGGGAGGCAGGAGAGCGTGCAGTCCGAGACGGGTCCTTTCCTCGTAGGAGAACGCGGTCCCCTTGTTGAAGAGGGGCGTGTCCAAGAGGTCCATGCCCCTCAGACGGGGAAGGTTCGAGAGCTTGGCCCGATCATGGGCATGCGGAGGTGCGACGGGGATCGGCGCGGCTTCCATGGTCGCCCGAACCACCGGGGAGGCTTTTTATGAGGGGTCAAGGGCGTTTGACGAGGTGGCCGGCACACTCCGCCGGTCCCGAAAACGCGTCAACGCGTCACCGAGTCCATCGGAAGGGTTACTAGGGCTGACGAAGTTACGGAAGCGCTGCCTGTGACCGATCCCACCACCCCGCGAGGGATCATCCCGGACGTCGCCGTGGACAGCATCTCCGCCGGACTCCTCGCCGGCTTTGTGGGATTGCTCTTTCTCGGATATTTCGACCCGAGCGTCCCGTACAGCGGATTCGCCATTCTTTCCCTGATGGGCTCCCTCGGTCTGCTCTTCTGGATGAATCGCAAGGCCGACCGAACGGACCGGTCCCCACCGGCCGCGACGGACGGCTGAACAGGGCAACGAGCGGTCAGCGAGACGGGCGCTGCCCGCGGCATCGGCAGCACTCCGAATTCGTGAATTCGGGTTCACCTCGCTTCTTAACGGTCCTGTCGGGCGTGTTTTTTCGAGAGCCTTCCTATGGAGGCTGGTCCCGATGCCGCTCTGACCCTTCCCAGCCGAAGTGCGGTGGGCCAGCGGCTGGCCGATCGGCTTTCCGCTCTCCAGGTCGAGCGGCCCGTCGTTCTGGCGATCCCTCGCGGGGGCGCGCCAGTGGGTCTCGAGGTCAGTCGGGCGCTCGGGTCGGTCTTCGACCTCATCGTCTCCCTGGAGCTGACCGCTCCCGAGGACCCTCGCAAATCGTTGGGCGCCGTGGCCGAGTTCGGAGGTCAGGCGCTGAGCAGCCACCGCGAAGGGGCGTCCGACCATTCGATCAACGACCTCGAGAGCGAGGTCCAGCGGGTCGCCCGTGAGGTCGTCCGGCGAGCGCGCCTCTACCGCGGCGAAAGGATGTTCCCCGCGGTCGAAGGCCGCACCGTCCTGGTCGTCGCGGACGGTGTCGTCGACCCCATGGTCCCGGTGGCTGCGCTTCGGGGGATCCGCTCCAAGGGTCCCCGTCAGCTGATCTTCGCGACCGGTGTCATGTCCCGGCTCACTCGTATCGAGATCCGGCGAGAAGCGCAGGAAGTGATCACGTTGCGCGAGCCGGAGTACCTCGCGTACGTCGCCGAGTGGTACCGAGAATTCCCCAGCGTCACCGATGAGGAGATCCAAGGAATGTTGCGGTCGAACCCACCCGGGTTCGCCCACTGATCCGACCGGCGGTGTCATGGAGCTTCACGCTCCCGGATTCGACTCCCTTCCATCAGCTCCCGAAAGGCCTTGAACGGCTTTCGGCTTCGTTTTTCGATGGTCGACCTTGAGAACCCGCCGGAGAACCCGTGCTTTGGGTGCGGACCCCACCATCCCCGGGGGCTTCACCTAAGATTTCGTCAGGAGCCCGCGGACGACGGAACGCCCGAGGTCCGGGGAGAGTTCACGCCGAAACCCGATGAGATCGGCTGGCCCACGCTCTTCCATCATGGCCTCCACTTCACGGTGCTGTACGAGGCTTCGTACTGGACCGCCCTCACCCTCGGAGGAAGACTATGGGTGAGCTACGGCCCGATCTCGTACACCGCGGAGCGGTTGCCCCGCGTAGGAGCCCCCTACACGGTCGCTGCCCGGATCGTTGCCCGCGAGGCGTCGGGCCTTCGCATCCTGGCGAGGACGGCCTCCGAGCACGGAAAGCCGTGTGGCACGCTCGAATCGGCGTGGCGGCCGGCGAGCCGAGAGGTCGTTCAACGGGCCGGCATCCCTCTGCCCGCGTACTTGCTCCGGGAGATCGACCCGTAGGGCTCGCGAGCGCCGGCAGTTATCTTCTCGAGCCGTTCGCCCCACCATGTCCAGCGTTCGCGCGGTCTCGCTGCCCGGTTCCGAGGCGACGGTCGAAGTCCTCTTTCGTGGATACATTCGCTCGCGCGTTGCGTCAACCGTTTCGTACGTTCACGAAGGGCGGTTTCGAGCGGTGGTCGACCCGGGGATGGTTCCCTCTCCAGTGTCGATCCTGGGGCCCCTCGCGAAGAAGGGCGTCCGGCCCGATCAGGTCACGGACGTGATCCTTTCTCATCACCACCCGGACCACACGATCAACTGCGCCCTTTTCCCGAACGCCAAGGTGCATGACTTCTGGGCCACGTACGACCGGGACCGCTGGACCTCCCGGCCGGCCGAGGGTCTTCGGCTCGCCACGTCGGTAGTGCTCCTGGAAACTCCCGGTCACACGCCTCAGGATATCACGACCTTGGTCGGGACGCCGAAGGGTGTGGTGGCGCTGACGCACCTTTGGTGGAACGTCCGAGGCCCCACTCCGGACCCTTATGCGTCGGACGAACGGGAGCTCGAACGCCAGCGACGACGCGTCGGAACGGTCGCGGGAACGGTGATCCCGGGACACGGAGCTCCGTTCCGACTTCGCTCCCGCCTGGACTGACAGGGCGGGCGGGTTACGCTGGCACGGAGGGCTGTTTCGCCTAGGACGGCGCCGCGATGAACACCTCCTCCCACGAGGGAGGAGAGGAAGTCGTGAGGGTGCCCGGTCGAACCTCGATGTCGTGAAGCTCGCGGACGGCCGACGCGATCACACCGCTCGCCCACATCCTCGCGCGCTCGACCTCACCGATCCGGAGCGGACCGTCCCGACGCACGACAAAGAAGCTCTCGCCGGGGACGAGGTTTCGGCCCCCCCGGCATTCGACCGCCCGCTGGATATGGCGAGCGGAGGAGCCCGTGACGATCGGAGAGTCGTGGAATCGGGTGTCGAACGCCGCGAAGAGACACTGGCTCACCAACCGGTCGGGCATGCGGTCGAGGAAGACCCGCAGCGACTCGCCCATCTCCCGCCGGTGGGTAGGGCCCCCGAGGAAGACGACGGCCGGGGATCGGATCTCCACGGGGTCGACTTCGTCCGCGGGACGGGCGTGATGTTCGTACGACCAATCGACGGCCCGGGCGACCGCGCGAGCGACCGAGTCCGTGACGCCGCAGGGGGACGCGATGACAACGTACACCCACATGGCCCCGGAACCGAGGGGTGTTCTACGGGGGGCTATTTCAGCCCCGAGTTAACTCGAGTTGACCCCTCGGTTCACGGCGGAGGAGGGGCCGCGGCCAACGTTTCTTGCCAGGGAAACGTTGGACTCGCTTCGGACGAGTCAGCTGCCCATGGAACCTCGATGAGCGAATGCGTGAACGGGAACGACGGGCGCGTGACCTGGGACCACCGTCGCAGCACGAAGGCGTCGAACCCAGCGACTTGCCCCGAACGACCGACGGACAACGCGAGAGCCCCCGCGGTCACCGCGAGCAGGAAGAACGCCGCGAGCTCAAAGAGCATCGCGACACCGATAGTGTTCGGGTCGCCCCCGGCGACATACGCCAGTCCGACGATCAGGGTAGCCACCAGCGCGATCGCGGTGCTGTACAGGGCGGGACTGGCTGCGTAGACGTGTTCTCGAGCCCCCCGTCGTTGCTCGTGGGCCGCGTTCGCGTATCCGCGCAAAATCCCGCCGAGGGGGCTCGCTTCCACCAGCGCTTCGCCGGCAGCCAGATGTGCCTGGACTGTGCGTGCGAACTCGAGCTCGAAAGCAGTGGCTCGAGCCCGGTCCGACGCGGTCATCGAGACGAGGAACAGGGAAACGATGACCCCCAGGACGAGATTGAGCGTGACGATCCAGAGAGCCTCAGCGCACAATGCAGAATAGGCTCCGACGAGCAGGAGCAGGTACACGGTTCCCAAGATGATCCCGCTCAGGATGGCGAGCCCTCCCGGCGAATCGGGAGCGGGCAAGCCGAGCCCGAGGGGTGTTTTCGGCACGGTCTTCGCCGGAACGGACGCCATAGTGACGGAACGGTGGCCTCAAGCTTTAGAATCTATCGGCCGTCGTGTCCTCGGGTCAGGGGGCGGAGCCCGGGTCGGTCGGTCGTCCCGGGGGGAACTCGCGCCAATAGGCCAGGGAGTCCTCGATGGTGCGCTCGATCGGTATGCTCGGCGTGTACCCCAGAGCTCTCAGCCGGGATATGTCGGAACGGATCTCGGGCTCGTCGGTCGGACGCAGAAGGCTCGCGTCCGGTTCGAAGGTGAGCGGAACCCGTGCTAGGCGAACCAGGGACTCCGCCATCGTACGAATGGAAAAACTCTGGCCCGCGCCGATGTTGATGGGCTGAAGCGGCTCGCCCTTCTCGAAGACCGTCCAGATCGCGCGGACCACATCGCGAACGTCCGAAATGTCCCGCCGAACGTCCAAGTTGCCGACCTTCAGGCTTCCCGGTCGGCCCTCTCGCTCGACCGTAGCGACCCGCTGGGCAAAATCGTTCAGGGCATCCCCGGTCTTTCCGGGGCCGGTCGTGATGAAGAGCCGCCCTCGGATGATTCGGAGACCGAAGTTGAGCGAATACTGCATCGAGAGCATGTCCTGGCAGGCTTTCGACACGCCATACGGATTCACCGGTTGCAGAGGAGCATCCTCGTTCGTGGGTAACCGTTCGACCCGCCCGTAGGCCGCGGCCGAGGAGGCGAGGAAAATGCCTTCCCGCGGGGGATGCCGTCGCAGTGCCTCGAAGAGACGGACGGTTCCGAGTACGTTCGTGTCGAAGGTCTCTTCGGGGGTCTTCCAGGCCCGTGCCGGGTAGGCCTGGGCCGCCAGATGGAAGACCGCGTCGGCGTGCGTCGTCTCCACCAATCGGTCGACCTGGGATCCGTTCGCAAGGTCGAGCGGCTCCCACCGAGCGCCGGCGACCGCCGCCGGCATCCGGTCGAGTTCGGAGGCGGCCCAGTAGGTGGCGATCACCTCGTGCCCGAGGCTGGTCGCCGTCCCGGCGAGGTATCTGCCGATGAACCCGGAGCCTCCCGTGATGAGTATCCGCATGCTTGCGACCCTCGCTCGTCCAGCGGCCAGATCGTGGGCCGTCCTTCCCGGCACCGCCGGGGTCGGCCGCCGGCTGGGGGACGCGGTCCCGCCGTTATAGGGGTTGCTGCGGGTTCGTCGCTTCGACCTAACGCGGAGACGGCGCCGACGTGGTCCGTCCGTCCCGACGGCGATCGAGGGTCCCCTCGAGCCGCTTCGCGAGCACAATCTCGGTAAGGAAGAACCGGATGAAGCGCGAGTTCTGGGTGACCTTGCTGACGCCACTGGCCCTCGGCTCGAACCGAAACCCGACTTCCACTACCCGCTGTCCCCGGGCCATGACCAAGAGGAACAGGAGCAGTTTGTATCCCCGCCAATGGCTTTCGAGGGGTCGGAACACTCCCCGTCGGAACGCGAACAAGCCCGAAACCGGGTCCGTGAGCGGACGCGCTTCGGAGAGGAACAGCTTCGCGGTCCACTCGGCTCCTCGCGAGATCGCGACGCGGGTGAAGGTGCGGGGCCCGGCGGTGCCACCGGGGGCGTATCGGCTGCCCACCGCGAGGCTCGCCCCGTCCCGAAGTGCCTCCACCATCGCCGGCAGGACTTCCGGAGGATGCTGGAGGTCGGCATCCATCACGACGACGAACTCTCCGCGCGCGGTGGAGATCCCCTGACACTGCGCTCGGAGGGTGGTCTGCTTGCCCTCGTGCCAAAGGAGGTGGAGGCGAGGCTCCGACCGGGCGGCGTCCGTGAGATACTCGCGAGTGCCGTCGGTGCTTCCGTCGTCGACCACCAAGACCTCAAAGGGCGGGAGCGGCACCTTCCAGAGGCGTTCGAGGAGCCGCGGTAGGTTCTCGCGTTCGTTGAGGGTCGCCAGGATGACCGATAGCGAAGGAGTCTCGCCGGGGACCACTGGCCGAGAGGAGGCTGGAACGGACATCGACCCCGTGCGGCTCAGCTCGGCGAGACCACGGACCAGGTCTGGAGCCCTTCCATCTCGAGGGAGAAATCGCTGACCCGACCGCCGGCGGCCTGAACCGCCTTGGCGACCTTGGCCCGTCGGGCCACGTCGCAGAAGAGCAGTATGTAGCCCCCTCCCCCGGCGCCCAGCAGTTTCCCCCCGATAGCGCCGGCTTCTCGGGCCCGGGCATAGAATGCATCGATGCGTTCGTTCGAGATCCCCTCGGTGAACTGCTTCTTGTGCTGCCAGCCTTCGTCCAGAAGGCGTCCCATCTCGTCGAGATTTCCGCGCAACAGCTCGTTCTTCATGTCGATGGCGAGCTGTTTGGTGGCATCGAGGGCGGTCACGGTATCCACGCGCTTTTCGAGGTAGCTGCGTTGTTGTCGCTCGATGATGTCGTTCGAGTAGTGGCTCGTGCCCGTGTAGCAAAGCAGGAGCCGGTAAGCGAGCTCGTTCACCACTTCCGGGTCGATCCGCAACGGATTAACGATCGTCTTCGTACCCGAGAATTCCATGAAATTGAAGCCACCGAACGCCGCGGCATACTGGTCCTGCCGCCCCCCTTTGAGGCCCAGCTCCTCTCGCTCGATACGGTACGCTAGCTCGGCGACCTCGTACGAGGTCCAGGGTTCACGTAGGTAGTGTTGGAACGCGCCCACGAGTGCTACGCTCATCGTCGACGAGGTCCCGAGACCGGTGCCCGGGGGAGCATCCGAATGGAGGAAGAGCCGGAGCGAGTCCCTCGCCTTCGTACTGTCGCCCCCGGGACGCAGGACCTTCAGAGCCGCCTTCACGACATCGAGGTCCCCGTTGTACACGAGATCCGAGGGCCGCTCGAAGTTGAGTGTCATATTGTAATCGAGCGACTCGACCGCCGTGGTTCCCGCTGCGTCGGGGACCGCTTCCAAGGTAACGAAGGCGAATTTGTCGATGGTGCAATTCAGGACCGCCCCTCCTTTCTCCTCGGGATACGGGGAGACGTCCGTGCCTCCGCCCGCGAAACTGATGCGCAGAGGGGCTTTGCTCCGGAGGATTCGCATCGCCGCGCAACCGGGCCCCTCGGCTTAATCGTTATCTCTCCGCATCCGAGAGAGTTCGATCGCCCCCCAGGACCGGGAAGTACCGCGCTGTCAGCCCCGGTACTGTCCGCGCCGCGAGCCCTAATACTCAGGGAACCTCGCTCTTCCCGTGGGTCAAAGGTACGAGAATCCGGCCCTCACGGTCGACGCGGTCTGGATACGGGCCGGAAGGGTGCTGCTCATCCGTCGGCGGCACCCTCCCTTCGAGGGCTTCTGGGCGCTGCCCGGTGGGTTCGTCGAACTGCGCGAAACCGTGGAGGAGGCTCTCGTCCGCGAACTGCGAGAGGAGACGGGCCTCGTCGGGCGTCCGTTGCGGATCGTGGGGGTCTATTCCGGCCCGGACCGCGACCCTCGAAAACCGACGACCACGGTCGCCTTCCTCGTAGGAGGTCGCGCGGGGGCGCCGGTCGGTCACGATGACGCGGCTTTCGCGGCATGGGTCCCTTTCTCCGAAGCTCACGCCCTCGCCTTCGACCATGCGAAGATTCTCTCGGACGCCCGCCGGCTCCTTCGATCGGAGCAGCCCCGTGGGCCACGACTGCGTCGGGCGGCCTAGTCCGACCTGGGGCCGTCGGCGAGACGTGTCTATGGCCTTTTGGCAGCCCGCGGCGGAGGGACACGTTCGGTCGCCGCGGCGGAGTGCGCGGGCGAGGGACCCCTCGACCAGGAAAGGACGGCGGCGACCACGAGGATGGCCGCCGAGCCGAGCAGCGCCGCATGGATACCAGTTAGAAAGTCGGCACCGACCCCCCCCGCAAGGGTCCCCACCCCGAGAAACACCCTGTAGGCAACCGCCCGCGGAACCGTGGCCGAGGCGATGGAGAGGGTGAGGACGAAACTGAGGAGCGTGCCCAAGTTCGATAGCGTTCCTCGGAGGCCACTGATCGAACCGAACGTCCCCGGTGACGTCCGGGCCATGATCGCCGTCGAGTTCGCCGGATAGAACATTCCCGTTCCGAACCCGCTTACGACCGAAATGATCGGAATCCAGCCCAGCCAAGAGTCGAGCGCGAGGAGGGAATAACCACCGACAGCAGCGAGCATGCAGAGGATCCCCCCGGTGGCGAGGGCCCGGGAACCCAGAATGTCGACCTGCCGGCCCAGCATCGGTCCACTCAGCGCTCCCACGAGGTAGCCGGGGACCAGCAGCAGCGAGGCATCCAAGGGCGAAAGGCCTCGGAGTCCTTGCAGGTAGAGCGTCAGGAGAAAGACGACCGAGAGGTAGCCGAGGCTTTGGAGGAACCCGGCAATGAGCGAGAACCCGAGAAGCCGGTCGCGCAGCTGGCGAAGCTCGAGCATCGGACGGGGGGTTCGCAGTTCGGTTCCGATGAAGGCGGGAACGAGGACGAGGCCGAGCCCGACATAGAGGAGATTCAGCGTGCTGACGCCATACGAAGCGGTCTCGATCGCCCCGTAGCAGATGAGCGCGAGCGAGCTCGAAAGGAGCACGAACCCGGGGATGTCGAAATGGGTCGGTTCGGGGCGTGTCCTCGGAAGGGTCAACCATCCCAGTACGACCGCCACGATGCCGATTGGGATGTTGATGAAGAAGATGTAGCGCCAACCGAGCTCGGTCGTGATGACGCCCCCGAGCAGGATCCCGAGGATCGCACCCACGCCCCAGCCGAACGACATGAAGCCGAACGCCCGGCCGCGCCGGGTCGGCGGAAAGACCGAGGCGATGAGCGCGCCCGAGTTGGCGAACATGATCGCTCCGCCGATGGCTTGGAGCGCCCGGGAGGCGATCAGCACGTCGGCGGTCGGCGCGAATCCGCAGGCGGCGGACCCGATCGTGAAGAGGGCGAAGCCAGAGTTGTAGACCCGTCCCCGGCCCCACATGTCCCCTAGGCGACCTGCCTGGGTCGTGAGGGCCGCCGTGATCAGGAGGTAGACCAGGATCGTCCAAATGACGGTCTCGAGGGGAGCGGCCAAGTCGCGGGCCATGGTGGGGAGGGCAAGGATGACGATCGTGCTGTCGACGGCCACCATCAGTGTGCCGAGCGTGGTCAGAGTGAGAACGGCCGTTTCATGGGCGGGCTCGGTGGCTGGCGACCGAAGGGCTCCTTCGGTCGTAGGGTCGGCCCCGGACCGGCGGGGCGGAGGGGAAGCAGCGTGCATTCGGAACCGGTTCCTCTCCGTAACGCCTTCGAATAAGAGCTTCGCCGCGAAGCGCGCCACCGACGAGCCGGTCCGAGATCCCTACCGAATCCGCGACCGGTAGCCTATTATCGGGCCCGATTCGTGGCTCGTTCCGGCATGCAACCTCACGGCGAGGCTCACCCCCATCCGACGCTCCTCTCCGACTTCATCCTCGGGAGCCAGGATGGTCTCGTCAACGTACTCGGCATCCTCCTCGGTTTGGTGGCGGCCAGTCTCGTCACTCCCGTCCCTCGGCCGCTCATCATCATCGCCGGCCTCTCCGCGCTGGCCGCCGAATCGCTCTCGATGGGAGCGGTCGCGTACACCTCCACCTATTCGCGGTTGAGGCTCTACGGCGCCGAGCGCGAGCGGGAGAAGCGCGAGATGCGCGAGGTCCCCGACCTCGAGCGGGAGGAAGTCCGCGTTATCCTGCGCGGATGGGGGTACGAAGGCGCGGAGCTCGAACAGATGCTCCAGCGCATCGAGGCGAAACCGAAGGCGTGGCTCGACCTGATGATGGCCTTCGAGCTCAATCTCTCCTACATTCCGCCGGAAGCGCCCCGACGGAGCGCTTTCGTCGTGGGCGTGGCGACCGTGATGGGACACGCCGTCCCGCTGATCCCGTTCTTCTTCGCCGAGATCTCGCTCGTCAACGCGGCGATCATCGCGACCGTTCTCAGTGCGATCGTCCTCTTCGGGATCGGGACCTACGAGGCCCGCGTAACCTCGGGATCGATCTGGCGTAGCGGGGTCCGGATGATGATCATCGGGCTCGGCTCGGGATTCGCCGGTTTCCTCTTGGGTCACTTTGCCGCGGCGCTCTAGATCCCGGGCCGGGGACCCGACGGTTTAGCCCGCGCGCGGAGCAAAGCCTCGAACGTTCGCGGATCCCGTCCGGGGTCGTGGATGGAACCAGCGACGCGAGCCCCTCGTCTCGTGCCGTCGGCACGCGAAGCACCAGACGACCGTCTCTTCGGGGCCGGCGAGCTCGGGCGTGGCGACGTGTTCGGTCTCGGGGTGGCGGCATCCGACGGCCAGACACGGATGGGTAACGCGGTCCATGCTTCTTCGTCACTAATACGCATTAATGCGTATTAAACGTGACGGTGCCGCTCGACCTCGAAGACCCACGCCCTACGGCTCGAGCAACCGGATCTCTTTCGCGGAGCGGGCTGCCTTCTCCTTGTCGCTCAGGTCCCGAAGGTGAAGGGAGACCGTGATCTGTCCGTTGAGCTCGAGCGACTCGGGCAACATCGGAAGGCGCAGCGAGAGATGCTCGAGCCGGATGTCGAGCTCACCCTGACGGTCGGAAAGGGCTTCCACCATGTCGACGAGAAGGTTCGATCCGGTTCGGTCGACGCGCGCCGTAGGTGCCATGGCCCCACGAGAGCGGACCGGGGATACGAACCTTTCGGAGCTACCTGGAGGCCTCCGACCGGGCTCGGTGCTCGGACGACGATGTGTCGGAATCGCTCGTGCGGCGGCCGGAAGGGTGACGCAGCTCAAGTGTCGGCGGGGGGAACCCGATTGCCGTGAAGGGACCCAGCGATCACTTGGCGAGCCCCGCTCGGGCTCGCAAGGCGTGGTAAAATCCGCCGAAGCTGGTGGCGTTCGGGGTCCGGAGTCCCTGCAGCCGCAGTTGCTCTCGAACCTCCTTTGCCGATTGGCGGAGGTCGAGCGTCTTCGTGGTGTCGTACTTGTATTGGAAGGTTCCCGAGGGGCCCCGGGGGAAGGAGTCCCAATCGCGGGCCGTGGTGGGGGTGAGCTCGTGCATCCGCTTCCCTTCCTCCGGCTGGAAGGCCGGCATCGTGAGGTGTTCCTCGGTGAGCCAGATCAGGGTCGCGTCGCGGATCGCCGACTGGGTCGTGTCGTCGAGCGCGCCCGGGGCGACCTGGGCCTGGACCCAATCGACGAGCGCGTCGAACGTCTTCTCGGCGTTGTCTTCGAGCATCTGAAGGACCGCGAGCCGAATGGCGCTCCGTCGCAGCTGTTGGGTCCCGGTCTCGCTGAGGCGGTACTCGGCGGTGAGGCCGAGCAGGCTCTCGGAGTTGTCGGAGAGGTCCTTGAGCGCGAGCACGAAGAGGGGAGCGGCCGGTTCGTCGTGAGGGACGTACCACAGGGAGAACTCCCGTCCGTTGGTGAGGAGGACGAGCGGGACTTTCGCCGCCTTCGCCGCGTCGATGATCGTGCCCGGTTCGGTGACGTTCGCGGTCCGTTCCCGTACGTCGAGGAACAGCCGGGGGTGCCCCTCGGCGTTCAGCAGGGCATAGTCGATGTGACCGAGCTCCCCGGACACCGCGAAGTCGAAGAAGACCTGCTTCTTGTCGTGCGGGTCCCAGCCGAGGGCGACGAGGAAAGGATTGATGATCCAGTGGCGGATTTGCTGTTCCGTTACGTCCTGAACATCACGGAGCACTTCCCCGGCGACTTGGGAAAAATCAGCGAGCCTACGACTGAGGTCGACCGCTTCCATCGGGAGAAGCGATGGAACGGGGCGGCCTTAATACTAACCTCAACCCCCCGCCCGAGCCCCACGGAGACGCGCGGCCTCGTTCGAAAGGAACGGCTCGATCGGAGCGAGCGGTGGGTCGAGACCCGGATAGGGGGCCAATCCGAGCATGTCCGAGAGCAGCCACTCGACTTCGTAGACGTAGATTAGCGTCGAGCCCACGGCTTCGAGCAGGCGTGCGAGCCGGACGGCACCGCGGGCGGAGAGGGTGAAGTACTTCGGGGGGAGTCCCAGCGCCGCGAACATCGTGTCGGTCAGATCGAGATACCGCCAGCGTTTCGGACCTCCGGCCGTGACGTTGCGTCGGTCGGTTCGCGCCGCCTCCCGGCGGACGATCCGGGCAAGGTCCGGCGTCGCGATCGGGCTGATGTGATACTCCCCATCCCCGAAGATCGGGAACCGGTGATACCGGTGCATCGTCCGAAGCATCACCGTGACGAGTTTGTCGCGCGGAGCGAACAGCATAGTAGGACGGACGATCGCGTAGGAGAGGCCGCTCAGCTCGATCGCCCGATCGACCCGCCGCTTGCACGACATGTAGGGAAGATCCGTCTCGAGTGACACCGGTGAATCCGGAACACTGATGTGAACGAAGCGGGGCACGTTCGCGCGATCGGCGGCCGCGACGAGGCGGAGCAAGCCCTCGGTGAGCGGTCGGAAGCGTCGCATCGGACCGGCCCGGTACCAGGCCACGTTCACCACCAGGTCCACCCCCCGGAGCAAGGGAGTCCAGTCGCCGATCGTCGACGCATCCCCCGGCACGAACTCTACGCCCGCGGCCGTTTCGGACGGGGAGGGGTGTCGGTGGAGCGAGGCGACCTGCCAGTCGCGCCCGAACTCCGCCAGGAGGTGACGACCCACCAGCCCGGTCGTTCCGCCGACCAGGAGCAGTCGGGGCCGTGAGCCGCTGCTCGTCATGCCCGAACCGGGAGAACCTCGTGAGCCGACCCGGGCCGGGTCGACGCTTCGGGCACCGTCCCGAAGACGTCCTGCCACGCCTCGATCACCCGGGGGACTACCTCGGCGATCCGGACCGGTCGTCCGACCTCGCGCGTCAGGGAGGTCATCACCGTCCCGTCGAAGCCGCAGGGGTGGAACCGTTCGAAAGCGCCGAGGTCCGGATCGACGTTCAGTGCGAAACCATGGAACGTGACCCAGTGGTCGACCGCGATACCGATGGAGGCGATCTTCCGTTCCCCGGCCACCCAGACCCCCCGCCGACCGCTCATATGACCCGCCACGACGCCGAACGGAGCCAAAGAGCGAACGACGACCTCCTCGACCTCATGGACGAAGCGGCGCACATCCCTGCCACGTCGGCCGAGGTCGACAATCGGGTATCCCACGAGCTGACCGGGTCCATGGTAGGTCGCCCGGCCGCCGCGTTCGACATTCACGACCGGTAACCCGGAAGTGGCCGCCGAGCCGTCATCGCCCTCGACGCCCACGGTGACGACCGGCGGGTGTTCGACGAGGATGAGGGTGTCATCGATCGCTCCGTTTCGGCGGGCCCGTACGGCGGCCCGCATCTGCTCCAGAGCCGATGAGTAGTCCCGCAATCCCCATTCAACGACCGCCGGCATCGGACCTCCGACGGGCGACATGCATCGGCTCGCCCAGCCACAGGAGCGCGGCCTCCTGAAGGGTCTCGGAGAACGTGGGATGAGGGTGGATCGTCATCGCGACGTCCCGAACCGTTGCGCCCATCTCGATCGCGTGAGCGGCCTCGGCGATGAACTCGCCGACCTCCGCGCCGGCGGCATGAACCCCGAGCAGGAGCCCGCTCTTGTCGTCGCCGACGACCTTGACCCAGCCCTGGGTCGCGTGATTGGCGTGGGCCCGGCCGAGGGCAAGGTAGGGAAATCGGGCCTCCCGAGCGGCGAAACCCCGGGCGTCGGCATCGGTCTTGGAATAGCCGACCGTAGCGAGTTCGGGCGTCGTGAAGACCACGGAGGGCATCGCCTGGAACTGGAATCGGGTCGGTCGGCCGGACGCGGCCTCGGCCGCCACTACTCCCTCTCGATAGGCCTTGTGGGCGAGCATCGGCGGACGCGCGACGTCCCCGACCGCGAAGAAGTGGGATTGGTTCGTTCGGAGCTGGTCGTCCACGGTGATGAATCCGGTCTTGCGGTCGAAGACGACCCCGGCATCTTCGAGCCCGAGGTCGTTCGTGAGTGGGCGCTTGCCGACGGTGACGAACAGCCTCTCCGCCGAGAGCTCCTCCTTGCCGTCCGCTCCCTCGACGGTCATGGTAAGGGTCTCGGGCTCCCGACGCAGGGCGACCGCGCGTGTTCCGACCCGGACGCGGACGCCGAGACGTTCGAGCGAGCCCGTCAGTTCGCGGGCCAAATCCGGTTCGAGCCCGGGCAAAAGTTGCGGCATCAGCTCGACGATCGTGACCTCGACACCGACCCGCGCGAGGAACTCCCCGAGCTCGCACCCGGAAACCCCGCCCCCGAGGACGAGCATCGAACGCGGGAGGCTCGTGAGCGACAGTAGGTCCCATGCGTTCATGACCCGAACGCCGTCCGTCTCGAAGCCGGGGATCGTCGAGTGGACGGCACCGGTCGCCACGATCGCCTGTTGGAAGTCGATCCGTTCGTGACCCCCGTCGGGAGCCGCAAAGTCGGCGGACGTCGGACCGGTGAACCTCACGGTGCCTTTGAGCACCGATGCACCGGCGGATTTGAGCAGGGACGCCACGCCCTGGCGTTCCTTCGCCACCACCTCCTCCTTCCAGTGCATCGTCCGGCCGAGGTCGAACTTCGCATCGCTCACCGTGACCCCGATGTCGGGGCCTTCCGTGCGGAGAGAATGGTAGAGGAGCGATGCGTGGATGAGCGCCTTCGAAGGGATACAACCGCGATTGAGACACTCTCCGCCCAGCTCGCGTCGTTCGACGAGGAGCACCTTGCGCCCGAGCTGACCCAGGCGGATCGCGGCCATGTAACCGCCCGGGCCGCCACCGACGACCAGCACTTCCGTCGAGCGAGAGAACGTTCCGGCCATGAGCTCGTGCGTCAGCCTCCGGGACTCGAGGGGGCGTACGAACGGACGGCATAGACGTCTTCGGTGACCGACTCCGCCGACGGGGGAGGGGTCTGCTCGGCGACCTCGATCGCTGCTCGAACGTCGTGGTCTGCTTCTTGCTCCCAGCGAGCGAGCTCGTCCGCGGCGAGAAGTTCATGCGATTGCAACCAAGCGAGAAGGCGGTTCAGGGGGTCGTGGCGCGCTGCCCGGGCCATCCAGTCCGCGGGCTGATACCGACCCGGGTCATCGGAGCTCGAGTGCGGCGTCATCCGATAGACGACGAACTCGAGCAGGACGGGACCACCTCCGCCCCGCGCCTGCTTCAAAGCCGAGAGGAGCTCCCGGAAACTCGCCACGAAGTCCGTCCCGTCCACCTGCCGGCCGGCAAATCCGTAGGCCGCTGCCTTCGAGGCCAGGGAGGCGGCCGCGGTCTGTCGGGACACGGGGACCGAGATCGCCCACTGATTGTTCGTGCAACAGAAGACCAGGGGGAGACCGAACACCCCCGCAAAATTGAGGCCGGCGTGGAAGTCGTTCGAACTTGTCGCGCCATCGCCGAAGAATGCGAGCGTGGCGGAGCTCCGATGCTTCAGCTTCTGGGCGTAGGCGAGTCCCGCGGCTTGGGAGATCTGCGTTCCGATGACGGAGGACATCGAAACGTAGTGGACCTCGCGCGCGGTGGGGTGACAGGGCATGTTCCGGCCGATCGCGGGGTCCTGAGCGTCCCCGAACAGGTGGTGGACGTAGGCCGGAAGGGCATGACCTCGCACCAGCGCCACGAGCTGCTCGCGCAGCCCCGGAAAGACCCAATCCTCAGCGGTGGAAGCGAGTCCCGCGGCCACGTTAACGGCTTCCTGACCGGTGGCCGCCCCATAGAATCCGACCCGTCCTTGGCGTTGCAGCGCTTGCATGCGAGTGTCGAGCGTGCGCCCGAGCAACATCCATCGGTAGGCGGTTCGAAGCAGTTCCCGCCAGCCGGGTCCCAGCGCCTTCAGCGCCGACGCCACGTCGTATGGCAGGGGCTCGACCGACGCCGAGGATATCATGCGAGCTCGGCGAACAGCTGGTGCGGGTCTTCGAGGTACGCCTTCACCTTGGCGAGGAATTGGGCTCCTTCGAACCCGTCCACGACCCGGTGGTCGAGCGATATCGAGAGGTTCATGATATCGGCCGGGCCGATCGAGCCGTCCGGTCGATAGACCGGGCGCCGCTGGATCTTGTGAACGCCGAGGATCGCCACCTCGGGATAGTTGAGGATCGGCGTGGCCAGCAGCCCTCCAAGAGCTCCCAGACTGGTGATCGTGAACGTGCTTCCCGTGAGTTCGGTCCGGGACAGTTTCCCGGCCCGGCCCCGCTCGGATAGCTCCTGGATCTCCTTTGCCAAAGCAACCACACTCTTTCGGTCCGCATGCCGAACGACCGGAACGATGAGCCCCTCCGGCGCCGCCGTGGCGATGCCGATGTTGTAGTCGGAGCGCACGACCAGTTCCTCGCGGGCGTCGTCCATCGTCGCGTTCAGTTTCGGGTGGGCCTTGAGACCCGCCACCACGGCCTTCACGATGAACGGTAGGTAGCTCAGCCGAACCCCTTGCTTCTCGACGTGCTTCGCCATCCGATCTCGAAGGAGGATCAGCTCGGTGACGTCAACCTCCTCAACGTAGGTGAAATGGGCCGCCTTGTGCTTCGACTCCGACATGTGCTCGGCGATGACCCGGCGGATCCCCCGAATCGGGATCCGCTCGAGGACGCCCTCGGAAACCGCCGGAGGGGTAGGCGCCTCGGGCGGGAGGGCATGCCGCGCGGGTTCGGTGGAACTGGAAAGCGCGGGCCATTCGGGAGAGGAAGTCGCCCCCGGAGGTCTCGATTTCGCCGCTTCAAGGTCGGTGTCGAGAATACGGCCGCCCGGACCGGTCCCTTTGACCTGAGCGAGGTCGACTCCCAGCTCCAGCGCCCGCCGACGGACGAACGGTGTCGCCAGCACGACCGATGAAGGTGCCGCGGCCGGGGCCGGCGAAGGAGCCGCCGAAGGGGTCGGGCTCGAGGGAGTGGGGGGAGAAACGGCGACTGTCGAAGATTTCGTCGGTGGTGGGGCGGAAGCGGCCGTCCCTCCGCCGGAGACTTCGATCGTGACGAGGAGCCCTCCGACCTTCACTTTCTCCCCGACCTGGGCGTGCAGGCCCAAGATCCGTCCGGATTTCGGTGATGGGATCTCCACGTTCGCTTTGTCCGTGAGAACGCTCACGAGCGGGTCGTCTTCCTTGATCGTGTCACCGGGTTTGACGAACCAGCGGACGACTTCGCCTTCGGCGACGCCCTCACCGATGTCGGGAAGTCGGAATTCGAATGCCATCGTGATCTCCTAGGAGGCCCGGACCGCGGTCCGCGCGGCATGCACGACTCGGTCGGCGTTCGGCAGATACACGTTCTCGAGCGCGTACGGGAACGGAGTATCGAAGCCGGTCACTCGCACGACCGGCGACTTGAGCGAATACAGCGCCTTCTCGGCCAGAATGGCCGCCAATTCCGCTCCGAAGCCGCAGAACCGGGCGGCCTCGTGGACGATCACCGCCCGTCCGGTCTTCTCGACCGAGGCGATCACCGCCTTCTCATCGAGCGGAACGAGCGAACGCAGGTCGAGCACCTCGGCGGAGATCCCATCGCGCGCGAGCGTCTCCGCGGCTTCGAGGATCTGGGGGACCATCGCTCCGTAGGCGAAGAGCGAGACGTCGGACCCCTCGCGCGCGATCCGTGCCCGTCCGAACGGGACCCGATCCTCCCCGTCGGGAACCTCGCCCGTCAGGGAGCGGTAGATGCGCTTCGGTTCGAGGAACAGCACGGGGTCTTCGTCGTCGATCGCGGAAAGGAGGAGGCCGCGCGCATCGGCCGGAGTCGAAGGAACCACGACCTTGATCCCCGCGGTGTGACAGAAGTACGCCTCGGTGCTCTGCGAGTGGTAGAGCCCTCCCTTGATTCCGCCACCGTACGGGGTGCGGATCACGACGTGGGCGGGATATTGGCCCCCCGAGCGGTAGCGGAACTTCGCGAGCTCGCTGACGATCTGGTCGAAGGCTGGGTAGATGAAATCGAGGAACTGGATCTCCGCGATGGGCTTGAGTCCGTAGAGCGCCATGCCGATCGCGGCTCCGATGATCCCCGTCTCGGACAGTGGAGTGTCGATGACCCGGTCGGCGCCGAACTCCTTGAACAGGCCGTCGGTGGCACGGAACACTCCACCGTTCACTCCGACATCTTCGCCCAGGACCAGGATGTTGGGGTCCTTGCGCATGGCGTCGTGCAGTGTCCGGTTGATCGCTTGAACGAGGTTCAGCTCCGTCATGGCTTCACCACACCTTCCCGGACCAGGGCATCGTATTCCGCCCTCTCCTCCTCGAGCCGCGGAGAGAGGCTTGCGAACACGTCGTCGAACACCGTCCGCGGGTCCAGCGCTTCGGCCTTCTCGGCCGCCTCGAAGGTCCGGGAGACCAGCGCGCGGACCTCTTCCCAAAGTTTCCGGTCGGACTCCTCGTTCCAAAGTCCCTTCGTGGCGAGCTGCGACTTGAGGTGACCGAGCGGGTCACGCTCCTTTGCCGCAGATAGCTGCGCGTCCGTCCGATAGCGTTTCGGGTCGTCCGAAGTGGAGTGCGGACCGAACCGGTATACCTCGGCCTCGATCATCGTGGGGCCTCCCCCCGAAACGGCTCGATCCCGCGCTGCTCGCACCGATCCGTACACCGCGTTGAGGTCGTTGCCATCGACCACGAATCCCGGGATCCCGTACGCGGCCGCCTTCCCGGCCAACGTGGCGCTGTGGGTTTGGCGTTCCCGGGGAAGGGAAATCGCCCACTGATTGTTCTGGCAGAAGAAGATCGTGGGACACTGGTAGACCCCGGCAAAGTTGAGGCCCGCATGAAAATCGTTCGAGCTGGTGGCCCCGTCGCCGAAGAAAGCGATCGTCACGATCGGGTCCTTCCGCCGCTGGGCGGCCATGGCTGCCCCGACCGCCTGGGTGATCTGCGTGCCGATAGGACTCGAGGCGACCACAAAATTCACCGACCGAAACCCAAAATGGTTCGGCATCTGCCGGCCCTTGATCTGGTCGTCGGCATTTCCGAGCAGTTGGTCGAAGATGGCTCGCAACGGTACTCCTCGAGCGAGCGCCACCGCGAGCTCCCGGTAGGCCGGGAAGATCCAATCCTCGGGGGCGAGGGCGCGGCTTGCTCCGACCTGGGCTGCTTCCTGCCCTTGGAGAGGAGCGTAGAAACCGATCCGACCCTGTCGCTGGAGCGTGAGGCAGCGTTCGTCGGTGATGCGGGCGAGGACCATCAGTCGGTAGGCGTCGACGAGCCCATCTTCCGGAAAAGCAGGCCCGGCCCCCGTCGTCGGAGGAATTGATAGCGTGCCCGGCTCGACCATCACGTCACGCGGAGGCGGCGACGGACGCCCGCGATATAAGTTTGAGGATGACGACCTTCGGACGGCGTTCCGAGGGCTCGTCCTCCAGGGTGCATTCAGAACCGAAAACGCCGAACCGGTCAGCGGCCCCGCGGGCCCCTTCGGCGGCCCTGGTCGCGGTACGGTCGACGGGAGTATTGCGATGGTGAAGATCGCCGCGGGGGTCCGGGCTGTTCGGAGCGGGGCGCGTCGTACTTGAAACTCGGGATCCTCGCGCGTTCGATCTTCATGCCGATAAGCTTCTCGATGCGGCTGAAGTCCTGTTCTTCTTCGGGCATGACCAGCGTATAGGCATCCCCGCGCTGTTGCGCGCGCGCGGTGCGTCCCACGCGGTGAATGTAGATCTCCGGTTCGTGCGGGACGTCAAAATTCACGACGTGGCTCACGTCCTTCACGTCGACCCCTCGGGCCGCGATGTCGGTCGCCACGAGAACGCGGTACTCGCCCGTTCGGAAGCCCTCCAGTGCTCGGATCCGCTGGCTCTGACTCCGATTTCCGTGAATAACTGCTACGTTGATCCCTCGTTGGAGAAGCTGGCGAACCAGATTGTCGGCCCGATGCTTGGTCCGGGCGAAGACCAGGACGCTGGTCATCATCTCGTCCCGGAGGAGTTCGGTCAGTAGGTCGGTCTTCAGGTGAGAGGGTACCGGGAGGGCGAGGTGGGTGACCCCGACCGCTGCGACCGTCCGCTCTTCGACCTGGACCATCCGAGGTTCGCGCAGGAATTCCCGAGAGAGCTTGACGATCTCGGGAGGCATCGTGGCCGAGAAGAGCATGGTCTGCCGGTCGCGAGGCAGACGTTGCAGGATTCTCCGAACGTCCGGCAGGAATCCCATGTCCAGCATCCGGTCGGCCTCGTCCAGGACGAGAATCTTGAGGCCCTGGAAGTTGACGTACCCCCGGCTCATGTGGTCGAGGAGCCGGCCCGGCGTCGCGATGATGATCTCGGCGCCGCCACGGAGGGCCCGTTCTTGTTCGCCCATCCCGACGCCTCCATAGACGGCAGCTCCCCGAAGATGCGTGTGCCCGGCCAGCTTCTTGAGAAATCCCTCGGCCTGCAAGGCAAGTTCGCGGGTCGGGGTCAGGATCAGCGCGTGGGTGCGTCCCCGGGGCTCTTCAAGCAAACGCTCCAGCACCGGTAGAAGGAAGGCAGCTGTCTTTCCGGTTCCGGTCTGAGCGGTTCCGATGATATCCCGACCCAGGACCGCGTGAGGGATGGTCCCCCGCTGTATCGGGGTCGGAACGGTGTAGCCAATCTCTTGGATTCCCTTGCGAAGTTTCGAGTGAAGGGGGAGGTCCTCGAAGGTTCCCTCGCCCGCCTTGGATGCGTCCGGCGGAGGCGCGTGCTGTTCGGTCATTCGACTCTCTGAGGGTCGTCCGCAGCTCCGCTCACCCATAAGAGAGCACCTAGGTGGGACCGAGCTGGACCGAATCGTGATCGGTTCGCGGTTCGAGGGCTTTGCTTTCAAGTAGTGATATGTACAGTTCTCGGTCGATAGATTCCGGAACAGAATACTATAAAGTCCGGGCAAAGACCCCAATCCAACGGTAAGGGATGGCAGAGTCCTTCTTCGAACCTTTTCCGACCGCCCCTACCTGCCGCATCCTTATACTGATACCACTTGCCGACATTTCAGAGGTCGGTCGCCGTACGTTCATGTACCGGGTCCGCTGGGAGATTTGACGCACGCGCCGGATCACCGCGCGCTTATCTTGGTGATCGTCGTGCTGAGCGCGACAGCGGGCCTCGGCTCGGGCGTTTTCGCTCTCCATGCCGGGTCTTCTAGTCCCGTCCCTGCACCCCATGGCGCGGTATCTACCTTAGGCGCTCGAGATCTCGTCTCGAGCGCAGGGTTGGGTCTTCCGGCCTCGCCCCTACCCACGGCAGCGACCCCTTCCGGCCGACCTCTGATACCCTCGGTCTCCCCCACTCAATGGGCGGTCTCAAAGACCCTGGTGATCTTCAACAATTCCCTTATTTCCGGGAACTTCCCGGTTCCGCTCGACTCCGTCGCGGCCGCCGCTTCTTCCCTGGCGTACGACAATCGCTCGGGCGAGATCTATGTCGCAAGCTTCGGAGACTCCATCGAGGTGATTTCGGAAACCACGAACGAGGTGGTGGACCTCTTCGAGCCCTTCGACACAACCGAGTATCTTACCTCCATCGTTTACGATTACAAGGACAATGAGATCTTTACTCAGTATACGGGGTCACCCGGCACCGTCGCTGTGACCTCGACCGTGACGAACACGCTCGTCACGACAATCACCGTAGGCGACGTCAGCGAGTACAACACCAACGGACTGGCATACGATAGCGGACTCGGCGAAGTCTTTGCCTCGAACGGACTCTCCAGCAACGTTAGCGTGATCAGTACGACCACGAACAGGTTGGTAGCCTCGGTCGATCTTCCCGGTCAGACTCCCTACGCGCTGACCTTTGACGCCGGAACCCACCAGGTTTTCGCCGCCAACGACGACTCCGGATTTTACTACGGCAACGTGAGTGTGATCTCCGACGCGACCAACACGGCGGTCAAATCCATCGACGTCGGGATCTACCCGGACGCGTTCGCGTACGATAGCGGGAAGGGCGAAGTGTTTGTGGCGAACTTCAACTCGGCGAATGTGAGCGTGATCAACGACACGACGGACACCGTGTTACACGCGATCGGTGTAAGCGCCGCGCCCAAGGCTGCGGCCTACGACCCCGCCGAGAACGAGGTCTTCGTAACCTGCGGCAATTCGAACGAGAGCGTCATTTCGGACGTTTTGAACTCCACGATCGCTACCATCCCCTTGGAGCTCGCAACCAACGGGGCGGCGTACGATTCGGACACGGGCGAGGTGTGGGTCCTCAACGGATTGGTGACCTACGCAAGCGCGATCTCCGACACATCGAACACGGTGGTGACGAACGTTCTGCTGACCTTCACGTCGCGCTACTGGGCCTACGATAGCGCCCACCAGGAGGAGTTCCTCGCCGATCAAGCATCCAACGAGGTCGCCGTCGTGTCCGACACGACGGACCACGTGGTAGCCATGGTCCAGTTCCCCGGCGAGGACCCCGAGCCCTATCGGGTCGCGTACGACAGCGGCAAAGGGGAGGTTTTCACGTCCGACTCGGCGGGCGGGGTCGGTCTCAGTGTCATCAACGACACGACCAATACCGTAGTGCGGACGATCCCGCTTCCGGGCGTCGAGCCCACGGGTATGGCTTACGACCCGGCCAAGGGAGAGATCTTCGTTGGCAACGAGGCCGGTTCCAACGTCACGGTCATCAACGACACCACGGACGCAATCGCGCGGGTGATCCCGAACGTCGGAGAGGTCCCCTGGAGCCTTGTGTACGACAGCGGAAAGGGAGAGATCTTCGTGGCCAACCTGTTCGCTCCCGACGGGGGGTCCAACGTCACCGTGATCAACGACACCACGGACAACATCGTGGCCGGTGTCAACATCGGCAACTCGCCCAACGGGGACATAGTTTACGACAGTGGAAAGGGCGAGATCTTTGTTCCGAACTTCGGGAGCTATAACGTCAGTGTGATCTCGGACGCGACCAACACGGTGGTGGCGACGATCTACACCGGCACTTTCGCCTGGGGAGCCGCCTACGACCCCTCCGCCGATGAAATCTTCGTCGGCAACTTTAACGGCGACTTTGAGAACATCACGGTGATCTCGGACGTGACCGACACCACGGTCGATTCGATATTTCCCGACGGAGAGTCCGCCTCGTCCGTAGCCTTCGACCCCGTGACGGGGGATCTGTACTCCGGCGACTCCATCGACGGGACGGTCGCGGTCATCACTCCTCTGAGCGGTTCGAGCTCCACTCACTACCCGGTGACGTTCACCGAGACCGGTCTACCCAGCGGGACTTCCTGGAGCGTCACTTTCAACTCAACTCAGAACTCGTCCACGACAGATTCCATCGGTTACTCGGTGCTGGATGGGTCCTATTCGTACACCGTGGGAACAGTCACCGGCTACACGCCGGCGCCCGCCTCCGGCCCGGTCACGGTGAACGGGGGTCCGGAGAGCATACCCATCCTCTTCACGGCAACCCCGCCGGGAGATTATTCTGTCACCTTCACCGAAACCGGCCTCCCAACCGGTACCTCCTGGAGCGTTACCTTCAACGCTACTCCGAGCGCGTCCACGACGAGCTCCATCGGCTACACGGTGCCGGATGGGTCGTACTCCTTCACCGTGGGGACCGTAACGGGCTACACGCCAACTCCCGCCTCCGGCCCGGTCACGGTGAACGGTGGCCCCCAGGCCATCCCGATCGTTTTCACGGCGACCCCGCCGGGCACCTATCTCGTCAGGTTCACCGAGACCGGTCTCCCTGCCGGGACCTCGTGGACCGTGACTCTCGAGAGCACCCCCGGGAGTTCTACCACCGACACGATACTGTTCGCCGAGGGTAACAACACATACTCGTTCACCGTGGGGACCGTCTCCGGGTATACCGCGGCACCGAGTTCGGGATCGGTCGTGGTGGACGGGGGCCCCGTTTCCAAGACGATCACCTTCACCGCGGTAACGACTCCTCCCCCCAGTTCCTCGAGCTCAGGATTCCTAGGTCTGCCCGGTTCGGATGGGTATGTTCTCCTCGGCCTCCTCGTCGCCGCGTTGGTCGTCCTCCTTCTTCTCCTCGCGGCACGGCGGCACAAGCTCCCGATTGTCTTCACGGAGGTCGGCCTCCCCCCCGGTACCCGCTGGTCGGTGGCCTTGGACGGCACCGAGGAGTCCGCCGAGGTGGACGTCATCATGTTCACGGTCCACAACGGTACGCATTCGTATCTCGTCGGCTCACCCCTCGGGTTCGTGCCCTCACCCGTGACGAGCAAGGTCGAGTTGAAGGGGGAACGCATCGACGTGAAGGTTACGTTCGCCCCCCCGGGGCCGAAGACCTAGGCGCGAGCCGACGTTGGGCGCCTCAGGCGCGAGGTCGCATGAGTTTAGTAGGCCCACCGTTGTGACGCCGCCGCCAGAGGCGAGGTCTCTGACGGACGGGCCCATAGCTTAGTTCGGGGCTCGTTATCCTCGGGTCAAATTCACCGAGGCACGAATGCCCACAAGTGGGAACGACCTTATAGACCGGTACACGATTCAGTGGTCATGTGCGGCGTAATGAAGCGAGGGAAGGAAATGACCTCGTGGAGAAGTCGCCTGATCGGCTGATTCACACCACCACTATCGCACGCCGGGGAGGCGGGTCGGGGCGAGCGACCCAGATTCCGCACCTCTGGGCCGAGGCGCAGAAGCTTCAGCCTGGGCGTCCGCTTCTCATCGCAACAGTTGGAAATTTCGCGATCATCGCCAAGCCGGAGCGACTCAACGAAGTCGTCGCGATCACTGATTTCATCGTCACTCTTGGCGGGAGGGCGAAGGCGTGAGCACCGGCCCGGGTGACGTCGACATTCGCAGGTTCAAGAACTACGTCGGATCGCTCGGGGCCGATCACCCGCTCCGGCCAGCTCTCGCCGGCGAGCCAGACTTTCTATCGCGGTCCGCGCTCGTCGAGAAGGTCCCGATTTGGCTCGCGTTGCTCTCCTCGGGTCCTCGCCGGGGTCCAGCTCCGGACCCGGTCTCATTCCCGAGGGGCCGGCCGGTTGCGACCCGCACGTTGCCGCCGGCTTCGGCCCCTCGAGGGGGTCCGCGATGAGCGACTCTCCCGTGGCCGCGCCGACGAAGGCGACACCCCGTCTCCTCTTCGGTGGTCGGCGCATAGGGTTCACGCTCAAGGTGCCGGGAGGAGGCGACCCGAGGGCCTCGGTTTGGGCGCACGCGAGCGAAACGATTGCGCTCTGCCGTCAGTCGCTGCCCGAGGCAATCGTCGCGGAGAAGTTCTCCGTGTCCTACGAACCGGGCTCGGTGGACGCCGGAGTGCGTGCGTACGCCAGCGGTCACGCGAAGGCGATCACTATCGCCGTGACCCCGGAGAGGGCCGAGCAGAAGCCCGTCGAGAAGACGACTGAGACTGGGACGAACGCGCCGCCCCTCAATCAACGCAATGCAACCGAACTCCGGAAAGACTGAAGCTCGCGGCCTCGACGGCACCTTAGCGGTCGTCCTGAGGGGAGGACTCCCCGAGATTGACGCTCTGCTGAGAGAACTTCGAGTCCGGTCCGACTTGCGCTTGATCTACGTCCGGACCAGCGTCGGGCGGCTGAGAATTGTCGACGAGGTGGGCCGATGAAGGACAAGGCGCGTCTGTCCGCCATCGAGGAAGCCGGCGATCGGCAGGGAGCGGTTGTCAGGCGGCAGGCCGTGGTGCTCGAGGACGTCGACGACCGCATCACGAGAATTGAAGCGATCCTGAAAATTCAACGGTCGCGGCTGATACCCGAGAACCGAATCCACGCCCCGGGGGCGCTACGTGCGGCGCACCACCAGAGGAAGCTGGTGGAGGAGGGGCGGCGATGAGCGCCGGGGCTTCTCCCCCCACGTCGGAAACCAGAGCGCCGGCTGGCTGGGTTAATCATGCCCTGAAATCCTGGGCGGCGAAAAACCCGGGCGTCGACCTCGATTGGGTCGGCGCTCGCTTCGATGATCTCCTCAAAACCATCGATCACCGGCCCAGTCAGTCCGAATTGGACGAGATTCTCGTCCAAGCAGAGAAAGAGGCGGAGGCAAGACTAAGCCGCTCGAGAGCCCGCGACAGCGGCCCTGCCTTGTTCGTAGAGGTGGGCCAAACCCTTCGACACTACCTGGCGTTCGAGACGGAGTGGGCCTACGACGTCGCGGCGCTATGGGTCATGATGGCGGCCTGTTCCGCAGCGCTGGCGGTCGTATTTTACCTCGTATTCACGGAAAAGCAGGGCAAGGGCAAGACAACCGCACTTGGTTTGCTTTCCAAGCTAACGGGGGGTCTCAATGCGTCGGACGTGTCGCCGGCGGCGCTCGTTTATTGGCTCAAGGAGAACCCATGCGGAGCGGTCTGTATCGACGAGTTTGACGTACCAAGGGACGCCGAGAGGGACTCTGCGCTCGCAGCCGTGGTCCGCACCGGCTACCAGGTCGATGGATCGTATGACCGGTGGGACCCTCGGGCCGGCAAGTTGGATTCGTCCCCCACGTTCGGTGCGAAGGCACTCGGCTACCGAGGGAAGGCGGACGAGGCGACCGAGGACCGAGTTTTCGTGCTGCCCCTCCGGGCCTCAACTCCCGGCCGTGACGGTGCCCGGCTCGTCGTACGAAACTACCGGCCGAGGGTCGAGGAGCTTTGCTCGCGACTCAAGACATGGGGCAGGCTAGCAGTCGCCAGCGTCGATGAGCAGGATTGGGAGGGCGACACTTGGCTCGAAAAAATCGAGGCTGTGGTTGGCAAGGAGAACATTGGAGCGAATCGGGAGACTCAGCTCACGGACGTTTGCCTCCGGGTAAGCCGGGTCGTTGGCGTTGACCTCACGGACTCGCTAAGAGAGGCCTTCGGCGTCCGGCGCGAGGTCGCGTCGGCAAACCTCTCTGTCGACGTAGAGGAGGCACGAGAGGTACTCGCCTCATTCACGGTAAACACGTTGACCAAGGACGCTGCGTTCGTAGTCGTTAGACAGCGGGAGTTCCTCGACAAGCTCAACGCCGTTCGCAAGGAAAAGGGGCTCAGGGCGATCACGGATGGGGCCAGAATCCGAAACGACCTCGGGGTTCGGCCGACCTGGCTGACGCACCCAAAGAACAAATGTACGTGGAACGTACCGATGAAGGAATGGGCCGCCTTCGTAGGGGTGGATGCCCGCACGGGGAGGGCGGCTAACCCACCTGACCCACCTAACCCCACCGTTATAGACGAAAAGGTTAGCCAGGTTAGCCAGGTTAGCCAACCCCTCCCCGCGTCCGCGCCGGAGGCCCTACTGGCTGTTTCGACCGTCTTTCAACGGGCAGACGGGGAGCCCCAAATCTGGTCCGACCTTAGATCAGGACTCGAAGAGAAGACGGGTTTCTCCGATGGTGAGTTAGACCGCGTCGTTGGCTCTCTCCTCTTCAGGGGCCGGCTTGAGTGCGTCGGGGAGGGAGTCTTCCGTTGGCGGCAGGGAGGCAAGCCAGGAGCGCCTCGATGATCGGAGAGGAGCCAAGGCCTCCCCGTCGGTGGGCACGGCTCGTCCAACGGTCTGATGGTGGGCTGCTGCCCTACTACTGGCGCGACAACGCGGCCGAGCCGCTGGACCGGGCCCGCCGGCAGATCCTCGAGCTTCGGCTTTCCCGGGTTGTTCTCAAGGCCTTCGGAAAGGACTTCCCGTTCGACCGGCTTCTGGTGGAGGCGCGGCGGTACGGGTTGCGTCCCAGGGTTGTCATCGAAGCTCGCCGACGACTAAGCCGGAGGCGACCGTGAGCAAAGAGGAGGCTGACCTTGGCCCCGTCCCGAAAGAACCTACTGGGCAACTCGGCGCCTGGTCCGGAGAGGTCGATACGACCCACAAGGACAGGCGATGGCGCGGCCGGAGAATACGGTACGAAGACCTCGCCAATGAGTGCGCCGGGTTCAACCTCTACGGTGCTCCGCGACGGAACGGGGGACTCAGGTTCTGGGTCGTCCCGGCGTCCCGGGCCAAACCCCGGAGCGCCCCGCTTTACTACCCGTGGGCCGAGGGGGTGGTCGAACTCAGGCGCCAATTCGTGACGGTCAGTATCGACCCGAACGGGTGCTGCCATGTGGTGTGGGCAAGCGGGGAGGCCGCCCGAGCCGCGAAGGCGGTGATGGCCGAGCTCCGACGGCTCAACAGGATACAAGAGAGGTACGAGCGATGAGGCTCTCGAGCGGCGCCTCCTCGTGGGGCGGGGGGCGGTACTACACGCGCGAACGAACCGGGCTGGAATCTCTCGGTCCTCTCTTCCTTCGGTTCGGTCCTCGAGGGTCGACGAACCTTCAGAACCGAAGCAAAGAGCCGGAGGAAAAGTGAGCGGGGCCGACCGTGTTGTCCTTTACCTGAGGGTCTCCTCCGAGGAGCAGGACCTCGCGGGGCAGGAACGCGACCTCCGGACGGAATGCGTCCGACGGGGCTGGGGGGTGGTTGGGGTCTATTCGGAGAAGGTATCCGGGACAGGGAAGGTCGAGCGCAAGGAATACGAGCGTCTACTTGCAGACGCCCGGAAGCCGGACCGACCATGGAGCCACCTCCTTGTCTGGTCGCTGGATCGGTGGTCCAGGGAGGAACGGTTCAGTCGCGCGGTCGCGACCATCGAAGAACTCGAGGCCGCGGGCGTCCGCTTCCATTCTCTCCGGGAGCCGATGCTTGACTCCAGTGAGGACGGAACCGCGAATATGGGGCGGGACCTCCTTCGGGCGATTCTCCCGGTCATCGCCGCTTTCGAGTCGCGACGAAAGTCCGAACGAGTCAGGGTGGCTCTGCGTGAGATCAAGGCCGGCCGGCGGAGGACCCGGAGTGGTCGACCCCCAGGGCGTCCGGTACGGGCGACTCAGGAAAAGGTGGAGGCAATCCTCAGATTCAAGGCACAAGGGCTGGCTTACCGGCTCATCGCGCAGCGTGTGGGCCTCCCCAGGGGAACCTGCGCCAACGTGGTCTCTCGGTCGCGCAGGGGGCTGTTAGACAACTCCGGCGTTACACAAGGGTGAGATGACTTGGCGGGGGGACCCGGCCTTACGCAGGGTGCCCGTTGCCGAACAGGGCGCGCGTTCGGTGACTGACCCCGAGGAGCGACCAGGGTCGCGCGCGCTACTAACTATCGCGTCCGCGCCTGCGCGCGCGTTCTCAAGGGCGGCTCAGCGGGATTACTTCGCACGCCCCCTCACCTACCACCGCGAATCGGTCGTTCCCCAAGCTTGACCGGAGCTGGGGTCTACTCTGTTGCATCCACGCTACGCACAACCGAACTAGGCCCCACAGCGTCTCAGGATTGTGATCGTTGGTCGTCAGACTTCGTTGCTACCGCGGCAGCTTCTATTGCCTTCACGAGGGCGGCCTGATTTGCCGGTACCGCGGAATGTTGGGCCTCGATCTTCTGCAGCCGTGTATAAACTTCATTCCCGAGATCATTTACATGCTCCGCGACTCTTCGAACCTCCAGCATCTCGGAAGCTAGAGAATCGAGTGAATCTGCATACCGAGTCGCCTCGATCTCGATTCCCATCTCACGGGCACTGGGCACTAGCACCCTTACCTTGGAACTCTCCCCCGGGCACCATGCGAAAGCACCACTCGCTTCCAGTAGGCGTTTGTACTCGTCGTGGAGTTTCTGCGGCGCCTCGGCCAGTGCTTGAAGCAATCCGCGATCTGAGATATCCCAGTGAGACGGGTGGTGGTAACTGGGCGGTTTGAGGTCCATTTGCATTGCCGCTCGAAGCGCACGGAGCGCGGTACCCGGTGGCTCCTTGTCTTTCTCCGTATCTGGGGGACGGTCCATCGCGTCTGAGATGGGGTTGTCGACTTGAACGTTTGGGTCGCGCAGCGCTCAACACCTCGCACATCATTGGCTATCCTGCGGCGACCTCCCCAGCGACGGGAACGGCCAGCTCGGCCACGCCCGCGGACCAGATGGGACCGAGCGACACTGCCCGGGCCGCGAGGAGCCGAAGGTCCGAGTCGCGTGGAACGATCCGGCCCCCTCTCGGCCTAACCACTTCCCTCTGACGCGAAATCCGCTCTCGACGGGCCCCAGAGGGAGTTTTTCCTCGGCGGAGGGCGCGCTACTCTAAACACGCAAACATGGTTGCACCCGGGTCACCAACGCCAGAATCTAGAACCGCCCTCGACCATGAGTGCAAGGGCTCAATGGCCGAATACTGAATCCTCCCGCGAGGCGAGAGAACCCCGCTTGGGGACCGATGAGGATTCGCGCTGTGTTTGCTCGTCGGGACCTCAGCTGAGCTCATCAAACGTCCATGAGAGCAACGTTTTTTGGGTGGCCCGCATTCCCAGACTTATCATGCCGGATAGACTAGTCGAAGGGTTCTGCCTCCCGCTAAGCGCCCCACCGTACGGACCGCCGCCCTTCGAGATGGTGAGCTGCCGTCAAGTTTTGGTCCAGTTCGAAGCCGATCCTGACGCGATCAAGCGACTCATTCCCAAACCGTTCAAGGTCCCCTCAAAGCCCTTCGCGTGTGCCTTCGTGGGCGATATGCTTCAGATTCCCGGGCCCGGACGGTACCACGAGGGAGCCATACTCCTCGGAGTCGAGTACGACGGGAAGCCCTCGACGTACGCCCCGTACCTTTGGACCTCGAGTGACGGAGCACTCCTCGTGGGGAGGGAGCTCTACGGCATGGCGAAGATGATGTGCGAACCCGACTCGTTACGAGAGGACGGGAATCAGGTCACTGGCGTCTTGAGCCGGCGAAGCGGCCCGCTGGTCCGCGTCGAGTTTGCGTACGGTCAAAGAGGTAATTCGTCAGACCTACCGACGACTCCGAACCGACTCTGTATCCGGAAGATTCCCAGTCCTGACCCAGATGTCCCCGGGGTTCGACAGGTCGTTTACACCGAACTTACAAACTACCACATGAATCAGATTTGGGAGGGGCCCGGCCATGTGGAGTTCTATGGAGGAGCTCATTCCGACGTCCACTACCTCCGGCCGAAGCAGGTCGTCAAAGCGTGGTACATCGATTCGAGCTGGACCCTTTCCTGGGGGAAGATCCTAACCGAAGAGAAACTCCCGTTGCCCAGGCTACCATAACGGCTTCCGTCGGTGGAAGAACAGTTTATCAGGGTACCCACTCCGACCTTGTCATTGCTTCTTAGCCGACTCTCAATATTGCCATGGTATTCGACTCCTTCCCCATCCTTTGAGTGGGCTACTGCATGGCACCATTCCCTGACGGAGCGTCCCGCGACGGCCCCGGGTTCCTCATCCTCTCTCCGCGAGCGACGCGATTCCCCGTTATCGTTGGCCACCCAACGAGGGGCGTCTGCTCTCTCGATGGATCACGCTGAATTGGGTGTCCCCGACGACCCCGTCGATAGAGGGGGTCGGGGCACGGCCGCGCTACATGCGGGAGGATTCCGCACGCGGGTCGTCCGATATACGTGCCTTCTTCTGGAACTGATTGTCCGGGCTGCGCGTCCATCTCTTCCCCGTGGGGGGTCCGACAAGGTCGCCTCGGCGCACTTTCGGAGCCTTTATCGAGCGGCTGGCATTCGACCCCCTCCGTGGCCCTCCTGGTGGTCGAAGGACTCAGCAAGCGGTTCGGCGGAGTGACAGCCGTCTCGAACGTTTCGTTCGAGATTGAGCAAGGAGAGATTCTCGGACTCATTGGCCCGAACGGCGCCGGTAAGAGCACCCTCTTTGCCCTTCTGTCGGGTATGCTCGCGCCAAACAGCGGCCGGATCTTCTTCCAAGGGACCAACATCACCCGATGGGCACCTCACCGTCGATGCCACCACGGCCTCGTCCAGACGTTCCAGCTGGCGCAAGCATTCCCCGAACTCTCGGTCGAGAAGAACGTCCAGGTCGGGGCGCTCTTCGGTGCGCGCTATCACCGTTCGGACGATTTCCCGCGCCTCTCGGTCGATGAGGTCCTCGAGATCACCGACCTCTCCAACCGACGCTCGGCCCGGTCGAACGAGCTGACGCTCGCCGGCCGTAAACGACTCGAGGTCGCCCGCGCCCTCGCCGCGTCGCCCCGACTGCTGCTCCTCGACGAGGTAATGGCCGGTCTCAATCCCTCGGAGCTCGCCGAGGTGGTCGAGATTATCCGACGCATCCACGCGCGCGGAATTACCCTCCTCGTCACCGAGCACGTCGTGGAGTCAATCTTCCAACTGGTCCACCGAATCCTCGTGCTCCACCACGGCCAGCTCCTATTCACCGGAGACGCTCGGGTCGCCAGCCAGGACCCGAAGGTAATCGAAGCATACCTCGGCCGGGCCTACCCCTTGGACGGCGCGCCCGCTTAGTGGAGGACCGACCGCGACATATTTTGCGGGAGGCGGCCGCGGAGCAACATGACATCGAACGGTTATACCCTGCCTTTTGGCCCGGAAGGGAAGAGTTCGCTTGTCGACTCCCCGCCCTGGCACTTCGCATCGGACGTAATCCAGGTCGTCTACCGAACCGACCCGGAAGCGGTCGGTGCCGTTCTTCCACCACCGCTCGAACCCGGTCCGGAGCCGGACCGGGTCACGGTCCGCGTGACAGAGGTGATTTCGGTCAGCGACGGGGACCCGGA
>JBEKEY010000009.1:0-46070 GCA_050013595.1 Thermoplasmata archaeon | reverse complement strand
GTTAGACGGGTTCATATCCCGGGACACCTAGCCCGCACCCGGCCTCGCCCGAGCGGGAGGCAGCAGGTCGGGGGAGATGGTAGCGACCGAAGACCTGTTCACGCCGATCCACAAGGCCATCCGCTCGCTGATCTACGACCTCGGCGGGCGGCTTCAGCGAGCCGACTTCGCCGACCAGGCTGCCTCCGCGGCAGTCCTGGCCGACCTCGAACATGAGTTCTCGGCCGCGGTATCGTCGGCCTGCGTGCTGTGCCTGCTCCACAATCACGGCGGGGATGAGGAATCGGTGCCGTTCCCGGCGATGCTGCCGTTCGACGAAGGAATGATCCGTACGCTCATCGAAGAGCACCAGGAGATCAACCGTAGGCTCGTCGCCATCACGACGAGGGCCCGCGAGTTGGCGGGCATCCATGCGGCCGACGCGCGCCTTGAGGTGGGACGCCGGATCAATCAGGAAGTGAACGAGTTCTTCGCCTTCTATCTGGTTCACATGAACAAGGAGGAAGTCTCGCTCGTTCCGGCGATGCGCGATCACTTCACGGACGACCAGCTGCGCGCCATGCGCTCCACCATCATGCGGGCGATGCCGAAGGACAGGTTCGCGGCGTATCTTCGGTGGATGCTCCCGTCGCTCACCCTCAGCGAACTCACCGGTATGCTGACCGGCATCAAACAGGGAGCGCCGCCCGAGATGATACAGTTCGTCGCGAGCGTCGGCGCTGTGAACGTGGACCCAGCCCGCTGGGCCAAGGTCCGCGAACGCGTCGGCCTCTGAACGCTCCCCGGTCCGAGGACCGCTGCGACGGCGCTACGCGGCGGGTTTCGGACGCGTGTCGATCGTGCGCGACGGTTTGCGAACCGGCGTCTTCGCTCCCGAGATCTCGAGGTGGCGCTCGGGGGAGCCGATGTAGATTTGGCGGGGCCGTGCGATCTTCTGTTCGGGGTCCTGGACCATCTCGATCCACTGGGCGAGCCACCCCGACATACGGGGGATCGCGAAGAGGACCGGGAACATGTCCATCGGGAATCCCATGGCTTGGTAGATGATCCCGGAGTAGAAGTCGACGTTCGGGTAGAGGCGCCGCTGGATGAAGTACTCGTCCGAGAGAGCGACCTTTTCGAGGGCGAGCGCGACGTCGATGAGCGGATTGCGCCCTGTCACCGCGAAGACCTCCTCCGCCAGCTGTTGGATGAGACGCGCGCGCGGGTCGTAGTTCTTGTAGATGCGGTGCCCGAATCCCATCAGGAGGCGCTTGCCTTCCTTCACCTGGCGGATCAGCTGGGGGACGTGCTCCTTCGTCCCGATCTCCTGGAGCATCCGGACCACTTGCTCGTTGGCTCCGCCGTGGAGCGGCCCGTACAGCGCTGCCGCGGCCGCCGCGGCGCAGCTGTAGGGGTCGGCGTGCGAGCTCCCGACCGCCCGCATCGCGTTGCTGCTGCAGTTCTGCTCGTGGTCCGCGTGCAGGACGAAGAGCGTATCGAGCGCCTTCGCGAGCACCGGGTCCGGCGTGTATTGGGTCGTCCACGAGGGCCGGTACATCATCGCGAGGAAATTCTCGGCGTAGGAGAGGTCGTTGCTGGGGTGGATGTATGGCATGCCCACCGAATGTCGGTGAGCGAACGCGGCCACGGTAGGAACCTTGGCGATCAGCCGATACGCTTGCTGGTAACGGGCATGCTCGTCCGCGATGTTCTTCGCGTCCGGATAGAAGGTCGATAGGGCGGCGAGGGTGCTCACCATCATGCCCATCGGGTGGGCATCGTGGTGGAACCCGTCCATGAACTTCTGGACGTTTTCGTGGAGCATTGTATGGTAGGTGATGTTGTGGAGCCAATCGGCGAGCTGGCTCTTGCTCGGCAGGTTACCGTGGATGAGTAGGTACGCGACCTCGAGATAGGTCTTCGAGGCCGCGAGCTCCTCGATCGGATATCCTCGGTAGCGAAGTATGCCTCGATCCCCGTCGATGTACGTGATCGCGCTTCGACACGAGGCGGTGTTGCCGAAGGACGGGTCGTAGCTGAGCAGACCGTAATCTTCCGGTCCGACGCGGATCTGGTGCAGATCGGTGGCGCGGATGGAGCCGTCCTGGATCGGTATCCGATAGCTCGCCGCGGTTCGTTCATCGGTGACCGCAAGGAAACTACTCGCGGGCGCGACCGGCGGCGGCGCGACCTTGGAAGGATTCGACTTGGATGCTGGCACGTGCGTACGACCCTCGACCTCTCCCAACACGCAGGGGTTATTGAATCCGTTCGGGGTCCCCCCCATCCCATCCGGGCGTGGTCGACGCCATCACCGGCCGAGAGCAGGTTCGGAAGCGGGCTCGGTCATCGCCGACCGAGGAAGAGTTGCCCTTCCCTTCCACCATCGTGATGTTGCCGCGCCAGAACCAAACCCTTTCCTCTTCGGTGGACCTCGGTCGATGATGTCGACGCGCACCCCTCCCTCGCCGTCGCTCTCGCGAAGTAGCTGGAAGGGTGCCGTCCGCACCGGTTGGAACCGCGTGTCCTACCGGTATCGTCCCTGGGGCGAGACCTCCGATTGCTTCGGACACCGTGAGCGTGAGTATCGGGCTTGGCTCGACCCGATCGTGAGGTCACTGCCGCGCCACGCCAAGGTGTTGGACCTCGGATGCGGCACCGGGGTCCCGGCGGCGCGACTGCTCTCCCGCCGCTTCCGCGTGACGGGGGTCGACCTCTCGGACGTTCAGATCCGCCGGGCTCGACGCCTCGTCGCGGGCGCCACGTTCCTTCGCGCCGACATGTGCGACGTCGACTTCGCGCCCGGCACCTTCGCCGCCGTGGTTTCGCTGTACTCCCTCATCCATGTGCCTCGGGAGCAACACCGGGCGCTCCTCCGAAAGATCACGAAGTGGCTACCCCCCGGAGGCTGGTTCCTCGCCATCCTGGGACACGCTCGGTACGAAGGGAGTGAAGCCGGATGGCTCGGTTCCGATGCGCGGATGTATTGGAGCCACTACGACGCGGCCACCTACCGCCGCTGGCTCCGGGCCGAAGGGTTCCGGGTGGTGCGCGAGAAGTTCATCCCCGAAGGCGACGGGGGACACCAGCTGTTCCTCGCCCGAAAGAAGCGGTCGGGGCCGAAACGTCGGGTTATCGTCCCGACGTAGTCCGAGGCGTGGGGAAGACGAGAACCCGGCCCTCCTCGGCGGAACCCAGCTCGTCGACCTCATGAAGGACTCGGACGGCTTCCTTGCCGGTCGCCGTGAGATGGTAGGATTCGGAGGCGTGGGTGATGAGGCCTTCCTCCTGAAGGGTCCTCAGGTGGAAGGAGAGCTTCGGCGAGTCATCGATCCCTGCCGCGCGCATCACCTCGGTGAACGAGGTCGCGCCTTCGGAAAGGCGTCGCAGGATATGCCGCCGCAACGGGTTCGCGAGGGCGCCGAGCGTCCCTTGGACGCGGACCGCGGAGATGGCCGCCCGCACCTGGAGCACGGCGGCGTCCGGAAGCGCACTCGGGTCGAAGCCGACCGCGACGGGTCCCTTGCCCTCCGTTCGTTGAACGATCTCGCTCAAGGCGTGCGCCACGTCCTCCGTCCGGTGGGTCGAGAAGAGACGCTCGACCCCCACGATGATCACGGCCGGCCGGGAATGCGACTCGACGAACCGCAAGACCGTGTCCTGGAGACCGGCAGGCGAGTCCTCCGCGGGGAGGTCGGCGACCGTGACGCCATTGGGGACGCGTCGCGTCGAAGCGCCGAGCAGGAGGACCTCGTGGCCGGCCTTCGCCCACTTGTCCGCGAGTCGGACCGGGTCCTTCTCGCCGCCGCTCGGGGTCGAGAAGGCTCGCTGATCCTGGATGAGGGCGATGATCCGTTCGACCGCTTCCGAACGGAACGGTTTCCGGACGTAATCGAACGCGCCGAGCTTCATCGCTTCGACCGCGGCCTCGACCGTGCCGAACCCGGTGATCATCACAACGTAGACTCGCGGCCAACGCTCTCTCACCTGACGCAGGAGCTCGATCCCGTTCAACCGGGGCATTCGCACGTCCGAGAAGATCACGTCGTATTCGGCCGCCTCGAGCGCCTCCAATGCCTTCGCTCCGGAGGAGACCGACTCGACCTGGTGGCCCCAGTCCGAAAGGAGCGTGGCGAGCTCCTCGCGGAAGACCGCGTCGTCGTCCACCACGAGCAGGCGCATGACCGCGGGACCTCATTCCCCGCCATAACCCTGACTCAGGGCGCGCGAAGCGATTCGACCCGCGACGCTCCCCGGCTCGGAAGTCTCACACGGGGGTGCCGACGGCCGGTTCGCGCTCTCCGGCCGGGATGCGGGGCAGATGGATCGAGAACGTGGACCCCTTGCCGACCTCGGATTCCACGTCGATCGTCCCACCGTGGGACTCGACGATCCCGTGGCAGATCGCGAGACCGAGGCCGGTGCCCTTCCCTTCGGGTTTGGTCGTGAAGAACGGCTCGAACAGGTGCATCCGGACGTCGGCCGGAATCCCCGCCCCGTTGTCGCGCACGCTCAAGTGGACCCGCTCCGCGTCTCCCGAGAGCCGCACTTCGATGCGACCCTGGTCGCTGAGCGCGTCGTACGCATTGTTGAGGAGGTTCGTGATCACTTGGTTGATCTGGTCACGGTCCCCCCGCACCCAGAGCGATTCCGACGGCAACGCTGTTGTGAGCTCGACCCCGGACGCCTGCTTCCCTTGAAGGAACGCGACCGCGGCACGTACAGTGTCCCCGACATCGACCTCGCCGACTTTCGGTTCGGGGCGGCGGGCAAAGTCGAGCAGCCCCCGGACGATGCGGGCCGCGGACTCGGTCTGGTGGAGCATCGAGTCGACCCGTCCCCGGGTCCAGGGGTCCGAGGTTCGCCGGCGGACCGATTCCGCCATGAGCATGATATTGGCGAGCGGCGTGTTGATCTCGTGCGCGACCCCCGCGGCGAGCTGCCCGAGGGAGACGAGGCGGTCCGAGTGCATGGCCTGGCGTTCCAAACGGCGCTGGTCGGTGAGGTCGACCGCTACGCCCAGGAAGTGCGTGATCTCGCCTCCCTCGCCTCGGATCGCGCTGATCGCGAGCAACACCGGATGATCTACCCCCTCCCGGTCGCGATTGATGATCTCCCCGGACCAGGCTCCGATCTTCGGCTCGAGGAGGTCCTTCCACATCTGTGTGTAGGTGGCTCGGTCGGTCTTGGGGCTCGCGACGATGTTCGGTCGACGGCCGATGAGCTCGTCCCGGCGGTATCCGTAGATGCGCTCGAACGCCGGATTGACGTCGATCAGGAACCCGTCCCGATCGGTGAGTTCCATGGCGTTGGTGGAGTGCAGAAACGCCTGGTAGAACAATCGTGCTGAGGCCGAAGCGTCCTGGTGCGTGCCCGTGCGATCGTGAAGGATGAATAGGACGCCCGTCACCTTGCCCGATTCGTCCGCCTGCGGATAGAACTCAAGGTCCACGGTCCGGCGAAGCTTCCTCCCGACCGGGTCGAGCACGACCCCTCTCAGGGAACGGGATTTCTGCTCGCCTTGGGCACGAGAACGTGCCGCCTCCAGCCGTTCCTCGCCCGAGGAAAGGAGTTCGCCCAACATCCGTCCGACGGGCTCTTCCTCGAGGCCGAACAGATCTCGGAACGCATCGTTCGCGCGTTCGATGCGCCCGAGCGGGTCGAGAAGGGCGGCTCCCATCGGACCTCGTTCGAAAGTGGCTTCGAACCAACTGCGCGCGGGCATCGGGCGGTGGCCCAGTGCTTCCGCGGGCTATGGGCTTTCCCTCCTTCGGTGGAGATTTGTCAAGTCCGCTCGACGGCGAGACGAATACCCCCGGCTCGGTAAATATCGCAATGGTCAGGCCGTTGCTCTTGGTCGTCCGGGAGACCCCGAGTCTCGCGGACTCCGTACAGATCCTGCTCGAGACCGTGGGATTTCGGGTCGTTTCGTTCGATTCGCTCCCCTCGGCCCGCGAGCGGCTCGGCGACCGTGGAGCGGAGCCGATCCGTGCGATCGTGGTCGCTTGCAATCGAGCCTACAGCGACACTCTGCGCGGCTACCCGGAATCCCTTCCGGCGGAAGTCAAGAACGTTCCGCTGTTGGTGGTCGGTCAACGGGCGCTCCAGGGCGGTCGGCGATGGCCGCCGAACGTTCGCTCGCTCGGACTACCGCTCGATTCGGGGGCCCTCGTGGCCGCGTTGACCCATCTCACGGGCATCGAGACCGGCCGTCTTCCGACCAGCGTCGCGTGATCTCCGCCCGCGGTTCACTTGGCGACAGTTCGCAGGAACTCGTCCAGGATTCCAGCCACGCCCTTCCCGAGGTCGTCATACTCGTAGCGGACCGAGATGATCCCCTGCGGGACGTGGACGAGGCGAGCGAGGTCGACCGGACTTCCGTCCACGACGAACTCCGCGTTCGAGCGCCGGATCGTTTCCTCGAGGTCCTTGACCTGGGCATCGCTGTACCCCATCGCCGGCAGGATCCGGTCGAGGTGCGGGTACTGCTGGTAGACTCCGGCGATCGTACCTACTGCAAACGGCCGCGGGTCGATGATCTCCGCCCCGTGACGCTGCGCGACCAAACTTCCCGCGCCCGAGTCGAGACCACCGTGCGTGACCGTCGGTCCGTCCTCGACCACGATCGTGCGGTGTCCCCGCAGGCGTTCGGCTTCCGGAGCGAGGAGGGTGAGGCCGCCGTGGATCAGCTTCGCCGCCGGATTCGCCCGGGCGGCGTTCTGTTCGATGAGCTGGACGCCCTGGGGAGGGGCGGAGTCGGTCTTGCTGATCACGATCACGTCCGCCATCCGGAAGTTGGTCTCCCCCGGATAGTACGCCATCTCGTGGCCCGCCCGGTGGGGGTCGGCCACGACGAACTGGAGGTTCGGCACGTAGAACGGGAAGTCGTTGTTCCCTCCGTCCCAGATCACGATATCGGCCTCGGCCTCTGCCCGACGTAGGATCGGTTCGTAGTCCACGCCGGCGAAGACGACGGCGCCGTCCCGGATGTGGGGCTCGTACTCTTCGCGCTCTTCAATCGTGCAGTGGGCCCGGTCGAGGTCTTCCATCCGGGCGAATCGCTGGACCGCTTGGGCCTCGAGGTCGCCGTAGGGCATCGGATGCCGGACGATCGCGACCCGCTTCCCGTGGTCTCGGAGGTACCGGGAGATGTACTTCGTGAGCGGGCTCTTTCCGGCCCCCGTGCGCACCGCGCAGATGCTGACCAAGGGCTTCGTGGACCGGACCTCGGTGGCCTTCGGACCGGCCAGGATGAAGTTCGCCCCGGCGGCCAGCGCGATCGACGCCTTGTGCATGACCTCCTCGTTCGGCAGGTCGGAATAGGCGAGCATGACGAGGTCCACCGATTCCTTGCGAATGAGGTCCTTGAGCTCGCTTTCCGGCACGATCGGGATCCCCTTCGGGTACCCCGGGCCGGCGAGCCCCTTCGGGTAGACCCGGCCGGAGATGTTCGGGATCTGCGCCGCCGTGAACGCGACAACGTGGTATTCCGGTCGGCCCCGGTAGAGGACGTTGAAGTTGTGGAAATCGCGACCGGCCGCGCCTACGATGATCACTCGCTGTGGGGCCATGCCGGTCCGACCGAGTGCGGTTAGATAAGCCGTTGGTGGGCCGCGCCGAACGGGCGACCTCTAGTCCCCGGCTTCGGGGTTCGTCGTGGGCAGGGGCGGCTTCGACGATCCCCTCAGGATCGCGGGGATCAGCGCGACCAGGAGGAGGCCGGCCGAGATGACGAAGATGAGATGGATCGCCGTGAGGAAACCGGATCCGGCGGTGAACGGAGTCGTCGGGTTCACCGAGCCGAGGAAGATCGCCTGGATCGCGGTGAGCGGGAGCACGGTGCTCATCACGACGAGCGTGATTCCGAGGCTGATCGTCGCGCCGGTGTTGAGCAGCGTTGCTCCGAACGCGGACGCGACGCCGCGTCGTTCCGGTGCGACCGCGGTCATCATCGACGCCCGGTTCGGGGAGGCGAAGAGTCCCATCCCGGCTCCGACCAGAACGAGGGCAGGGGCCAAGGAGAAGAACGAATCGTCCGGGCCGATCGTGGCGAGCCAGAGGAAGCCCGCGGCCGAGACGACAAGACCCGTCACCAAGAACGGTCGCGGGCCGAAGCGGTCCGACAGCCAGCCGCTGATCGGCCCCAGGGTCGCCAGGGACGCCGACGTCGGGATGAGAAAGAGCCCGGCGGTGAGCGGGCTCAGGTACCGGGGCGGACCCTGCAAGTAGAACACGAGGATGAATGTGAACGCCCCCCGCGAGAGGGCGTTCAGGAACATCGCGATCCCGGAGCCGGCGAACTCCCGGTTCCGGAAGAGCGAGAGGTCGAGCATCGGATATCGCTCGTGGACCTCGACCTCCAGGAAGACGATGAGGAGCGCCAATCCGGCGATGACCGCGCCGATCGCGACCAGGCCGTCGATCTGTCCCAGTGCCCCGAGCGTGACGCCGAGCAGGAGAGTCAGGAGCCCCGCGGCGAACAGCACATTCCCCAACCAGTCGATGTGCGGCTTCGCTTCCGGCTTGGCGATCTCTTTGAGGTCGTAATGGGCCCGCAAGGTGGCGATCAGGCCGATCGGTACGTTCACGAAGAAGATCCACCGCCATCCGATCGTGGAGGTGATGACGCCACCGAGGACGAGTCCCGAGATCGCACCCACGACGATCGAGACCTGGTTGATCCCGAGGGCGCGGCCGCGTTCGTTGGGCGGGAACGCGTCCGTGATGATCGCCGCGGAGTTCGCGAAGAGGAATCCCGCTCCGGCCGCTTGCACCAGTCGGAAGAGGACGAGCTCGAGGCCCGTGCCCGAGAACCCGCACAGCAACGAGCCGACCGTGAACACGGCGAAGCCGAGAACGTAGAGTCGAACACGGCCGAACATGTCGGAGAGGCGCCCAAAATTGACGAGCACCACGGCGGTGAGCAGCGAATAACCGATCAGGATCCAGAGGAGGATGTTCGCGTTCGTTCCCGGGAGTTCCCGGCCGATCGTGGGGAGCGAGATCAGCACGATGTTCGAGTCGATCGCGGACATCAGCGTCGCGATCGTCGTATTCGAAAGGACGAGCCACTTGTACTTCATCGCGCGAGGACCTCGCTCGGACGCGGGACGCTCGGCGGCGGACGGGACGCGAGGGCCGGGCCCGGTGTCACGAATTCCTCAGAAGTGGCGGCGCGCGGTTCTCGGACAAGGCGAGCTCTTAGCTCAGCCGAGAGGAGTCGAGGTCGATTGGTAGCCCGCGATCTCCGAGCTCAACTTATCGATGTACTGCCGGAAGCTCGCGAGAATATGCTTCGTCGTGATGACCCCGACGACCTGGTTGCCGGACCGGACGACGATCCGTCGGATCCCGAGCCTTACCATGGTCGTGACGACCTCATCGGTCGGCGTTTCGGGGGAGCAGGATTGGGGGTCGGGGGACGCGAGCTGCTTCACCCGCAGGCCGGAAGGGTCGGCGCCGGCGGCGACCACTTTCTCGAGGAAATCCCACTCGGTGACGATGCCGGCTACGGTCGTCGGCCCTCCGTGGGTCACGATCGCGTAGCCCTTCCGCTGCGCCACCATGGCGCGGGCGCAGGTCAGTGCGTCGGTCTCGTCATCCACGGTCAGAATGGCGCTGTCCATGATGTTCTTGGCCAGAAGCACCATGACCCCGTCAACGGTGCGAAGTTTATGAGAATGCGGTCGCGTACGGTTACTCCCCGCCGAAGAGCGACCCTCGGACCGGGGGGAAACTGAATCGTGGGAGCTCACCGTCGGGACGTGGCCCCTGCCCCCGAGGTCGACCTCAGCCTCCTCTCCGGATTCGAGTTCGCTTGTCTCCCCGGGTGCGGCCTGTGTTGCTTCACCTCCCCACGGCTCGACGCCGAGGACGCCGCTCGCCTCGAGAGTGTGGCGCCGGACGCGCTCCTTGTTGAGGCCGGCAGTGAACGCCGACTGGCGGCTCGTCCGGAGGGTGGAGCATGCCAATTCCTGACCGACCTGCGATGCGGCATCCATCTCGCCCGACCCGCCCCGTGCCGTGAGTTCCCGATCTCTGTCCACGTGGGAACCGGCTTGCAAGCGACCGTGGTCCTCTCCTGTCCCGGTCTCGAGCTCAAGCCTCTGATTTCCTACGCCTCCGGCGCCCCGTCCGGTTCCTTTTCGGGTTTGGATTCGGAACTCGCGTCGCTACGTCGGCGTCTCACGCCCCTGGTGGAGCGACGACGCAGCGAGGCCGAGCGACGGCGACGACGGATCGCGCGCGAGTTAACGGAGCAGGGTCGATGGCTCGAGGAGGACGAGGTTCGTCAACGGCTGCGAGGTCGTCGGCTCGTTCCGGGGGCGGATGAGTACTCGTTCAACGACCCGCCCGGCGCCGAGGAGGGTCTCGAGTTTCTGCCCATGTACTACGACGGCCGGGCCGGACCGGTCGCGCTCGGCCACGGTCTGGGTGGTTGGGAAGCGCTGGAGCTCTCTGCCGTGGGAGGCTCGCGACCGCTCGGCCTTGGGGTACCGCCCGACCGACGTCCGGATCTCGAGCCCACTGCGGAGGAGCTGCTGTCCGGTTATCTTGGGTATTGGTTGGCGCGCGACGGCTTCCTCGCGGCGGTGCAACTGGAAATGCTCTCGACGCCCGACGGGTCGGTGGTCGACGCGGTGCTCGACGACCTCCACGCGATCGGCTCCGACGTCCTGGCGCGGGGGGCCGTTCGCGCGAAGCTTCGGGGCCGGGACGGCCTACGGCTCACCTCGGACGACATCGTCCTCGGAATTCGGGCAACCGACCAGGACTGGTTGGACCGACCCACCTGGGGGAGTCGACTCTAAACAGCGGGGAATCGTTCCCCCAACTTCGCCTCGAGGACCGCGATCAGGCTGCGCTCGTCGTTCTCCGTCCACGGGGTCCGGTCGAGCGCGGGCACGTCGCACCAGGTGCTCGGAGCCTCCGTTCCGAATGCAGTGCGGAACACGTCGCGCCAATCAGCGGGGAGAGGCGAGGCGTCGGGGGGCTCCGGTAGCCCGGCCAGGATCAATCCGGTGCGGGCCAGCACACGGCTCACCGACTCCGGTCGGTATCCGCCACCCCCGGTGACAAGGAGACGGCCCCCGGTGAGCTCCCGGGAAAGCGCTAGGATCGTGCGGTCGATCTCGGCGTAGGCGGCGGGGGAGTACTGAAGGCGGGCCAGCTCGTCGCCGAAGTGGCCGTCCACTCCGTGCTGAAGTATGATCACATCGGGACGGAACCATCGAAGTAATGCGGGAACCACCCGGCGGAACATCGGCAACAATGCCTCGTCACCCGCTCCGGGGGGGAGCGGGATGTTCGCCTTCAGTCCCGCGCCGTCCTCACGCCCCACCTCGTGCGGAAATCCGGTGCCGGGGAACAACGTCCGCCCGTCCTGGTGAAAGTCGATGTCGAGCACTCGGCCCGAGTCGTAGAATCCGTACATCACGCCGTCGCCGTGATGCGCGTCGATATCGACGTACGCCACGCGGTGCCGATTGCGCAATCCCCGGGCGACCGCGATCGCTACGTCGTTAAAGATGCAGAACCCGCTCGCCCGCCCCGGATGGGCGTGGTGAAGCCCGCCTCCCGGATGAAAGGCCGGACGCTGGTGCTCGATGGTGAAATCGAGCGCATCGACCGCGCCCTGGGCGAGTCGCGCGGCCGCCTCGAAGCATCCGGAAAAGGAGGGGGTGTCACCGGCGTCGAGGAGGACCTCGCGCTCGAGACCGCTCGCCTGACGGACGAAATCCACGTACTCGGTTTGGTGGAACGTCTCGAGGATGGAGCGATCCGCCACCCCCACCGAGTCGGACCAGCTGAGGCGTGGGTGGTCGGACGCGGGAATGCTCGAGCGGAGGAGACGTGCTGCGAGCCCCCGGCTACGCTCGGAGAACGGGTGGAAGGGGCCGAAGTCGTAGTCGAGGAACCGGTCCGTCCAGACGGCGTGGGCGAGCGGGGTCGTCAACGATCACACCCGCGGGCGAGCTCGGAGTTTACCTTCGAGCTCGCGAACAGGGAGGTAGGTGTCCCTGGAAGGAGCGAAGCGGAGCATCTCCTCGTCGACAGGCGGAGCCGCGAAATAAGTCATCGGGGGCCACGGCGTGCGGGGCCGCCACCATTATGAGCGGGGCGGGGTCGGCGAGGTGAGGCGATTTCCGTGGGGATCGAGGACGAGGTTTCTTCCAATGCGGTGAAGGTCTACAAGGCCATGAAGGAGCTCGCGTACCTCTCCGAGGACAAGATGGGCACCGCGGAACGCGTCACGCAGGTCGCGAAACTCCCGAAGACGATGGTCATGAACGCCCTGCAGGAGCTTCAGACGAAGGGCTGGGCCCGTCGCAAGGTCCGCGAGAAAGCTGCGGGCTATTATCTGGTGAAGTAGCCGACTACGGCTCTCCGCGCGCCACGCGCGCGCGGCCCCAGACCTTTTCGACGAGACGGCTCGTGGAACGCAGGGTGACCTCGGTTACGGTGCTCACGCGGGCGACCTGGGCGCGGGAGCGATGTTCGCCGTTCTGCTCCGCGGCGATGTAGATCAGCGCCGCCACGAGACCGTGCGGGCTCAGCCCCGAAAGCTCGGGGTCCTCGCGCGCCTGGTCGAGCATGGTCTCGACGGTCGAGCGAACGCGGGGCGAGAGCGCGAGCTCTTGGGCGTAGCGCGTCAGGAACGCCTTGGTCCCGACTCCGGGGATCGGCAGGCCCGCTCCGCGCTGGACGACCTTGAACGTGCGTCCCACGTCCGACCGGCGGGTCCCGACCGCTTGGGCGACCTCGCCCAGGGTGCGGGGTATGGAATAGCGTCGGCAGGCCGCGTAGAGGCAGGCCCCCACGCTCGCCGGCAGGCTACGACCCCGGAAGAGCCCCCGGATCTTCGCTTCCCGGAAGACGTGCTCGGCCTCCGCAAGGACGACCACCGGCAGTCCCATCGATTCGCCCGCCGCCTGGATCTCTCCACGGGCGGCGCTGCGGTCGAGCGGACCGTCGACGGCCCGAGAGGTCTGGCGTTGCATGACGCGCTTGAGATGCTGGAACTCGTAGCGTCGGTGCCAGTCGAGTCGCTTTCCCTGTCCGTCTCGGGCCAGCGAGAGCGTGGAACCCAGAGCGCGCCGTGTCCCCCCGGGGCGGACGAACGGGCCGATCCCTCGGCCGCTTCCTTCGGAGCCGGAGGACTCCGCGGGCGGGGGCGCGGTCGCCACGATCGGGGTGCCGTCGAACACGAGACCGCATTCGGCGCAGTGGGTCTCGGCCAACACCGGGTCAACGATCCGATGGGTGCTTCCGCACATCGGGCAGCCGGGCGGTACCTCCGCACGATCTGCCACGAGCTTCCCGGACTCTGTCACGGCATCACATGGGACACCATGCCAGTATATACGCATCTCATCGGCGCCCGCCGCTGGTCCGGGCGCCCCGCAACTCTATTGGGAGGACTCCCCTCCCGCCTTTCCGTGCGGACCGGCCTCGTCGCGATCGGGATCCTTATCCTCGTGCTGGGGGCGGGGTCGATCCTGACGCTATTCTTGCTTTCGTCGGGCCCTTCCGCGACCACCAAGATCCAGCCCGAGGACCCGAGCCTTTCCCCAGGGTTCCCCCAGAGCTGGGTGGTCCCGGGGGCCGTGGGGGGCTCGGGATCCATCTCGCTCTCCTGGACGGCCACCTCGGCCGCCGACGTGAATCTCTGGATCGCCACCACGTGTTCTGCCCCGGGCGGATTCTGCCCTACCGGCGTCGCCGCTCTCAACTGGACGAAATCCCTTTCCGGGAGCGGGACCATCGCGACCACGTCCGGCTCGACCTACATTCTGATCGTGGACAATCCCGGGGCTTCCTCGTTGCGATTTGCCGGCGTCGTCTCGGTGACCTACTCTCCGGGTACCCCGGTATCCCCCTGGAGCTGGGCCCTCATCGCCGCGGGTGGGATCGCGCTCCTCAGCATCGGGGGTATCGCGCTCTTCCTCGGACTGTACCTTCCTACGGGAGTCTATCGGGATGCGGACGATCCGGTGGTGGCCGTGCGCCATCCGAGTCTTCCTCCCGAGGATCCGGAGACCGAAGCATTCGAGGATCCCAAGAGCGACGCGCCCGAAGTTCCCCCGTAAGGGTCGACGGAGGCGAGGGACCTTACTGTCCCCAGAAGGGTTGCGTGACCCGGTGGAAGCGGACCACTTCATCCAGGATCGCCTGCTCGGAAGCGGATAGGGGTTGACCGCGCAGCGCTCGCGCGGCGCTCTCGGAAAGGGCGACCAGCAGGACATCACCTTCCTTCAGGTTCCGGCCGACCACGGCCCCGTCGATCGAGGCGGCAACCTCGGCGTTCTCTTCGGCCTCGGTCACGGATTCTCCCTCCTTCTGCAGCGACTTCAGCACCCCGACCTCGGTGCCGTCCACGTGCATGAGCCGGACCCCGGGCCGCAACGTGCCCCCGCGGACCTTGATGCCAACGATCGCGGGCTTCGAGGCTCGGAAGACAAAGCCCGAAAGGACCTCGAGCTTCGCCGGATGAACATGCTCGAGTCGGCGTTGGACCTCGAGCTCCCGCTTGCGCTCGGTCTTCCAGGCGTCGTATTCCTCGAACAACCGATACATGACATCGGCGCGGAAGATCCGGACGGCGGAGCCCTCTCCCTCGGGGACGGCGTCGGGGAGGATCGGCACGGCGAACGCCAGCACCGCGCGATGCGTGGGGTCCTTGACGATCGCCATGCGCATCACGGTAGGACGACCTACCGGGCCGACTCCCGCCTCGTGCACCGGGATCCCCCGCTCTCGGCATTCGAACGCCAGGGCCTCGAGGCCTCCGAGCGTGTCGGCATAGATCGCGACGCCGGTGATCGCGACCTCCGCGACCGGCTGACTCTCGCGCGCCAGCTCTTCGCGGACGCGGGATTTGTCCTCTTCCGTGTGGACGACCTTGAGGAGACCACCGGGCATCGCGTCCTCGATCCCCGGAGCGGAGAGATAGACCCCGGCCGCCGCGGGAACCTCGGAGAGGGAATCGAGTCGCACCTGCTTCGTCGCACGACCCTCCTTGAGAGGCACCGGGCGGTAGATCCCTCGGATCTTCGTCGCGAACGGCTCCTCGCGTCCGGTCGCGACGATCTCGTCGCCGACCTTGAGCCGCCCGCGATAGACGATCACGTTACCGACCGGGCCGACCCCTTTCTGGTCGCTGCGTTCGAGGATCGTTGCTTCGCCGCCCTCCGTGATGAGCTCGAGCTCCTCCTCGAGAAAGCGCTGGGAGAGTCCGACCAGGAGCGCGATCAGCTCGGGAACACCGACGCCGCTCTTCGAGGAGACCGGTACGATCCCCACGTTCCGGGTGAAGTCGCTCACCCGGTCGTATCGCTCGCCGCTGAATCCGAGCTGGTCGAGTTCTTCGGCGACCGAGTAGACCCGCTGGTCCAGGAGCTTCAGGTACTCGGGTCCCGATTTCCGGATCTGTTCGAGGAGCGGCACCGGTCCCACGGGCTTCCGCCAGCCCGCGAGCAGGTCGATCTTGGTGAGCGCGACCGTGAACGGCGTCTTCTCCCGTCGAAGGATCTGGGCGGATTCCCTTGTCTGGGGCATCACTCCTTCGCGGGCATCGATGACCAGGATCGCAAGGTCGGCGAGCGCTCCGCCGCGCCGCCGGAGGGTCTCGAAGGAGCGATGGCCGGGAGTGTCGACGAACAGAAGCCCCGGGATGCGCAACTGGTCGGACCGAAGGATCCCCTCGCACAGCCGTCGGACGGTCGTCCCGGGGACCTCGATCGCGCCGATATGCTGGGTGATCCCGCCCGGCTCCTTCGAGGCCCGCACGCTGCCCGAGATCCGGTCGAGCAGGGTGGTCTTCCCGTGGTCGACGTGCCCGAGCAGCGAGACGATCGGTTCCCTCAGGTCGCCCACGCCGGCTCGGACCGGTGTTCGGCCATTAGCGTTTCGCGCCTAGGGCGGTCCTGAGGGTGGCGGCCGCGCCTTCCGGAGAAACCGGGTTCACGTGGAACCCGGAACCGAGGTCGAACCCATCGGGTCGAACGAGGCGGGGGCAGAGGTCGACGTGCCAGTGGTACGCGGGGTGCCCGGGGGAGGACCCGGCCGGAGAGCTCACGACGAGATTGTACGAGGCGCCCGGAAGGACGGAGAGCAGGCCGCGGAACAGGAGCGGAAGCCGTTCGGCGAGGGTCTCGAGCTCGGTGTCCGTCGCGCGAGCGAACGAAGCGGCGTGACGTGTCGGAAGGACCCGAACCTCGTACGGGTAGGCGGACGCGAACGGGGCGAACGCAACGAACTCCGCGGTTTCGAACACGACCCGCTCTCCGTCACGAAGTTCCGCACGCCCCACATCTTCGAAGGCGCAGTCGGCGCCCGTCCTCGTGCGGTACCGGTCCATTCCTTCCAACTCTTCGGTCAGGGTGGGGGAGAGCCCCGGCGTCCCGACGAGCTGAGCATGGGGGTGCCAGAGCGACCCCCCCGATTCGGGTCCCGAGTTCTCGAACAGCGTGACGGAACCGACGTTCTCGCGCTCGGAGATGGCCTGCACGCGTTCACGCCACATCCGCAGCACGCGCACGACCTGTTCGAAGGGAAGGAACGGAAGGAGCGGTGCATGGGTCGGGCTTTCGATGACGACCTCGTGATACCCGAACCCCTCTCGGACCTCGAATCCGGACCCGACCGCGCGCGGCTCCGGGTCGGGCGCTTCGGGGGTGACGGTCGGAAACCGATTCGGGATCGTACGCACGTACCAGCCGCGCTCGTTCTCGGCGCGACCCGGAGGACCGAGGGCAGCCACCTCGGGAGGGGTTCGTGACTCGTTCCCCTCGCAGAAAGGGCAATCGGCGGAGGCGGGTAGTGTCGGCGCTGTGGCGGCATGCTCGTTGGGCCGGGCCGCCCGGCCGGGAACCACGATCACCCAACGGCCCGTGATCGGATCACGGCGGAATTCGGTCATGCTCGCGCGCCGGGGCGAGCCACCGGCGATTCATGAGGAGTGCGGGAGGAACCGAGAGCGATCTCATCGAGCATCCCCGAAACCAGAGGGATGAGGAGCTCGGGAGGTTCGAGTCCACCGTGCGCGGCGATCATACGGTGCGGTCGGGTGCGTGCACCGGGGACGGTGTAGCTAACTCCGCCCGGACTCGGTGACAGGAAGAGGAGGTCTCCGAGGCGTTCGGTAATCTCGGGGTGGAAGGGGGGCGGTCCGAACAGTCCCGCCTCGACGGCCACCGGCATCTCGATCAAGTGTCCCCCGAGGGGGAGCCGGGCTTCGAGCCCCTCGCGCAGGAGCGCGAGATGGCCCGGTCGAGCGGCGAAGAAGGCCGCCCGACGGTCGCCGGAGGGCGGCCGCGACAAATGGGCGAGGAGGGTGGGGTCACGGTCCACCACCAATTGCGCCGACGCCTCCATCGGGACCTGGCCGTGGTCGCCGGTGACCACGACCCTCGTGCACCGGGCGAGCTCCGGCTCGAGATGGCGAGCGACGAACGAGAGCAACGAATCCACCCGGTCGAGCTCGAGGTCGACGAGCTCGGGCCGCGTTCCCCGCTGATGCTGAACCACGTCGAGATCATCCCGGTACGCGACGATGAGCGGGGGGGGCTCGGGGCGGGTGAGGATCTCCGCGAGCGAGAGCGCGAGGTCGCTCCCGGTTGCGTAGGGGGCGTACGTAGCTCCGTCGTAGATGAGACGGGTGAATCCGGTGCCTTCGAACCGGTCGCGGGAGAGCGCGACGGTCGGCAGGCCCCGACGGTAGATGCTCGGAACCGCGGAGAGCATGGAGGGGGACCATTGCGGACCGACCAACGATTCGGCCGGCCCCACCCCGAGCGGCGACATCCGAAGGAGCTCGACGACCGTTCCGAAATGCGGGAGGTACACCCGGTGACCGAGGACCCCATGCTGCGCCGGGGCCGCGCCGGTAGAGAGGCTCGTGAGAGCCACCGTGGTCGTGGTCGGAAAGACCGACGTGATCGGTCGGCCCTGCCGTACCCACCCCGCTGCCGGTCCGTCGGGAAACCGGTCGGCGGACGCGAGGAGCGCCAACCATCCGAGCCCGTCCAGAAGCAGGACGACAACCGGCCCCTCCGGCCGCCGTCCGTGAAAGGGGTCGAAGGTGGCCGCGAGGGGCGGCAAGGGTGGGGCTTCCCCTTCTCTCGAGGGCGCCAGAGCAGCCCATACGGACGAGGCCAGGTTCCCGAGGGAACGGCCCTGATACGAGGGCACCGGCACCCCGAGTCGGGGATCCGGGGCCATCAACTCCTTCTCCTCGCCGAGAAGTTCTCGCACGGCCACCCCCCCGGAAGGTTTCGTCACGAAGGCTCACTCGCGCCGGCCGGTGGAAGTCGGCCGACCGTACTTAAGACCCGCCAAATCGAGTCGTTCTCAGCGAAAATCGTCGAGGACGACCTGCCGCTGCGTGCGCGGAGCGAGCCGTTCCGTTCGGACGGAGACCGTGCGCACGGGTCGATGCCGCGCCGCCCGCTCGGAATCCCAGAGCTCGCGCGCCAGTCGGACCGCGGTCTCGGTCAGCGGAAGCGCTCCTTCGCGCGCCGCTCCGAGGGAACGGCTACGTTGCGAGCGGGAGAAGTCCGCCCATCGGTAGGCGACCCCGACGGTACCGTACCGCAGCTCTTCGTCGTCGAGTGCCGAGGAAAGCTCCGAGGCCAAGGTTCGGATCGACGCTTCGATCTCCTCCCATCGGTCCACGTCGCGCGCGAAGGTGTGGTCGGTCGATCGGGACCGCGGTTCGTCGGACCCTTCGGGTTCCTCGTGGGGCTGGCCTCGGGCGAGCGCGATGAGGTCGCCTGCGAAGGAGCCCAGGTCGCGGGTGAGCTCGCTCGGCTTGGCGGCCGCCAGCTCCCCGATGGTCCGGATCCCGCGGCCGTGAAGGATCTCCTCCGTCTTTGGCCCCACACCGGGGATCGCCCGAACGGGAAGCGGAGCAAGGAACGAGGGCGCCTCCTCGGCCGTGACCAGGCGGATGCCCGCGGGCTTGGCCCGGTCCGTGGCGATCTTGGCGATCGTTCGATACAGGGCGATCCCGATCGACGCCGGGAGGCTTAGTTCCCGGAGCAGTTCCTGTTGGATCGTCTCGGCGGTTCGGCGGGCCTGCGCGGCGTCCGCACCGTCGAGGATCACCGCCGCCTCGTCGATGCTGTACGGAACGACGGTAGGGGAGTGGCGGCGCAGCACAGTTCGGACCTCCCGCGCGATGCGTTCGTACTTCCCGAAATCCGGCGGGATCCACACGGCCCCCGGACAGAGCCGGGCTGCGACGCCGACCGGCATGGCGCTCCGAACGCCCGACGGCCTCGCTTCGTAGCTCGCGGAGAGCACGACACCGCGGGTCGGTCCTTCCGCGGGGGGAGGTCCGACGATCACGGGACGGCCCCGCAGCTCGGGCCGGTCCCTCAGCTCGCACGACACGTAGTAGGCATCGAGGTCGACGTACAGGACCCAACGGGGAATCCGGGTTACGGGGGGAAGAATCCCCGGCAACGTCGCACGTTCGCGAGCCGGTGCGGAAGGGTCGGTCGCTGGCATGGAGGCGGTACGGAGCGGAGAAGGTCGACTCGTACTAAGGACCACGCCGAATCCTCGGCGACATAGGGAACCGGCTAAGGACCGCCGAAATCGACGGCCTTCGCGTCGACGGCAATGCCGTTCGGGCCGATCGAGTACGGTTGGACCGTGCGGACATGAGCCGTTCGCCGCATCTTGAGGATCCTCAACGAGAGCCCGACCCGGTGCCCGTCCGGCCCGGTTCGATAGCCCAGCAACAGCACTCCGTCCGCAACGTACTCGCTGAGTCCGTCCCGGCTGACCTCGGGGTGGAGCGGGTCGGCTTCGGCGGTCAGCACCGTCGTCGCGCCCGCTTCGCGGCACGCGGCCGCGAGGGCGAAGAGGGTGGAGCGTCGGCCGGATTCGTCATCGCTGAGCATGTTGAGCAAAGAGACGGAATCGACGACGATGCGCCGGGCGCCGAGATTCGTGAGCTCCTTCCCGAGCTCTCCCTGGATTCGGTGCAGGCTTTGTCGGGTCTCTTTCGGGTCGATCCGTAGGATCTTGAGAGTGCCGGCGCTGACCGCCGCGTCAACCGGCCAGTGGAATTGCCGCGCGCTCTCGAGCAATGGCGCGACGTCCTCCTCGAGTGAAAGGAACACGCCCTTCTCGCCGGTGGCCGCACCGGCGAGCAGGTACTGGAGCCCGAAGCAGGTCTTCCCGGTCCCCGGAAGTCCGGTGACCAGGACGACATGCCCTGCCGGAAACCCGCCCCCCAGCATCTCGTCGAGCCCCGCGATGCCGGTCGGGATCCGGGCTCGCGACTTCTCAGACGCGCTCATATTGTGTGGTCACCAGCCCGCTGGCCGCGTTCACGCGGATGAGGAACCTTCCCTGGTACTCCGGCGGAAGGCGTGAAAGTATCGTCATGAACTTGTCGATCAACATCGCCCGTTGGCGATGCGACTGGGTGGGGGTAGCGACCCAGCTGAAGTGGAGGACCCCATCGACCGAATCGATCACGGCCTGCTCCACCGCGGGGGGAGCGACCCCCTTCGACAGGAGGAGATAGACAACCCCATCCCATTCCTTCGCCCGGCGTCGTAGTCCCTTCAGGAGCGTCACGATGTCGGTCGCCTCGATACCGCGGCGAACGACGAGGTCGGTGAGCGAATCCACGATGACGAGGTTCTTGCGCCCGTCCTGGTCGACCGCGTCGGCGAGCGCGCGCAGAGGGCCACCGTCGTCCGGGGCGGCGCTCACCGGTGCTCCCGAGAGGAGAGGGCTCGAGAGGGAGGCCCACGACGAGGGAACGACGGTATCCTGGAAGTACGCGGGCGAAAGGTCGTGAAAGTTGAGGTGACGAGAGAGTACCTCGGAGTAGGTAGCATCGAACGCGGAGTGCAGTTCCGCGAGCACCTGCTCGCGGGAGCGGCTCGTGCTGACGTAAACGATCCCCTGCGGATAGACAAAAGGACCCTTCGCATTCCCGAGATAGAAATGGTGCATCCGAGGGTCGTCGTAGTGGAGCATGAGGTGGACGGCGGAGGTGAGGGCGAACTCCTGGTGGCCGGCCCCGGCATCACCGAACAGCAAGACCACCGAGCCTGCCGGCAGTCCTCCGGTCAGGTAATCGAAGTCCGGTACGCCGGTCGGGACCCGCGCCATCCCCTCGGCGAGCTCCGGAACGACCGGCGGTGGGGGCGTGCGCAACGGAACGAGGAACGGTCGAGGTGTCTCGGCGGGCATAGTACGTGCTGTCGGCGGTCCGACCTGGGGGCCGAGTATTAGTAGCCTCCTTTCGACCCGCTGGAAAAGCGTCTACTGAGCGCCGGTCTTGAGGAACTCTCGGAGAAGAACCGTGGCGTACGCACCCTTCGGCAGCGCGAACCGGAACCGGACACCAGCTCCTTCCTCGGCGAGGCCGAGCGGCGGGACCGGAAGGAGCGCGGGGCGCCACGCCCCCCGGCTTGCGATCTCGGGGGTCCTCGGAAGGCGGAACATCGACCGGTCGACTCCTTCCTCCTGCAATAGCTCCTCCAGGATGGCCCCCACCGGACCTTCGATCGTCGGGGTCTCGTAGCCAACGAGCGGCCCCGCGAGCAGCGCCCCGCCCCGCTGAACGAGTTCGGTGCATTCCGTCGCATTGTCGTCCGCGACAGGGATCCCCTCCTGGCTGCGGACCGAGCCGTCCCGACCGAGCCGCAGGAGCCGGTCGCCCGGCACCGGGCGGTCGAGCGGAAGGCCCCGAGCCTCGCGTCGACTGAGCCATCGATTGAACAGGAGCGCCTGGAAGGCATGCACGAACAGGAGGCGGAGCTCTCGGGCGAGCGCGCGGAACACGCGTTCGGGCGGGTCGCCGTGCGCGAGACGCTCGAGCAGGGAGCGCTCGAAGCGATACTCGCCCGGGAACTCGCGAAGCGCCCGGAGCACGTCGTGGGTCTCGGCGTAGGTACGGCGAGCCTGGTCACCGACCCCGTCCGCCACGCCCGGAGCCGGCGCCGCCAGATACGTCTCGATCGCTGCGCCCACGTCGCCGCGAACGACCTGACGCCCTACCTCGTGGGTGACCGGCCGCACCTCGCCGAACCGCTGCGGCCCGAAGAAATTCGGCCAATGTCCCGCCGCCCGGAGCTCCCGCTCGGTCGCCCGGAACGCGGTCAGCGCCTCCGGCACAGGGACGGCCAGATCGTCCACGCGGATCTCGAACGCATTCCCAAAGTGGTGACCGAGCATGAGGCCGTCCCGGGCTCGGTAGGCCTCGAGAACGACGACCCGTGGGAGGCCGAGGTCCGGCGGCGGAAGTGGTCCTCGGTAGGAAAGCAGCCGTTCGGCGACCGCTCGGCGGTCCTTGGTGCCGGCCCAGTGGACCGAGGCTGACGGGAGGCCCAAGCGACGGGCGATCGCCTGACCCAGCTCGTGCTGCTCCCAATCGCGACTCTGGACCCGAAGGATCGAATACGTGCCGGCCGGATCCGGCAGTGGATAGTTCGAGATCTCGTTCACCCGGAAATCGTCGGGGGTGGCCTTCGTTCGACCGGCGACGCCGGGGGTCTGGGTAACGTAGAACTCCATGCCGAACGCCCGGTCGAGCGTGGGAGGTCGCGGAGCGTCCGACGGCACGGCGTGCGGACCGGCACCGCCATTATTACGTCACGGCCGGATACCAGGCCGAGCGGCCGATGATACGGGCGACGGCTCGAGTGCTGAAGAACATCATCGAGATCGAGGTCGGTACCGAGACCTGGACCGGTCGTCCGGTCGAGGCCGGAAACCCCGGGCTGGGCCAGAAGATCGCGGCGCTGTTCTCGACCGAATACGTTCTCGAGCGGCCGACCGCGGTGACGGACGGCCGGTCGCTCGTCTCCTACCGCATGAAGGCGGACGAGATCCGGATCCAGGTCGGCGAAGACCTCTGGAAGACCCGGTCGACGATGTTCGGGCCGATGACGTTCCTCTACGGAGGGGTCGAGTACACGATCAACGAACGGCTCACCGGCCGCTTCGCCGTGCTGCGGGGCACCGAACCCGTCGGGGTCGGCCAGTTGGGCTTCCGTTCCTGCGTCATCCAAGAGTATCCGCCCGCCCTGGAGGTGTTCCTCGCCCACCTCTCCCTGGGCTACGTGGTCCGAACCCTCACCTGGGAGGGGCTGCGGTAACCGCCCTCAGCGCTGACCCGGCTCTCCGGTGCGCGGGGGCCGTGTCACGGCCCGGGCGCTTCTCGCGAGATGATGGTGATGCGCGCTCGGGTGGGTCAACTGGAAAATGTGGTACGGGATCGGCAACAGAAGGGCCCCGCCCGCCACGACCGTGACCGCCGCGATCGAGTAGGCGAAGTGGACGCCGTACGTCGCGTAGAGCCAGCCGCCGAGGAGGGTCCCGATGAGGCCCCCCGCGCCGGCGATCGCGTTGTAGAGGCCAAGCGCGCGACCGCGGGCCGAGCGTCCGACCAATCGGATCAGGAAGAGCGTGCTCGCCGTGCTGATGAACGCCCAGGTGACGCCGAGCAAGGCGTTGAGGAGCGTGAGCCACGCGAGAAGGGCCGGCGAGCCGAGTCCAAAGAGAACGTAGATCGGACCCCACAAGAAGAGCAGCATCAGGAGCACGCGTCCCCCGAGCGACTGCAGGAACACGGTCTTCGGCGAGTGGACGTCGACCGCCTTGCCCGAATGGAAGAAGAGGGCAGTGGACGCGGCGGACGACCCGAGGTAGACGATGAAGACGCCCGCGTCCGTGAAGCGGGCGTTCTGCCAGAGGAACACGGGGAACGGCCCGTAGAAGATGTCGAACCCGACGCTCATCACTCCGAGCGCCGCGAGGAAGAGATACTCGCGTCCGGGCAAGCGCTCGGACTTCGCACGGGTGAGGTCGACGAGCCCAACGATCCGGGAGCGAACGTGGCGGATCCGCTCGACGACGCCCCGGTTCAGGTTGATGAGGGCCGCGACCGTCCGCCGTTCGACCCGAGCCGCCGGCTCCTCGATCCAGGCCCAGGCGATCAGCGCGGAGACGAGCGCGAGCGCGCCCGAGACGAGGAGCAGGGCGGTCATCACGGAGATCGCGGGCTGCGAGTAGCCGATCACGAACAGCCAGACGAACCCCACCGCGAGGCCCGCGGTCGTGCCGAGGCCCGAGATGAGTCCGAAGAACCCGATGTCCGTGGGCCACCAGCGTTTGTGGCGCGTCTCGAGCAGGAGCATCGTCCCGATCGGCGCGCTGGCGGCGGAGGCGAGGCCTTCGACGACGTTGAGCCAGAAGTACGTGATTAGATTCTGCGCCAGCGCGATGAAGATGATGCTGACGCCGGTCGCGAGGAACGAACCGACCAGGAAGTACTTCCGGTGGGCGACGCGGTCGGAAAGATTGCCCCACAGGATGGTGAACGGGACCTGGCTCATCGCGCTCGCCGCGATGATGATCGTCACCACGAACGCGCTCGCGCCGAAGTGTTGGAGCGCGAGGAGGGGAATCAGGGGCGTCGCGATCCCGTCCGAGACCGCGAGCGGTAGGTACGCGAGGAACCAGAGGTCGTTCGTTGACGGACGAAGTTTCGGGCGGGACTTGATGTCGATCGACGTGTGCCGCGCCCCCGGTAAGCGGTTCGTTTCGGGGTTTTGGGGGGATAAAGAATCGGTTCTTAGCGCATCGTTTCGTTCGTCCGTCACTCGGCTCGACCGCGGCCCACGAGCTGCCGGGGCTTACTCGGGAGGCACTTCGAGCTTCTTCAGGAGTTCCCGGTGCTCCTCCTCGGAGATCCACTCCACCTCAAGGTATTCGCGGAGGAACGCGTCGGAAACGCCCAGCATCCTCCCCTCGTCGACGACGAATCGATACGCCTCCACCTCGGTCCAGCGCTCGACGTAGCTCAGGCCCGGTGGCCAAAGGTTCGCACCTCCGAGCCGCTGGATGACGTGACAGAGTTCGTGGAAGATGTCCATGTAGAGGACCATCGGTGGGCTCTCCGCGAGGTGGCTCTTTCCGACGACGATGCAATCGGAACCGGGGGAAAGGACCGGGCTCCATTGCCGTCGTGCGCCCGGTGGCATGTCCCACGGGGCCACGTACATCCACAGGTCCTGGTCCACGACCTGAACGCAGGTCTCGTCGAACAACTTCGCCCGCGCGACCGCGTCCGGCTGAAGTCGTAGGGCGGCCGGGAGTTTCTCGAGGTCGGGGAATGCGGCGAGGAGCGGGTGTCGACCCACGGGGAGGTCCCGCGAGATCCGAAAGCCCTTGGGAGGCTGGGTTTCGGTGTGCGACTTGCTGTGCGAAGTGGCCATGAGGCGTTCGGGCACCCTCCCATGAATACAAGAATCCATCGCGCACCGGCGATGGAATCACTTTTCCCGTGGATTGCCTCGCGAAGCCGGGGCCACCGGAGTGCTCGATTTCGCGCGGATCGGAGGACTCTCCGTGGGTCATGCCGAGACCCCCGATGCTTCGAGCGGCGTCACCGCGGTCCTGTTCGACGCCTCGACCCCCACCGTAGTCGAGGTGCGCGGCGGGGCCTCGGGAACGTACGACACCGCTTCGCTCTCGCTCGATTCGACCTTCGGACGCCGGTGGGCGATCTTCTTCTCCGGGGGAAGTCTCTACGGCCTCGACGCCGCTCGGGGCGTCCGACTTAGGGTCCTCGAACGCGGCGGAGGACAGCGAGCCTTTGGAAACCCGAATCTGGTGGCCCCGGTCTCGGGCGCCGTCCTGTTCGACCTTCCCGCCAAGCCGGGACCGATTCCGGACTATCTACCGCTCGGCTACGAGGCAGCGCTCCGGGCGAGCCGTGAGGAAGTGGCCGTCGGCCGGGTCGGCGCCGGCGCGGGGGCCACCGTGGGCAAGTACCTTGGTCGCGACGGTGCGATGCATGGCGGCGTGGGTGCGGCCGCTTCCCGTTTCGGGCGCCGCGGGTCCCTCGGCGTTCTACTCGCGGTGAATTCAGTCGGGGCAGTTCGCGACCCCGCGACGGGGCGATGGGCCGCCGGGGCACGCGATGGTCGGGGACGCTTGATTCCACCTTCGTCGGATACCTCGGCGCCGGACCCCGTAACGGGCACGACGATCGGGCTCATCGCCACGGACCTGGCCATCGACCGGCCCACCCTCGCTCGCGTCGTGGCGATGGCTCACGCCGGGCTTGCCTCGGCGATCACTCCTTTTCACAGCGCCACGGACGGGGACGTGCTCTTTGGCGCCGCTACGGGGTCGGCCGGAACCGGGGCCCGCGAGAAGCGTCCCGGTGGACTCGCCGACGCTCTCGGGGCGCTCGGCGCCGAACTCGCCGTGCGGGCCGCGCTCGGCGCGGTGTGGGCGGCGAACGCGGAACCCTAGCCGCTCGCGGTCCGGCGAAGCGGGGCGCCGCGGAGCCCCCGGATCACGTCGGCCTTGGTAACGATCCCCTGCAGCTCACCGCGACGGGCGACCAGGATGGCCGGATAGCGGCCCAGCAAGGGAGGGAGCAGGTCTCCCGGGAATCCTTCGTCGAGCACGGGGTACGCCCGCTCGAGAACATCCCGTACACGAACCAGGTGGGCGTTGGGCTGGGCGAGCGCTCGCAAGAGCGCTGCCTCGGACAAGGAGCCGACGACATGGCCCTCGTCGACGACGGGGAGCTGGGAGAACGCTCCACTCTCCATCCGTTGCGCGGCCGTGGCCAGCGAGGCGCTCGATTCGACGGTGACGAGGGGTCGGTGCATCAACTCCCCGACGGTCAGTCGGGGGGCGGTGAGCCCTTCTTGGGTCTCGAGGTACGTCAGGATGCGCTGAACGAGCTCGTAGGAAGGACGGATCTGACCCCGCTCGATGCGCGAGAGGGTGGCGTCGCTCCGTCCGATGGCGCGGGCCAGTTCCCCGAGGGGTATGCCCAGGGCGACCCGTCGGCGACGTATCTCGGTAAGGGTATCCACGAGGAGGTGAACCGCGCGACCGGGTTAAGGCGCTTTGGCGGGGCTCCCCGGAGGGAAAAATGTTCGTGCCGAAAGGTAAAGGACCTCTCCGGCCTTTCGGTGACCCGGTCGCGATGGAGTCACACCCCCGCCGCATCTCCTGGATCATTTCGCCACCGGAGATCTGTTCGCTCTGCAAGGAGCCGCTCGGGGACCCCACCGAGACCAGTGCATGGAACGGGAATCCCGCTCACCGGGACTGCGTCCGGATCCACCTCCTGCAGCGCGACCCGGCATTCCGCGAGTCGGGCGATTCGGAAGAATCGACCGAGGACGCGGGAGATTCGCTGGACGGTGTCTTGCCCCGCGACGACGACGAGACCGACTTCGATTAGCTCCGGTCCAGCTCGACCGAGCCCGTCCCCTCGACCGTTCGCGGGACCGTGCTCAAACGCTGGGGGGACGATCGTCCTTTCCCCCGATCACGTTCGGCTATCGTGGCCAGGGTGGTCGCCACGGCCGTACCTGCGGAACCCACGAGCGCAAGTCGCGCCGGCCCCCCCGTGAGGAGGGGCGTGGAATGGCTTATGCTGAAAGCGATCCGATCGGTGCTTCCGTCGGTCGTGTTCTGCTGATAGGCGAAGAAGCGGTAACTGGGTTGCGTCGCGGTGAAACTGCAGGAACCGTGAGCCCCGGGTTCGATACAGATCGCAGCGGCCTCCGGTGAGCGGGGCGCCGGGCAGAGGCCGGTGCGGCACGAGCTATTCGACACCGACCCGCCAAAATAATCCGAGGGAGCGGTGGAGAAGGGCGAATCGGCGTCGAACCCCGTTCCTTTCCCTCATCCGATGTCGCTCCGAGGGCTTCGGAACCGATAAGAAGGGCTTTTCACGTGGACGAGGTGTCCTTCGTCTCGGGATAAGGTCGTTTCATGCCGGAAGTTGTCATCACCTGCGACTGGACGATGATGAGCAACCACCACGGGAAGGAGTTCCTGGGGTTCGGAACCACCACTCCGGCGTACATCCTTCCCGAAGGCGTCTACAAGCGGCTCTTCTTCCCCGACATGCCGGTCGACGAGCACGGATACCCGCGCCAGGCGCCGTACGGCATGCGGAAGATCGAGGCATCCCTGATGGACGCTGGGTTTGACGCTCGGATCGTGCACCCGAGCCACCTCGACAAGTACATGCCGGGGGAGGCCAAGGTCCTCCTGATCTCGGGTCACGATTACTTCGGACTCAACCCGCCGAGCTCCACGTTCGGCGGCGTCATGAAGAAGGAGACCCTGAACTCCGTCAACTTCAAGCGGATGCTTTCCCAGCCGGCCGTCGTCCAAGCACGTAAGCGCGGGCTCAAGATCATCGCGGGGGGCCCGTGCGCCTGGCAGCTCGCTCCGGCGACCCGAGCGAAGCTCCCCTGGATCCAGGAGTTCGTCGATTCCATCGGCGGCATCGACAGCGTGGTCGAGGGAGAGGCGGATATCTTCGTCAAGGAGATCGTCGGAAAGGCGCTCCGGGACGAGTTCCTTCCCCCCCACGTTGTGCTCTCCGCGAAGGAGGCGCCCAAGGTCGAGCAGATCTCCTCCATTCGGTTCCCGAGCGTCAACGGCCTCATCGAGATCGGCCGCGGTTGCTGCCGCGGTTGCTCGTTCTGTTCGGTCACGACGCGCCCAACGCGGTGGTACCCCCTCGAGAAGATCGAGGAGGAGCTCAAGGTCAACGCGAAGATCGGCGTCCGCAAGGGACTCCTCCACTCGGACGACGTCTACTTCTACGGCAGCCCGAACGTCATGCCTCACGAGGAGAAACTGATCCCTCTCCTCAAGCTCGCAAAGCAATACTACGCGCAGGTCGGATGGAGCCACGTCGCCATCGCCTCGCTCATGACGAAGCCGAAGCTCCTTTCGAAGTGTGCCGAGGTCCTGATCGACGAGAAGCAGTCCTGGTGGGGCGTCGAGGTCGGGGTCGAGACCGGCTCGCCCCGCATGATCACCGCCGCGATGCCGGGGAAGGTCGCTCCGTTCAAGGCGTCGCAATGGCCCGAGCTCGTCGTGCAGGCCGCGGGCCTCATGAACGACAATCACGTCTTCCCGGCGTGCACTTTCATTGTCGGGCTCCCCCAGGAGACGGAGGACGACGTCCAGCGAACGATCGATCTCATTGACGACCTCTGGGAGTTCAAGGCGATCCTGGTGCCCATGTTCTTCGTCCCGCTTGGCCACCTCAAGTCGCGGGACTGGTTCCGCCGGGACCGGCTGAGTCCCCTCCAGCAGGAACTCCTCAAGCGGGCGCTCACGCACGGGCTGCGCCAGTCGAGGTCGATGCTCAACGACTTCTTCGACTGGGAGGGCAACCACACGAAGCTCTACCGCGGCGCCTTCCGCGGGTTCATCGAATTCCTCGAGATGCTCGCGAAGATGCACGGGCTCACGAGCCCGCCGGCGCACCCCGGGCGCGAGATCGTCGACCCGAACCGCACGCCGGACCGCCTGCCGGTCCCGACCATCCCCGTTCGCGAGTAGACACGGTCCTTACGCCTCGTCGTCCGGGAACTCCGTCGGATCGGTCGGTGCTGGGCGGTGGACCGCCCGGGGTCGATACTCGGGCAAGCCATCGCTCGGGAGCGGAGCTGCCCGCGTCTCGATCACCTCGAGTCGCGTCTCTTCCCCGTTGCTGTCGTAGGCGCGCCAGGAGCCCGGGCCGAAGGGCGTCCCGAGAATGATGTGACGGCGTCCCCAGTTCCGGAACAGCCGGAGGTCGGCGTCCGACGGGTGGAGCGCTCCCGACGGATGGGAATGGATCGTTCCGACGACCGTGAGGTCGGCGGGCATCATGTACAACTGGAAGTTTGCGTGGCGCCGTCCGGCGGTGGTCCCCGGGAGGAGCAGCAGTTCGCTGATCACCCCGGGAGGGTCGGCGCGCAGGACCCCTCCGAACTCGTTCGGGTAGGCGGACCGGCCGCTCGCGAGAGCGCTGAGGAGAGTACGGCGGGTGATCGACCGAGGGGTATCTCCGAGGCGCGCGGACCCGGGTGGTCGCTTACGGGTGGGTCGGAAGATCGGCACTCGTGGTCCCTCCCTCCGAGCCGTTCTCGGTCCACGGCAGGATCCTCTTGCCGCGAAGGCGTTGGAAGAACCGGGACCCGAAGCGGACCAGCGTGGCCCGTCGAGGCGAACGGTAGACCGTCAGCGCCGCATCGGCAGCGAGCGGGTACTCGTCCTGTCCGTCCGCGATCACGACGGCGCCGCGTCCGGTCTCGATCGGTCGAAGTCGCACCGTTCGCAGCGGCTCGATGACCACCGCCCGGGCCTCCACCCGGAACGGAGCGATCGACGTGAGGACGATGGCGTCGAGCCCCGGGTCCACGATCGGCCCGAGGGAGCTCAGCGAGTAGGCGGTCGAGCCGGTCGGGCTCGCCACGATCAGCCCGTCGGCCCGGATCTGTCCCGCGACATGTCCGTCGAACGCGATCTCGAACAATCCCATCTTCCCCACGTGGGCGGAATGTAGCACGAAATCGTTGGTCGCGTCCGGGACGGGCGTCGTCCCGACCTGCGCGGCGAGCTTCATCCGCTCCTCGAGGAAGTAGAATCCCTTGAGGAGACGTTCGATCGCACCCTCGAATTCGTTCGGATGGTTCGCCTCGACCTCGGCGAGGACCCCGACGGTCCCCGCGTTGATCGGCAGGAGCGGAGCGTCCGAGCGTCGTAGGGCGTAGAGGAACGTTCCATCGCCCCCGATCGCGATGAGAACGTCCGGGTCGAGGTCCTCGAGCGGAAGGTGGACGAGCTCGGGCGCGATGCCCGCGGACTCGTCGCTCACGACGACCTCCGCCCGGTCGCCGATGAGGCTCACCGCCCGCCGGGCGAGCTCGATCGCCGCCGGCTTGCGGGGGTTCGCGGTGAGGCCGATCTTCATAGGTACCCCTCCTCGGACGCCCGCTCACGGAACTTCGGGTCACCCCAGGCGAAGATGCTGGTCCTTCGCTCGACGGTGAGCGGGAAGGCGTCGACCGATTGGCCGCGAGCGTCGCCCATGCCGCCGCCGGCCTCGAGCAGGATCCGGTACGCGGCGGCGACGTCGGTCGCTCGCAGGTTGCGCGTCTCGGGAGTGATCTCAAAGAAGTAGCCGTCCGCACTCCCTTGGGCGACCATCAGCATCTCGAGAGAAGCGCATCCGAGCGAGCGGATACGACGCGACTTCACGGCGAGGCGCGCCGCGTGCTCGGTCGCCGGCCGTCCGAGGTTCACGAAGAAGATCTCGTTGCGCGAGTTCCAGGTCCGGGTCCGGATCGGCCGCCCATCACGGAACGCACCCTGCCCTCGGACGGCCCAATAGGTCGTGCCGCGATGAAGGTCACGGACGAGTCCGATGTCGATCCCAGCAAGGTCTCGACGGCCGAGGGCGAGCGAGACCGTGGAGAACGGCAGGTTCCGTAGAGCGTTCGAGGTTCCGTCGATCGGGTCGACCACCAGGGTGCTCTCTCCGCCGCGGGCGACGTGGCCGATCTCCTCCGAGAGGAGGTTCCAGTCCACCCCTTCCGCGTCCAGCACCTTCAGGATCTCGGTCTCCGCGAGCCGGTCGAGCTCCTCGGTCGGACTTCCGTCCGCGCCCATCGCGACGACGTCCGCCCGGTGGGGGGAGCCCTCGGCATCCCGGACCACTTGATGCACCGCGACGCTGATCCGGTACAGGACCTCGAGTTCCGCGCGCGCCGGTCCGGTCACGTCCCCCGCACGAGAGCGTCGTTAAAGATGGCTTCTCTACCGACTCGCCCACCGTACGTTAAGAGTCAGAACCGCTCGGCCCGCCGATGGAACTCCAATTCCTCGGTGGCGCGTCGGAGATCGGGTCGCTCGGTCTTGTCGTCCGCGACCAAGGCCGCATGCTGCTCTTTGACTACGGGATGACCCCGACCGACCCCCCGACGTACCCGCGGCCGGTGCCGACCAACGTGGACCTCGCGTTCCTGTCGCACGCCCACCTCGACCACTCCGGCATGACTCCGCTCCTCAGCCGGCTCCCGAAAGCCCGCCTCATCGCGACCCCCGTCACGATCGCGGTCGCCGACCTCCTCACGAAGGATGCACTCAAGATCGCCCGGATCGAAGGATACCTCGCGCCGTACACCCCCTCCGATATTCACTCCCTCCATTCCCGATTCACCGCGGTCGACCGGCACGGGACGTTCCGCCATCACGGGATCGAGGTCGAATTCACCCCCGCGGGTCACATCCCGGGTGCCTCGATGATCCTCTACCGCGGTGAGAAGGACGTCCTGTTCACGGGCGACCTCCAGACGATCCCGACCCACCTCGTCGGCGGGGCCGAACCGGTCGAGTGCGATGTCCTCGTGATGGAATCGACCTATTCCGGTCGGGAGCATCCCGACCGACGGGAGACCGAGCGCCGGTTCCGTGACAAGGTCGACGAAACGATCCAGCGGGGCGGAAAGGCGATCGTTCCCGCCTTCGCGGTCGGTCGGGCCCAAGAGGTGTTGATGGCGCTCGCCTCGGCGGGATTCGAAACCTACCTCGACGGAATGGCGCGCAAGGTGAACGAGATCTACGAGGCGGCGCCCGAATACCTCGCGGACGCGCGGCGATTCCGTCGCGCTCTCGAGGGGGTTCATGTGGTCGAGCATCCGGGCGACCGGCGGAAGGCGTTGCGCGAGGCCGAGGTCATCGTCACGACCGGGGGCATGCTGGACGGTGGGCCCGTGCTCTACTACATCGGCGAGATGTACAAGGACGCGAGGAGCTCGATCCTCTTGACCGGCTACCAGGTGGAGGGGTCGAACGGTCGCCAGCTCCTGGACGAGGGCACGCTGACGATCGATGACACCACGATCCATCCGTCCTGCGAGATCATGAAGTTCGACTTCTCGGCCCACGCCGGGCACTCGGACCTCGTCCGGGTGGCCCAGGAATCCCGGGCGAGTACGGTGGTGCTCATGCACGGCGACCAGCGCGAGGCCCTGCGCGACGCTCTCGAGCCGACCTGCCAGGTCATCCTTCCCGAGAACGGAAAGGCGTTCAGCGTCTGATCCGGGACCACGTCAGGGCAGGTCGACTTCGACCATGCCACCCGCGGTCCGGGTCGGGTAGGACGAGACCGGCGCCAGCATGCCCTGAGGGGGCTCGATCCCGAAGGGGTCCACGAGCACCGCTCCGGTGCCCACGTCGAACACCGCCGCATGGAGCGGGCAGGTGAGGCGGCGGCCCGCGAGCGTCCCGTCCGCGAGCAATCCTCCCAGGTGGGGACACACTGCGTCGACCGCGAAGAGCAGGGGGCCGACGCGGGCGAGGAGGACCGACGTCGCATCGACCATGACCTCCCGCGTCGTTCCGGGGCGTACGGTCGCGGCGGGTACACCGGTCGGTTTCCAGGTCATAGCGACTCGGGAGGCTCTCAGGTTCCCCCCCCAGCACGGGGGGAGGACCGGCGACGCGGAGGCAAGATTTCGAAATCGGGTACGTCCGTGACCTCTTCGGAAAGCTCCTCCTGGATTGGGGGAAGCTCGCCCCGCGGGCGGACGAGCGCTCGTACCTGGGTCTCGAGGGCGTCGAGGCCCTCTCCGGTCGTTGCCGAGACCTGCAGACGGTCGGTGGACCGTCGCACAAGGTCGCACTTCGTTTCCACCTCGATGATGGGGAGATGGGGGAATTCCTCCTTCCATCGGGTCAGCAGGCGTTCCTGTTCTTCGACGGGGTAGCCCGATTTTCCCGAAGGGTCGATGACGAAGAGCACCACGGTGGCCGCGCCGCGGACGGCGCTCCGAGCCTCGGCCTCGGCGGGGTTGGCTCGTCCGGCGCGACCCAACACCCCCGGCGTGTCGAGCACCTGGAGCCGGTCGAAACCGAGGTCAGCGTGGCCCACGGCGATCGAGAGCGTCGTGAACGGATAGTCCGCGACCTTGGGATGCGCCGAGGAGAGTCGCGCCACGATCGACGACTTCCCCACGTTCGGGAACCCGGCTACGACCAGCGTCGGGGCCGCGGGATCCAGGTGGGGGCGGTCGTCGAGGAACCCTCCGATCTCGCGAAGGCGTTCGATGTCCGCGTCCACCTCACGTACGAAGCTCGAGAGGCGTCCGTAGAACGCTCGGATCTGGTCGCCGAGCTCTTCGGAGCCCGAAGCGTGCTTCGTTCCCCGCTCCGCGGCCTGGGCGAGACCGCGGATTCGCTCTTCGGCCCGCCGAACGCGGGTGAGAGAGCGCTCCAGAGTGCCGGCGCCGAAGTGCTGCGCGACGAGCGTCGCCTCGAACGGCGTGGGCGGGCCTTTCACGAAACGCCGGGTCTCGATGCGCAGGTGTCGGACGACCGTCGCCGCGCTCCGGACGATCTTGAGTTCCGCCCGAAGTCGGTCGCGCGCGGCCTTGCTCTCGCCCCGTGGGGTTGCGAGCGAGGCCCGATGGAACGCAATGTCGAGGATCGCCACGGAGGGCGGAGGCGTCGGCGCGGGCCTCCGATGCTTGCCCGCTCGACCGTGCACCTGCGTCATGGTTCGTCTCGTTGGGAGACGGCGGTCCCGAATACCTTTGCCCTTCTCCCCGGCGGTCGGGGCCCCTCTCGAAACGGGAGTTCACGGGCCGGCGGGGGCCAACCGATTTATGGCCACCCTAGTTCGGATGCCTCGGTGAGCTTCTTTGCCGCGTTGGATTCCGAACGAATCGGGTGAGGAGGCCGCACTTCTCGAGGCGCTCGGCATCGGTTCGACCGACGAGTTGTTCACCGACGTTCCGAAGCGCGCCCGAATCGGCCGGATGGGCGTCGGCGCGGCTCGGGAGGAACCCGAAGTGGTGGCGGAGGTCGACCGGCTGCTCGAACGGAACAAGCCGCTCTCCAAATTCTCGAGATTCCTCGGCGGAAGAGTCAGCGGGCGGTATGCCCCGGCCGCCGTCGACGCGATCGTCTCTCGGAGCGAGTTCTACACGGCGTACACGCCCTATCAGGCCGAGACCAGCCAGGGCATGTTGCGCACCCTGTTCGAATTCCAGAGCCTGTGGGTTGAGATGACCGGGCTCGACGTGGCGAACGCTTCCCTCTACGACGGCGCGACCGCTGCCGGCGAGGCTCTCCTCTTCTGCCGCCGGCTCCACGAGGGGGCACGCTTCCTCGTCCCGGCGAGTCTGCCCTGGGAGGAGCGCAGCGTCCTCGAGAACTACGCGAGCGGCCCGGGGCTTCGCGTGGAAGGAATTCCGTACGACGAACGCACGGGTCGGCTCGACCTCGAGTTCGTCCGCTCGGCGGTGGCGAAGAAGGACGTGTTCGGCGTTCTCGCCGACGTGCCGAACGGGTTCGGGCACGTGGACGAGGGCATCCCCGACCTGAAGTCGATCCTCGGCGACGTGCCGCTCGTTGTCGCCGCCGACCCCCTGTCGCTCTCGGTCCTCGAGGCGCCCGGTCGCTACGGCGCCGATGTCGTGGTGGGGGAGGGGCAGGGATTCGGGATCTCCCCGTCGTTCGGTGGTCCTCTTCTAGGCCTCTTTGCCTGCCGCAAGGAACACGTGCGCTCCTCTCCCGGAAGGATCGTGGGAGCGACCCTGGACAGCGAAGGCCGACGCGCCTTCGCCCTCACCCTGGTCACTCGCGAGCAGCACATTCGCCGATCTCGGGCGACCTCGAACATCTGCACCAACGAGTCACTGATGGCGCTCGCCTTCGTCGTCTACGCGAGCGTGGTCGGGCCCCGGGGGCTCGCCCGCCTTCAGGCTGCGTTGGCCGAGAAGGCGCGCACGCTCGCGAGCGGGCTCGGGGCGATCGAGGGGATCAAGGCGCCTCGCTTCGACGCTCCGTATCTCGGGGACTTCACGATCGAGGTGGGCCGAGGTACCTCGGAGGAGTTCCTCGACCGTTTGCTCCGGCGCAAGGTCCTCGGCGGGCACCCCCTGCAGGACCCCCGGCCGGGGGCCGCCCGGGGTGCCGAGCGCATCCTCGTCGGGATCACCGAATCGACCAGCGAGAAGGACATTCAAAAGTACGTCCGGGCCGCCAGCGCCGCGATCGGAGCGGTCGGGAGGACGGCATGACGTTCCGTCAGGCCCGCTGGGACGAACCCGCGGTATGGGACCTGGCTCCCCCACGCCCGTCGGACCCGCTCCCCGAGATCGCCGGGATCCCCGACAAGCTTCGGCGCAAGGAGGCGGTCCGTTGGCCCGAGCTCTCCGAGCTCGAGGTCGTCCGGCATTACACTCGCCTTTCGCAGATGAACTTCGGGATCGACACGGGCACGTACCCGCTCGGCTCGTGCACGATGAAGTACAACCCGAAGGTCTCGGAGCTGCTCGCCCGACGTAAGGGAGCCGCCGAGGTGCATCCGTACCAGCCCGAGGCCACGGTCCAGGGCTCGCTCGAGATCCTCTGGCGGCTCGAACGGATCCTCGCGCGCGTGACCGGCCTACCGGAGATCTCGCTCCAGCCGGCCGCGGGCGCTCACGGGGAGTACGCGGCGTTGCTCATGGTCCGGGCGTACTTCCGCGACCAGGGCGAGCTCGGCGAGCGGACTGAGGTCCTCCTGCCGGACACGGCCCACGGTACCAATCCTGCGTCCGCGAGCATGGCGGGGTTCACGACCCGGGAGATCCAGTCGAAGGACGGGTGCGTGCATCTCGAACAGCTCCAGAGCGCCCTCTCGAAGAAGACCGCCTGCTTCATGCTCACCAACCCGAACACCGCGGGCCTCTTCGAGAGCGAGATCCTCGAGATCGCCGAAGCGGTCCATGCCGCGGGCGCGATGCTGTACTACGACGGGGCGAACCTGAACGCGATCTTGGGGATCACGCATCCGGGTCGCATGGGGTTCGACGTGGCGCACCTGAACCTCCACAAGACGTTCGCCACCCCCCACGGCGGTGGTGGACCGGGGGCGGGCGTGCTCGCGGCCGGCGAGAAGCTCGGGCCGTACCTTCCCGTCCCACGGGTGGTGAAGGAGGGCCGGAGGTTCCGCTTCGATTACGACCGTCCGAAGTCGATCGGCAAGATCAAAACCGCGTACGGGAACTTCGGGCTCGACCTGAGGGCCTACACCTTCATCCTTTCGCACGGCGAGGAGGGCCTGAATCACATCTCCCGACGGTCAGTCCTCAACTCGAACTACGTCGCCGCCCGCATGGGCAAGAGCCTGCCGCGGCCCTTCCGCACTCTCGTCAAGCACGAGTTCGTCCTTTCCGGTTCCCCGCTCAAGGAGCGCGGTCTGCGGACGCTCGACCTCGCGAAGCGACTGCTCGACGAGGGCGTTCACGCCCCGACCATCTACTTCCCGTCGCTCGTGGACGAGGCGCTCATGGTCGAGCTTCCCGAGACGGAGAGCAAGCGCGAGCTGGACGCGTACGTCGCGGCCTTCGAACGAGCCCTTGCGGACACGACCGAGAACCTGCACGCCGCCCCGCGATCCCTCGCGGTCAGCCGCGTCGACGAGGTGCGTGCCGCCCGAGAGCCGCTCCTCTCGTGGAAGGACCTGCGTGCCACCGGCGCAAAAGCTGAAACCCCCTAGCGGCTAGTCCGGGCCATGAAGGCCCGGATCCACAAGGTGTTCCGCCAGCTCGACCCCGCGCCCGAGGCGCTGGTGCTCGCGAACGCGGAGGAGCCCCACCTCGACCAGTCGTTCTTCTATCTGTTCGATGTGCCCGCGGGGCTGTTCGAGCAGTCGGTCGCGATCGCGCACCCGGACGGAGAGCTCGACATCGTCTGCGCCCCGCTCGAGGCGGAAAGCGCCCAGGAGGCCGTCAAGGCCGACCCGCACGTCCACCTCCACGTGGCGGACCGCGACGGTTCCCCGCCGGTCATTCGGAAGCTGCTCCAGGGCGTCCAATCGGTGGGCCTGAACTTCAAGGAGCTGACGCACGATTGGTACGGTCGGCTCGACCGAATGGCCCCGGGTGTACGCTGGACCGATGCCTCGATTGCGATCCGGAAGGCGCGGGTGACGAAGGACCCCGGCGAGATCGAGCGGCTCCGAAAGGCGGCCGAGATCGGCTCCCAGGTCGGCCGGGAGATCCCGTCGCTGCTCCGAACGGGCATCACCGAGCTCGAGCTCGCCGCCGAGATGGAGCACCGAATGAACCTCCTCGGTGCGGCCGGAAGGTCGTTCGCGACGATCGTCGCCTTCGGACCGCACGGCGCCGAGCCTCACTACAGTCCCGGAGACACCGCGCTGAAACCGGGACAATCGATCGTGTGCGACTTCGGGGCGCTCACCCGTCGGTACATCAGCGACATCACGCGCTCCTTCCACTTCGGTTCGCGTGACGAGGAGATGAAGGCGGTCCACGACACGGTCGAGGCCGCTCAGAACGCCGCGCTCGCGGCGATCCGGCCGGGCGTGCCCGCGCGCGAAGTGCACCTCGCGGCCCTCGCGGTCATCGACGCGTCTCCCTTCAAGGGACGGTTGAACCATGGCGTGGGTCATTCCATCGGGCTCGCGGTGCACGATGGATGGCGCTACGGCCCCGACGTAGAGGATCCCCTCGAAGTGGGGATGGCGTTCACGGTCGAGCCGGGCATCTACCTTCCCGGAAAGGGCGGGGTCCGGATCGAGGACGACATCGTGGTCACGCCCTCCGGCTACGAATTCCTCACCACCGCTCCTCGCTCGTACCTCGAGGTCCCGGCGTGAAGTTCGGCGTCCTGACCGGCGGCGGAGACTGCCCGGGCCTCAATCCCGCCCTTCGGGCGGTCGTCCGTCGGGCGGCCAAGTTCGGGCACGAGACCATCGGGTTCGTCGACGGGTGGAAGGGGGTCCGGGACGACGTGAGCCGCCTCCTGACCATGCCCGACGTCGCGGACCTGCTCGGGAAGGGTGGGACCATCCTCGGGAGCTCGCGGACCAATCCGTTCGCCAAGGAAGCGGACGCCGCGAAGGTCCTCGAGACCTTGGCGCGTCATCGTCTCGATGCCCTGGTCGCGATCGGCGGCGACGATACGCTCTCGGCGGCCCGCGACCTCTATCGAAGGGGCGGGCACGTGGTCGGCGTTCCGAAGACGATGGATAACGACGTCGCCGGCACCGACTGGACCTTCGGGTTCCACTCGGCGACCGCGGTTGCCGTGGATGCGCTCGAACGCCTTCGCGACACGGCCGGTAGTCACCACCGCGCGATCGTCCTCGAGGTCATGGGCCGTCACGCCGGCTGGGTCGCGCTCGCGACCGGCCTCGCGGGGGGCGCCGATGCGACCCTTGTGCCCGAGGAGCCGTACAACGAGACCGAGCTTCTGAAGCACGTCCGCGCGGCCATCGCCGCACGAGGCTACGCGCTCGTGGTCGCGAGCGAAGGGATCGACCTGGGGCCGCGCCGGGGCACGGCGGGGTCGAAGGACGAGTTCGGCCACGAGCTCCTTCGGGAGCGCGAGGTCGGCGCCGAGCTCGCCCGCCGGATCCAGGAGGGCACCGGCGTGGAATCCCGGAGCGCCCAGATCGGGCACATCCAACGGGGGGGACCCCCGGTGCTCTTCGACCGCATCCTCGCGACCCGGCTCGGGGCGTGCGCGGTGGACCTCGCGATCGCCGGTCGTTTCGGCGAGGTCGCCGTGCTGCGGGGCAGCATCGTCACCGGGATCCCTCTCGAGGAAGCGGTCGGCACCGCGAAGACCGTCAGCCCGGATTGGCTCGACCTCTTGCACACGTTCGACGCGTGAGGGAACCCATGGCGGTCCGAGCGCTCTGGTATCGTGGCAGGACCCTCCATCTCATCGACCAACGCGAGCTGCCGGCGCGCACGGTCGTTCGGCATCTCCGCCACGTCCGGGACGTGGCCGATGCGATCCGTTCGATGGTCGTGCGCGGAGCCCCCGCGATCGGGGTCGCTGCGGCGTACGGGATGGCGCTCGCGTATCGCGAGCGTTCCTACACTCCCGAGCGTGCGGCGAAGATCCTTCGAGCGACCCGTCCGACCGCCCACGACCTCTTCGTCGGGATCGACACCGTCCGCCGAGCATGGACCGCGGGCGAGGACCCGGTCGCGGCGGCGGACCGGTATCGCGACGAAGTGGTGGAGGAATGCCATCGGATCGGCGTTGCCGGAGCTCCTCTTTTCGCGCGGACCCGCCGAGTCCTGACCCACTGCAACGCCGGGGCGCTCGCCACCGTGGAATGGGGGACGGCGTTGGCCCCGATCCGCGTCGCGCGGGACCGCGGTGCGAAGCTGTTCGTCTGGGTCGACGAGACCCGCCCGCGTCTGCAAGGCTCGCGACTCACTGCCTGGGAGCTCGCGCGCGAGAAGATCCCTCACGCGGTGATCGCCGACAACGCGGCCGGATTCTTCATGCGGACCGGTCAGGTCGACGCGGTCATTGTCGGGGCGGACCGCATCGCCCGCAACGGCGACTTCGCGAACAAGATCGGTACCTACGAGAAGGCCGTCCTCGCCCGGGAGAACGGGATTCCGTTCTACGTGGCGGCGCCCTGGAGCACGTTCGACGCCCGGCGGGTTGACGGAACGGCGATTCCTGTCGAAGAACGCTCGGAGGACGAGGTCCTCGAGTTCGCGGGAAAAAGGGTCGCTCCGAAGGCGAGCCGGGCTCGGAACCCGGCGTTCGACGTCACCAGCGCGAAGTACGTCACCGCGTTCGTCACCCCGGTGGGAGTCGTCCGCCCCCGGAGTCTCGCGACGATCCTCGACCGACGGGCCAGGTCCCCGGCCTAGCCGTCGTGCGTCGGCCCGGTCAGAGCGCGAACAGTGGCTGGCCGAGGAATTGTTCGGTCCCGCGCAGCAACGACCCGAGGTCGGCGGTGACGTCGACCCCGAGGTGATGGAGGACGAGGACGAGGCCCAGCACGCCGAGAACGGAGAGCGCCCAGCTGGTCAATGCGGTCATGGTCACACCTCTTCGGTAGGCGGGAAAATGGCGGTGGACGCTACATAAACCGGGCCTTCGACTCGCAACAGGGGTCGGGCCCGGCCCCCTCGTGCCACGGACCGAACGCGCGCGCGCCCGCCCGCACGCGCCCGCGCGGGCTTCGCGTCCGAACCGGCCCGTGGCTCGGTCCGAGGTCCCCGAACGCTCGAACGCCGGGCGCCGAGTAACATTCATAGCGGGGAACGGTTAGCGCCTCGGGGTTGCCCTGGTAGTCTAGTGGTCTAGGATGTAGGTCTGTCGAGCCTGCGACTCGGGTTCGAAGGAGTCGGGGGCCCAACGCCCCCGGACCGGAACTCCCGACCAGGGCGTTCCCCGCCCCGGGCCGACCACGGGCCCGGGGCCTTTCGCGCCGCGGTCCCCGCGCTCTTATCCTCAGTCGCGGCGTCACATGAGTGTGCCGGACGCGAAGCCCACGAAGGGCAGTAGCACGTCGCAGTACCTCTCGCACGCGGTGGGCGATGCCCTGCGCAAACTCACCGAGAGACGGCTCCTCGAGCTCGTGCGCTCCGAGCCCGTCCCGAACCACCTCGCGATCATCATGGACGGCAACCGACGGTTCGCGGCGGCCCACGGCCTCGACGTTTCGAAAGGTCACGCGAAGGGTCGCGACACGGCCGAGCTGCTGCTCGATTGGTGCCTCGAGGTGGGCGTCAACATCCTCACGATCTACGCTCTCTCCACCGAGAACTTTTCTCGGTCCCCCGAGGAGCTCGAGGCGCTCATGGACCTCTACGAGCGGGCGCTCCGCGACATCGCCGTGGACGAGCGGGTGCACCGCAACCAGATCCGGGTCCGGGTGATCGGCAACCGTGCGCTGCTCCCCGCACGGGTGCAGGATGCGATCAACGTCGCGGAAAAGGCGACGGAAGGGTACTCTCGGTACCGGTTCAACGTGGCGCTTGCCTACGGAGGCCGGGACGAGATCGTCGAGGCGATCCGCACGCTCGCTCGCGAGGTCCGAGACGGTCGTCTCACTCCCGAGGAGATCGACTCCGAGGCCGTTTCGCGCCACCTCTACACGGCGGACCTTCCCGACCCCGACCTCATCTTCCGAACGAGCGGGGAGGAGCGGATCTCGAACTTCCTTCTCTGGCAGGCCGCGTATAGCGAGCTCTACTTTTCGGACGTGATGTGGCCCGGGCTTACGCGGATCGATTTCCTTCGGGCGATTCGCTCCTACCAACTGCGTCGCCGCCGATTCGGCGAGTGACCGACGGGGATTCGCGCGGCGGGTAGCCGAGCGTCGCGAGCGCTCTCGGCAACAGGAACACGAGTCCCGCCAGCACCCAGAGCACCGCTACACCGAGATACGTCGTTCGGACCCCGTAACTCTCGATGAGGAGCGCTCCTCCGATCTGCGCGGCCGGGATGATGGCGATGCTCCCGAGATTGTCGATGCCGAAGTAACGGCCCTGGAGCTCCGCCGGGACGAGCAGCTGGGCGGCGGTCAGCCAGGCCGTCCCGGCGAACCCGCCGAGGAAGCCGATGGCGAACAGACAAGCCGCCGCCGTCGGGACCGAGGGGAACAACGCGAGGGCCACCGCGGCAACGCCCGACCCCGCCCCGGCACCGAGGGTCCACGCCCGGCCGGCCCAGCGCACCGCTCGCGTGCGGCTCACCAGCAGCGAACCGATGCCGGTTCCCGCGACCTCGAGGGCGAGGAGAAGGGCGAAGACGAGCGCGGAGCCGTGGAGGAGCAGGGTCGTGAACACGACGATGAAGGTGCCGACCAGGCTCGAGCAGAAGTTGAAGAACGTCGCCGAGATCGTCAACTCGAGGAACCCGGTCGCCTTCCCGAGCCAGCGGAACCCTTCCCGCACGTCCGTCAGGTAGCTCGGCTTGGCCCGCCCCGCGAGCGCGGGGATCGGACGGACCGTCATCCCGAAGAGGAGCAACGCCGAAAGGGCGAAGGTTGCCGCGTTGGCGGCGAGGCCCCACACCGCTCCGACGCTGACGATCAGGACCCCTCCCACCGCGTAGCCAACGAAGGAGAGGGCCGAGCGGCTGGAGCGCACGAGGCCGTTCGCGTCCGCCACGAGCGGCGCTTCGACCAGGGAGGGAACGATCGATTGCTCGGCGGGGTTGAAGATCGTGGTGAAGGCGCCGACGAGGAAGTAGGCCACCAAGATCGTGATGAGGTTGAAGCCATGGAACTCGAGGACGACGGCGACGATCCCCATCGCGGCCGCCCGGGCGAGGTCCGCGCCGATCATGAGGCGACGGCGGTCGTACCGGTCCACGAGGGTCCCTCCGAAGACGCTGAAGAGCACCCCGGCCACGAGCCAGGCGGCTCCGAGCAAGCCCACGTCGAGCGGCGAGTCTGTCGCGAAGAACACGATCCAGACGAGGCAGACCGAGGCGATCGCGGAACCGGCGGTCGAACCGAGACCGGCGAAGAGCACGCGGGAGTACCCCGTGTTGGCCAGCAGACTCCGGTAGGGGCGGGAAGGACGGGTCGGATTCTCCATGCGAGACCGCGCGCGGGAGGAAGGCCGTTCGGATAAGTGCGCAACCCCGAGGGGCGTATCGAGGTCTCCGCTCTCGGAAGTCGTAGATTGTTTTAAATAGAACCGCTTTTCTACCAATCTCGACAACCGAGAGTAATATCGGAGGGAAAAACGATGCTGACCGGACAGACACCGATTCTGGTGCTAAGGGAAGGGACGAAGCGTGAAAAGGGCAAGGGCGCCCTGGCGAACAACATTGCCGCAGCGAAGGCCATCGCGGACGCGGTGCGATCGACGCTCGGCCCGCGCGGACTCGACAAGATGCTCGTCGACTCGATGGGCGACGTGGTCGTCACGAACGACGGGGTCACGATCCTCAAGGAAATGGACGTCGACCACCCGGCCGCGAAGATGCTGGTCGAGGTCGCGAAGACCCAGGACCAGGAAGCCGGGGACGGAACCACCACCGCCGTGGTCCTTGCTGGCGAGCTCCTGAAGCGAGCCGAGGGCCTCATCGACCAGAACATCCACCCAACGATCATCTCCCAAGGGTTCCGTCTGGCGTCCCAGAAGGCGCTCGAGATCCTCCAGGAGGTCAGCCAGCCGGTCACCCTCAACGACCACGAACTGCTCACCCGCATCGCGGTGACGTCCATGGCCTCGAAATCGGTCTCCTTCGACCGCGACCACATGGGCGAGATCGCGGTGAAGGCCGTCACGGCCGTGGCCCAACCGAAGAGCACGGGTGGCTACGACGTCGACCTCGACAACATCCAGCTGATCAAGAAGCAGGGCGGATCGATGTCCGACACTCAGCTCATCGAGGGCGTCATCGTCGACAAGGAGAAGGTCCACTCCGGGATGCCGACCCGGGTCGAGAACCCGAAGATCGCTCTCCTCGACGCCGCGCTTGAGATCAAGAAGACCGAGATCGACGCGAAGATCGAGATCAACGACCCCTCGCAGCTGAACGCTTTCCTCCAGGAGGAGGAGAACATGTTGCGCCGGATGGTCGAGCAGGTCAAGAAGTCCGGAGCCAACGTCGTCCTCTGCCAGAAGGGCATCGACGACCTTGCCCAGCACTTCCTCGCGAAGGAGGGCATCTATGCCGTTCGGCGCGTGAAGAAGTCCGACATGGAGAAGCTCTCGAAAGCCACCGGGGCGAACATCGTCTCGAAGGTCAGCGAGCTCACCCCCGAGGACGTCGGGCACGCGGGCCTGGTCGAAGAGCGCAAGATCGGCGAGGACTCGCTCACCTTCGTCACCGGCGCGAAGAAGGCGAAAGCCGTGTCCATCCTGATCCGCGGCGGCACCGAGCACGTCATCGATGAGATCGAACGGTCCCTCGACGACGCCCTCAACGTGGTCGCCGTGGCGGTCGAGGACGGGCGGTACGTTTTTGGAGGCGGCGCGACCGCTGAGGAACTCGCGATGCGTCTGCGCGACCATGCGGCCAAGATCGGCGGGCGCGAGCAGATCGCGTTCGAGAGCTTTGCGGAGGCGCTTGAGACTATCCCGAGGACTCTCGCCGAGAACGCGGGTCTCGACCCGATCGATATGCTGATCGAGCTGCGCAAGGCCCACAAGAACGGCCAGCAGCGGGCGGGGGTCAACCTCACCACCGGTAAGACGGTGGACATGGGCGAGCTCCACGTCATCGAACCGATCCGTGTCGGACGCCAGGCGATCGAGAGCGCGACCGACGCCGCCGTCATGATCCTGCGGATCGACGATGTCATCGCGTCCAAGTCGAGTCCACCCCCCTCCGGGGGCCCGGGCGGCCCCGGCGGCGGTATGGGCGGCATGGGCGGAATGGGCGGCGGCGACTTCGGCGAAGACTGAGCTCCGCGCGAGCCACGTACCAACCCTTTCTCCCGGTCCCCGGGTTATCCCGGGGACCTTGGATTCCATTTCGAGGGCCGCTCGAGTTCGAGCCTACACCGGCATCAGCGTCGTTGGGAGAGGAGCAGGTCCCCGACCTGCCGGATCGCCCGCGCCCGGTGCGAGTTCTCGTTCTTCACGTCCGGTGAGATCTCGCCGAACGTTCGAGTTTCGCCGTCCGGGATGAAGATCGGGTCGTAGCCGAACCCCCGACGGCCCCGGGGATGCTCGGCGATCCGTCCGCGCACCTCGCCGACCGACGTCCAACGGCGGTTTCCCCGCTGGAGCCCGGCCACGGTGCGGAAGTAGGCACGCCGACTCCGGTGCTGGAGCAGCTCGAGAGTGGGCGCGAATTTCCATATCTTCAGGAAATGGGCGGAGTACACGCCCGGAAATCCCTTGAGGGATGGAATGAAGAGCCCGGAATCCTCGACGAGGACGTACCCCGAAATGTCCCGGACGGCCGCGAGCTTAGCGAGGACGACCTCTACGAGGGTCTCGGCCTGCGGCTCGGGGAGATCTCGGCGGCGCCACACCGTTCGTACTCCGAACGGAGTCAGGAGCGCGCGCACTTCCCGGAACTTCCCGGGATTGGTGCTGACGAACGTTACGTCGGTCACGCCTACCAGGGATACTCGTTGTAGGCAATGATCTCGTCCGGGCTCTTGCGTCCGTCGGCCGTTGACTTGAGGGTGCCGTTACCCTCGACCGGGTAACCGATCGGGATCACCGCGATCGGGTGGATCCCCTCGGGCACGTGAAGGACGGAGCGGATCTTCTCGTCGTTGAATTCGATGATCCAGTTGGTGCCGAGTCCCTCCGCCGTGGCCGCGAGCTGTATGTGCGAGATCGCCACCGCCACGTCGAGCGGATACGCCGAGATGTACCCGCCGATCGTCACGGGGATGTCCTCCTCCACCGCGAAGGCCACGATCACCGCGGGCGCTTCGGCGATGAGCTTCCCCCGGTTCGACGCCTGGGCAAGGAGCCGCTTTCGCTCATCGTCCTGAACGACCACGAATCGCCAGGGTTGCATGTTGCGCTGGCTCGGCG
>JBEKEY010000008.1:0-49387 GCA_050013595.1 Thermoplasmata archaeon | reverse complement strand
CCAACTGGTCGGAGTGGTCGACCTTCATGTCATCGTCGACAACGGCAGTGACAATCTGGAGGAGATACGACAGGTCGTCAATTCCTCGCCGGCGGGAAGGTCCCGACTCGTTCTTCTTCCGCTCGGCGCCAACTTCGGTATCGGCCGCGCGCTGAACGAGGGGGTCCGCTTCAGTCGCCAAAACGCCATGTCTCGGTGGATACTGACCCTCGACCAGGACACCATTCTACTCGACGATTCCTTCCCACTTCTGGAAGCTGAGCTGGATCAGGTTCCGAACGTCGCCGGAGTCGGCATCATCGCGTTCAACTACTCCGAGCATCGATTGAACCAGACTCGCCCGTACAACCGGTCGGCAGGACCGACACTCGCGAACAGCGTGATCACCAGCGGGAGCATCGTGAATCGACGAGTATTCGACTCGGTGTCGTTCGACGAGTCACTGTTCCTGTACTTCGTCGACGTGGACTTCTGCCACCAGGTTCAAGGGCACGGGTTTCCAATCTACATCCTTCGGAACTCGTTCATCGATCATCGGGAGGGAAGCCAGGCCGTGCGCGACGGCAAGACCTTCTATTATCTCGACCCCTCGCGCCTGTACTTCGTGTGCCGGAACGGTGTGCGGATCTTCAAGAGGTACCACAGCCCGAAGGCATTGATGGTAGCGGGATACCTCGTCGCCATGAACTGTCTGGGAGCCACCTCTCGACGGGAGAGTGTGCGCTTCGCCGTTCGTGGACTCCTCGCTTCGTTCGGGCCGAACCGATTTCCCCCGCCGTTCGGGGCCGCATCTCGGTGAGCCCCCGACGGGCTCACGGTCGCGTTCTCGACCGGCGCTGGCGGTGAACGGTCCAATACGCGGCGAGGAATCCCGCCCCGCACAGGGCGATCCCATCTCCAACGAGCGGCCCACGTGCGGGACGCGGTGGTTGACCCGCTCCGGAGGCACGGGCGTGTCGGGGCCGGTAGGGGAGTGGTGTCCGCTCAGACGACCGTGATCGTCCCGGTCATGTATCCGAGCACGTTCATCGGAGGTGTGCTGTAGGGGTCGGCTCCCACACCGCATGGGACCACGCAGAACCAGACGAACTCGCCGGTGCGGGAGATATCCACGCTGAATTGGGTTGTGTTGCCACCGGGACTATAGACCGCCAGGTTGAGGTCGGGCACGTTGAACGAGTGGGCGACGTTGTCGGACGACACATTGTGCATGGGAGTTCCGTTGACGTACTCTAAGTCACCCACCGTTCCCGTTACCGGGCATGGACATCCGGACCAATTGAACGGCAAATCGTTGTCGACGATCGTGAACTTGACCAGGCCTGTATGGAGGGTGAAGTTGGCCGGTGTGTATTGGGGCCAGCCGTTCGACGCGATGTTGACCGTGAGATTCTCGTACGTCGTGGGGCCCGTGACGAGCGGAGGACCCGACGAGGCAGGCTGGAGCGGGAACGCCACGATGAGGCCGACCCCGACCGCGAGCGAGACGAGCGTTCCAGCGATGAAGTAGCTGAAGAGCGTTCGGGTCGACAGGGCGCCCGTCCATCCCGCCGGCACGGTGGGTCGGATGACCGTCGGGTGGGCCGCGCGGTAACGGGCCCAAGCAAGGCGGGACCATTCGTCGAGCGACAGCGAGCTTCCGGCCCCGCCGACCAGCAGGACACCCGAGATGAGGATGAAGAGGGGGTGTTCCCCTGTGTCGGTTCCTCCCGGGAAGACGAAGATGCTTCCGATCTGGATAGCGAAGAGGACGGCGGAGAAGAAACTCCCGACAAAGCAGGCGATCCGGGTCGTGAGTCCGAGCGTGAAGGCGACGGCCAGATACGCGGTCACGAGGGCGATCAGCCACGAGAAGAACAGCGGATGGGAGGCGACGTAGTCCGGGAATCCCGGTCCCCCGAAGCTCACCGGGGCGAAGGAGCGCGCGATGCCCGAGAACTCACCGAAGTAGTTGTTCGGAGGATATATGATGAAGAAGAAGTTCGTAAACCAGACGATCCCAAGGCCGATACGAAGGACCTCGATCATGCGGCCCCGGGGGCGTCGCTCGGACGCGCCGACGGAGACGGCTACGGGGTCGACGGGGGCTGCCTCCGATGTTCCGGTCGATGCAGAAACCGGGGCTGGGCGACCGATACCCTCGTTCGAACTCGCCGCCATCCGAACCACCCCGTTAGCGAGCTCGCGGCGACCGCGAGTAATGAACGCCTCGTCAAGCGGCGTTCACGCCGAGGTAGGTCGCTTCGAGCGGCGGTCCAAAACGAACGGGAGCGTGGCTCACCGGGTGTAGGTGAGCCAAGGCTCGTATTCGGGCGCCTTCCCGTGGATCGCCGCCTCGTAGCGGAGCCGAAGGCGCTTCGTGACGGGGTAGTTTCCGGTGCCGATCGGGCGTCCATCGACCTCACGGATCGGCATCACTCCCGCCGCGGTCCCCGTGTAGAACAGCTCGTCCGCGGTGAACAGCTCCTCCCGGGTGAAGTCGTTCCGGTGGAAGGTGAGGTGCTCGTCCGTCAGAAATCGGATGATGGTGTCGCGGGTGATGCCGCGCAGGATCCCCGAGCTCGCGGGCGGAGTGCTCACCACGTCCTTCGCCACGCGGAAGATGTTCTCGCCGGGTCCTTCCGCCACTACGCCCGCCGTGTTGAGGAGGATCGCCTCGTCGTATCCTGCCGAGGTGGCTTCCATCTTCGCGAGGGCAGAGTTCGCATAGTTCGCGGCGCACTTGGCCTGCGGAGGGAGCGAACGCGAGTCGATCCGCATCCAACTCGAGACTGTGGCCCGGATCCCCTTGTCCACGCCTTCGCCCAGGTACGCTCCCCACTCCCACATGGCGATCGCGACCTGGAGCGGGCTCTTCGTCGGGTCGAGGCCCATCTCTCCGTACCCGGAAAACGCGATCGGCCGGAGATAGGACTGCGGGACGCCGTTCGCCCGTACCAGGTCCACGCAGGCCTGGTCGAGCTCGGCGCGGGAGTAGGACATCTTCATCCGATAGACCTTCGCGCTGTTCAGGAATCGCTCGTTGTGCTCGGGTAGTCGGAAGATGGCAGGTCCCTTTGGCGTGTCGTGGCACCGGATCCCCTCGAACACGGCGTAGCCGTAGTGAAGAGCGTGAGTGAGAACGTGGACCTTCGCGTCGTCCCAATCGACGAGGCGACCGTCTAGCCAGATCTTCTTGAGCGGGCGAATTCCGACCATGGTGAACCGGACGCGAAGGACTTGAATTAGGTGAGCGTCAACCCGGCCCCACTTGTCCTTCATCAACTCGTCAGCGGCTCGTCAGAATGCGAACGAACATGATCGAAATTCGATTTCACGGCCGTGGCGGCCAAGGGGCCGTCCTCGCCTCCGAGCTCCTCGCGCAGGCGGCCTTCCTCGACGGGAAGGAGCCGCAGAGCTTCCCGTTCTTCGGCGTTGAACGACGGGGCTCCCCGGTCACGGCGTTCGCGAGGATCGACGACCGGCCGATCCGGGTCCGCACCTCCATCACCCAGCCCGACATCGTGGTCGTCCTCGACCCAGGACTTCTCCGTTCCCAGCCGGTCGCCGATGGGCTCCGACCGGGTGGTCTTCTGCTGGTGAACTCCCGCCTCCCCCCTTCGGAGATCGTCGCTCCCCCGGGGGCTCGCCGTGCCACGGTGGATGCCTCGCGCATCGCGCTTTCCCACGGACTCGGCTCGGTCACCATGCCGGTCGTCAACACGGTCATGCTCGGGGCCTTCGCCCGCGCCACCGGAATCATCACGCTCGAGTCGCTGACGTCGGCGATTGCCAAGTACGTGCCCGCGAAGCCGGCCCAGAACCGAGAGGCGGCGACCGAGGGCTTCGGTGCGATTCGGGTCCTCGAAACCACCACCCGTCCCGTCCCGCCCCTCCCGAGGGTCCCCCATCCGCTACCGCCGCTGCCCGAGGGACCGATCGCCTCGACACCCAGCAACACGATTCACACGTCGGCGTGGCGGACGCTGACCCCGATGATCCATCTCGAACACTGTACAAAGTGCAACTTCTGTTGGAAATTCTGCCCCGACGACGCAATCGGGTTCGACGCGCAAGGGTTCCCGGTCATCCGCCTCGATTACTGCAAGGGATGCGGGATCTGCGCGGAGGAATGCCCGCCGAAGACGATCGAGATGCTCGCGGAGGATTGAAGGAGGCTCGACCATGACGAAGATGGTTCTCTCGGGCAATTCGGCCCAGGCGCACGCCGCCCGCCTCGCGCGGGTCCAGGTCATTTCCGCGTACCCGATCACTCCGCAGACCTCGATCGTCGAGAAGATCGCGGATTTCGTCGCGACCGGCCAGCTCAAGGCCGAGTACATTCAGGTCGAGTCCGAGCACAGCGCCCTCCAGGTGGTCGTCAGTGCGTCGGGGCTCGGCGCGCGCACCTACACGGCGACGTCGAGCCACGGGCTGCTTCTCATGCACGAGCTCGTCCACTGGGCATCGGGAGCGCGCGACCCCATCGTGATGGGAGTCGTCAACCGGGCCGTGGGCCCACCGTGGAACATCGGCGCCGACCATACCGATACGATGAGCCAGCGGGATACGGGCTGGATCCAGTTCTACGCGGAGAGCAACCAGGAGGTCCTCGACACGGTCCTGATGGCGTTCCGACTCGCGGAGCACCCGGACGTCCGACTTCCCGTCATGGTGACCGAGGACGCGTTCTACCTATCGCACACCCTCGAGACGGTCGAGGTCCCGGACCAGGAGGTCGTCGACGCGTTCCTACCCCCGCGTGAACCCCACGCGGTGCTCGTGCCGGGGACCGCCAGCCGCCTCGGGTCGTTCACGGGCCCGGACCGCTACGTCGATTTCCGTCGGGAGCTCGCCAAGGCGATGGAACGGGTACCGGCGACGCTGTCAATCGTCGAGGAAGAGTACCGACGGGCGACGGGTCGCCACCACGGGGGGGCGGTCCCCACGTACCGGGTCGACGACGCCGATGCGGTCCTCATCACGATGGGAACCTCGGCCACGACCGCCCGAGGGGTCGTCGACGAGATGCGAGCCGAAGGAAAGAAGGTCGGGCTCGCGAAGCTCCGACTCTTCCGTCCCTTCCCGAACGAAGAGGTTCGCGCCCTGGGAGCCACCGTCGACCGGCTCGGCGTCGCCGACCGGTCGTACACGTTCGGCCCGTCCGGGGCCGCGGCTACCGAAGTGAGCGCCGCCCTGTATCCGTCCCCGCATCACCCCACCATCACGGGGTTCTATGCGGGTGTCGGCGGGCGCGACGTGACGCCCCACGTCGTTCGTCGGATGTACGAGTCGCTGCTCAGCGGAGACGTTCCCGAGGTCCACTGGGAAGACATTGAAGAGGAGGTATCGGTCGATGGCTAAACTCACAATACCCGCCCAGGAGCTGATGTTTTCCGGACACGCCGCGTGCCCCGGATGTGGAGCGGCGCTCGCCATGCGCCTCCTCCTGAAGGGACTCGGTCCGCGCACGGTCGTCGCGGTTCCCGCCTGCTGCTGGACCGTCATCGCCACTCCGTACCCCACCACGGCCCTCGGTGTGGCGATGCTCGACAACCCGATCGAGGCCACCGGCGCGTCCCTCTCCGGGATCCGCGCGGCGCTCGATGCCATGGGTCAGAAGGACGTCACGGTCGTCGGCTTCGCCGGGGACGGCGGGACCGCCGACATCGGGATCCAAGCACTGAGCGGCATGCTTGAGCGTCGGACGAACGCGATCTACGTCATGTACGACAACGAGGCGTACATGAACACGGGTGTCCAGCGAAGCGGAGAGACCCCGCTCGGCGCCTGGACGACCACGACCCCGGTCGCGGGCCACGAGCATGGGAAGGTCGAAGCGAAGAAGGACATGATGGCGATCGTGCTCGCGCACCACCCGATCTACGCGGCGACGCTGAACCCGAGCTTTCCCGAGGATTTCGAACGGAAGGTCGAGAAGGCGAAGGGGATGACGGGACCTCGGTTCTTCCATATCTTCGCACCGTGCGCCCCGGGCTGGCGGTTCGACTCCCAGAAGACGATCGCGATCGGGCGACTCGCGACCGACACGGGGGTCTTCCCGCTCTACGAAGTGGAGAATGGACGCTACCACATCACTCGGAAGTCCGGGACCTTGAAACCGGTCCAGGAGTACCTCGCCGCCCAGGGCCGGTTCCGCCACCTGACGCCGGCCAACGTGGCCGACGTGGAGAAGCAGGTTCAGGCCAGTTGGGAGCGACTCCTCGCGTTCGAGCACGAGACGCTGGTCGCCCCGACGCCGGTGAGCGACTCCATCGCGAAGGCCTCCGCGAGGGCCTAAATAGACCATCCTCCTCGGCCTCGCCGCAGCGGGGTAGGGTAGTCAGGAAAGCGGCCGGCGTCGCCGACCGTCCTGAAATCCCGACGGGCTCATAACCCGTAGATCCATGGTTCAAATCCATGCCCCGCTATATTCGCTCCGCGGGCATACCTGCCCACATTCTAACTCCCTGAATATCCGAATCCGCGCCCCGAGATACTCCTCCAGGGACCCCCTTCCCGACGATGGGAAGTGGTGACCTCGAGGCCGGCTTTCGCACCTTGCCCGCGGTCGAAAGGCCGGTCACTCCGACCTCCTGCCAACTCTCGAATCGTTCCTCCGGTTCCATTCCACGACGAGCTTCCGCTTCCCTCGACCGCGACCCAGCTCGTCACTACCGAAGGACACTAGAGTTCGCCACGAGGCGGAATCACAATCCGAACCGAGACCTCAGGAAAGAAAAGGCGGTCTTTCCCCTCCGGGTCTTGAACTGGACGGACGGCGCGGACCCCGACGGAATCTGGGTCCGGTCCCGCGTACGCAACGCAGCCATCAGCTGTGGGTGGCTCCACGTGATGAGTACGTCACAATGGCGCGAGACGCCGGCAGAGACTCGAACCTTCCCCTCGGCAGAGACGGTCAGCGATCCCGATTCGGTCTCGGTCTTGAATGCCCAAACCTGCGGTAGGTAATGTCGGACGACGCCGCCGAAGAATCCTCGGAGGTGGGGCTTGAGCTGCGATTCGATATCCGGCCGGAACGATGACAGAAGGGACTGAAGCTCCGACATCGCGGACGTCCGTCGCGAAACGAACGCAACGCGCTATTTTATGTTCGGCCAACTCCGAAAGGGAGGCAGCGCCCCCGACGAACGCCCGTCGAAGAGATTGCTGGGGCGCTACCACCTCCGAGAGCTGTAGAGACCGCTTCCTGGCGGAACACCGGGAGCCCATTCAGAGTCCCGAGGCGCTCTCCGCAAGTGAGTTTCGGGAAGGGGGCGCGAGGTCAGTGACCCGTCGGGTGGAACGGTGCCCGGATGCGCGCGATCGGTGGCCGCGAAGGGGAAGCCGTAGAACGGAACAGAAACTCCATCCGGGCTAACCACGGGCGAGCGGACCACCCTGATCGGAGGGGCATGGGCGAAATCAACCGAAACTGCAACGCGCGGGATCAGCTCGGCAGCCCAGCGCGGGGCGACCGGAAAGCTCAGATTCAAGACCACCACTTTCCAGCACGTGAAAAGAGGCGAACTCAATTCTACTCAAGCTCGGGACTATGAGGCCACTGGCAACTGCTTCAACGTCCCGATAGCGGGTTCAATTGGAGAATTAGCAGATACCATGACCGCTCTCAATCCATTACTGGAGTCCGCGTCGTCCATTCCGCCCCCCCCCGCGACCGTTCTCAACCTTCCAATCATCCGGAGGGTTGACCTCAAGGACGGTCCGCCCGTCCGGATCCGGGAGTGCTTCGGACAGCCGAGCGGTGAGAATGCGGGGATCCCCCGTCTCCTTGGCGCGTAGGAAGGTGGGTTTGTATGGTCATGAAATCGAAACAAAAGACCGGCCCGGTTACCGGTTTGGCGAGCGGGGAAGATGAAAAGATGCACAAGATCGTGGACGAGGTGGACCGGTTCTTCAAGAGCGTCCACGCCGACATCGAGGATTGGAAATTCTCGATGGAGGATTACGGCGACGGTACCCGAATCTTCGTGCGATTCCAGATTCACATCAACAAGTCAGGGGACTCCCCGGGTCCCGAAAGCTCGAAGGACCAGGTACCGAGCCTGGTACCGAGCCTGGGACCGGCGACCGTTTCCGCGATTGACGTATCGGTGGTCCCGGGTGGGCGGACCCTACCCGACGGACGGGAAGTCACCGAGGATATTCACGAGCCCGACGGAACCGGCGCTGCCCGGCAGGCCGATCTGGACCTCGCGTCGTTTGTCGAGGTCTGGAGAGGTAAGCAGGACAGCAACATGGGTGGCGAATACCACAAACCGGGCGCTCCGTACGTGGATGCGCAATTTGAATGGAAAGGTCACACACGGACCGCCGATGAGGTTTCACCCGACGAACCCGGCGAGCGTACCGATGAAGATGCAAAGGCTCCCCGTACCAAGGCGTAGGATTCCGAACCCGGAAAGCCTGGCGCACCGGGGAATGGGAACCCACGCCCCGGGTCGGGGTGGACCACGCAGAGCGGAGCGAAGGTCTCGGAGGAGCAGGGTATGACGCAACTCCAGAATCCTCCGTCGCACACCGCCGCGCGGTCCGAGAAGACGCTCGATGCAAAGACGGTCGAAGTGTTGGCCCTCGCCGTCTTTAGGACCTTGTTCCGAGACGGGGTCCACGTGCCGCTCAAGGTGGACGGCCTGATGGACATGGACCTCACGGTCAAGGACAACAATGTCCTCCTGAACCTGAATCAGGTTCAAGCGAACGTTCCAGAACTTTCGATCTGGCGGATCACCTTCGCCTATCGTGGTAAGCCGGTCGTCGAATACGGCCGCGGGATCAAGAACGACATGAAGGTCCATTTCCCTCAATTGTGCTTCCTTATGTTGGCGGCTTGGCGAGAGAAGAGGAAGAAGAATCAAGCTCGGGCCAGCGGAGATCTGGCCCTGGAGAGGGAACTGGTCACCATGTCGGTGACCGAACCGAACACCGGGACGAAAGGAGAGGCGGCGGGCTGATGACGAAAGCCGCCTCCCGGTCCAGCCATGAAGTCATTCACATCGCGTTTTTCCGGGAGGTTCTGCGCGACATCCGTCGGATCATGGCCGAGAACTATGGCCTCCGCCGAACCTCGGTCCGTCCGATTCGGTCGGATGCCTCCCGGCTGTCGATCCCGGTCAAGATCACCGGCCTCAACAAAGCCGGCGAAAGCGTTCGGTACTTCGGGAAGATCCTCGGCAGCAACGACATCCTGTCAGACCGTTCGATGCAGCTGTTCAAGAACCTGTACTTGCAAATGAACGCTCTGGACCCGATCTTCGGCTTCACGGAGACCGCCGAGGACATGGCTCGGCAGCAGTTCGAGAGCCTGAAGGCGATCTACGAGACCGGCATACCGACCGCGAAGCCGTTGGGCTATCACTCGGTCAACCCGAGCATGTGGCTTCTGGTAGCGGAGTATCTCGATTCACACCCGGCTTCGGAATGCAAAGAGGTCACGACCGATCAGATCGACCGGATGTTCGGGTACCTCAAAATGATGCACAGCAAAGGGATCTTCCACGGTGATATCAAGCTGGACAATATCATGCTGGGAGACAAGATCTACATCCTCGATGCCGGGGTCTTCCGCAAGGATGTCCCCGCCTCCCGGAAGCAGGCCTACGATCTAGCCTGCCTCATCTGCTCGTTCATGGATAGCCACCCGGTCGAAGACACCGTGAAAAACGCCCGGAAGTACTACACGCGTCAGAACATCCTGGACGTGGTCAAGTATCTCGACCTCATCCAGCGGCGCCAAGACTTCCATTTCAGCAATGAACAGAAAGACTCGCTGAAGCAGTTCATGCGAGGTTGAACGGAGGGGGGAACCCCCCATTCTCGGCGGGGCGGAAACGAGGGCTGCGGTCTATCGGTCTTCGCGCTTGTTGTGCCGTATCAGCGCGATGGCGTGAACTTCGATGCGCGTGCCTTCCTTCGTTTCTTCGACGGAAAACTTCCACTCCTCCAAGACCGCTTTTACGTCCTTGAAGAAATTCTTCAACTCAAGGCTCTTCGCCTTGATCTCCTTGCTAACATCGTCTGCCGTCATCGGTGGATGCCCTACGGTCGGCGGACAGAAAAAGTACAGATAAGCATATCTCAAACATTGCTCTCGGTCGAAACCTGCCGAGGGACATCGCGACCGGGATTGCAAACGCGATGATGGCCCATCTGCATCCGGAGCCGACGCTGAGCCGGGAGACAGCCTTCTGGAGGACTCGCTCCGAGACGAAACGGAACCCGAACTGAGCACCTCCGACGAACTTGACGGCCGATAGCGTCCGCACCCGCTCCAACGGAAAGGGAAGATACACCCGTTCCCCGTGTGCATCGGGTCGAGCGTTCGCAGGCACTCCGACACCGCTCTGATATGTTCGCCCCTCCCTCGGAAAAAGAGTCCGGAGGGCCGGAACCCCACCCGACCCCTTCGCCGCCTGCGCGCAGCCGTTCTGCCCGATTTCTGCTCCCTTCGCCGTCCTCGGCCGTCCACGGTGTTTCGGTCCTCATCTTGGGGTTCGCGGTCGAGGGTGCGACCGAGGTGTACCAGTTCCTAGAACGGGGGAACCTCACCAACGGACCGATCGAGTACTACACGACCCTCGTGACGACGATCCTCGGATTCTACCTGATGTTCCTCGGGCTTCGGGAATGGCACGTGTTCCACCCGAAGCCGGCGCGCAGGACGTCAGTTTCCTCCAAGCGTCGGTGGCCTTGGATTGGTCTTGCGCTCTGGACCGGGGGGACCGCGATGACGGCCGTTTTGAGCATCGCACTGGGTGGTGGGGGAACCGAGGCGGCCCCCTTCTGGATGGCGTGGCCAGTCGGGGGTGTTGTCGTCCTCGCATTCGGGAGATTCTTCTTCGGTCTCCGTAAGGAAGCTCAACTCCTGGGCTCTTCGTGGGGTTCGGCACTGGGCTGGACCTCGTTCCTTTGGTCACTGGGCGTCGCAACGGTCGCCGGTCTTGTGGTCGGCGATCAAGCCCTCCTGCTCTTGACCCAGTTCTTCACCGACTGGGTCGCGCTGGTCGATTCGCTGGGTCCGATCGTCGTGGCGATGTCGCCGCTGTTCGTCACGTACGCTCTGATCATCGGCGCATTTTGGCCGGCTCTGAAAGAGCCGAGGATCGGGGTCACCTGACCTCCACTTCGTCGGGGACCAGCCGCAGTGGACCCGGAGGGAGCCCTCGGGACTCTCTCAAGGTAGAGAAGCGATGCGCGGGTGCGCGGAACCTGCAGCCCCGAACGGGGAACGGAGCAGACCCAAACAGGGATTCCCCCACTCCGCTATTCGGCCCGGGATCGCCCCCTTCTCCTCGAGCGATGCGGTCGATGACCGACCACGAGGAGCGACCCTAGGGCGCATGATCCCGATGGTCTCGAAAAACGGAAAGGGGAGGATTCAGTAGGGAATCCATGGCCCGCGATTCTCGCAAGGTCCCCCAGGACGTCGAAATGTCGCGGTCTCGAGGCGACCTTGGTGGGGGCGACCCTGCGCGCAGCGCTCGTCGAGGGCGGACCGACCGCCCTTCCCCTGCCCCCTCCGTCCCTCCGCTCGTGCCGAGTCGTCACCGGGTCGTGGCCGAGAAGAAGGACGGTGCCCTCCGCGGCCCGCCAACCCGCCGCGCTGGGCGAGCCACCCGACAGACCCCGCGGAGGGAACCCGCTCTGGTGGAGCTCCGAGTCCGTGGCGGCCCAGTGCCTCACTGGATGCAGGACCTGGGAACCCGCTGGGGGGCCGGGGTCCGTCTGCACGTCTGTCGACATACCGAGGAATCGCCTCGTCGCCTCCTTCAGCTTCTCGAGGTCAACGCGGCCCCCGCGACCCTCCCCGAGATCACAGCCTTCCTTCGACAACGGGCGAGGCCCGATGAGGTCTCGATCACGCAGCTCGGGCCGCATCGGCTTCTTGTTCGTCTGGTCGGCCCTCTGCCGGCACTTTGCCACAGCGTCTTCGAGATGGGGGCGATCTGCATGAGCTGCCCCTTCCTGCCTTCGGCCAGCGCACCGGACGGTGAAGCACCGGAAGGGGAGTGGCGAGTGCTCGTTCACCGGGTCCGGGACGCCCACCCTCTCCTTGCCTCGTTCACCACTCCAGGCAACGTACCGGCCTCGCTGGTCCGCATCGGTTCGTACCGGGGATCCCAGGACCTGACGGCCCGCCAGGAGATGGCCGTCGGCACGGCGTTCGTGCTAGGCTACTACGACTACCCGCGTCGTGCCCAGCTCAAGGATGTCGCGAAGTCGCTCGGGGTCAGTCGGGCGACGGCCATGGAGAACCTGCGTCGGGGCATGCGGAAGCTCGCCTTTCAGCGCCAATCCGAGGTCGGCATCGTCCGACCTCCTCCCCCGCAGAGGGGACGTCCCCCCAGCCCACCGGACCGCCTCGACGCCGTCCGAGAAGAGACCGGGGCCGAATCTACGGGACGATAAGCGTCCGCAACCCCTTCCCGTTGCGGAGGTCCTCGGCCGCCTCCCCGATCCGGTCGAGGGGGAGGATGCCCGTGACCACCGCGTCGAGGTTCACGGTTCCCTGGCGGACCATCTCGATGACGCGTGGGTAGTCCACCCGCCGGCAGCCGAGCGAACCGACGATCTCGTACTCGAAGAACATGAGGCGGTTGAGCGGGATCGGAGCGACCGAATCGCTGTACCCGACGACGCAGAGCCGCCCTCCCCGCCGGAGGGTGGAGAGGGCCAGGCCCACGGTCTCGGGCTTCCCGACGACCTCGAGCGCCACGTCCGCGCCTCCCCCGGACCTCTTTCGCACCTCCCGGCCGAGGTCGGGGTATTCCGTGGGGTCCAGTGCCTCGCAGGCCCCGAGTCGCAGAGCCGCCTCGCGTTTCTCGGCGCGGAGGTCCACGGCGATCACGTTCGCGCCGACCGCCTTGGCGAACTGGACAGCGTTGATTCCGACGCCCCCGCACCCGACGACCACGACCCAATCGCCGCTCCGCACGCGGGCGCGGTCAACGACGGCATGATACGGTGTCGTCAGGGCATCGGCGATCACCGCGCTGCGCGCGAGGTCGAGGTCGGGGGGTAGGGGCACGAGGTCGCGGGCTGGCACCCGGACGTACTGCGCGAACCCCCCGTCGATGTGGTTGCCGGGCATCGTCAGATGTGGGCAGATGTTGTCCCGCCCCGACCGGCAGTACTCACAGTTTCCACAGGGAAGCACGGAGGGGACGAGCACCCGGTCCCCCACGGAGCGTTCGGAGCCCCCGGGACCCAGCTCCTCGACGACGCCCGAGATCTCGTGCCCGAGAATCAGGGGAGGGACCTTCGCTGTCGGAACGGCGTGGTCCAGATAATGGAGGTCCGTGTGGCAAAAGCCGCACGCCGCCACTTTTACAAGAGCCTCGCCGGGTCCGGGGGTCGGACGGGGAACTTCGCCGACTGTAAGGGGATGCCCCGAGCCATGAAAGATGGCCGCCCGCATGGCCCAGAGCTCACCCGTCCTTCCAGACGGGGGCCCGCTTCTCGAGGAACGCTCGAAGCCCTTCCTCCGACCCCTCAAGGCCCATGAGTTCGTCCAGGTACGCACGCTCGGCGTACCCGAGACGGGACCACGGGTCCCCCTCCGCTCTACGGAGCACCCGCTTGAGGAGGCGCAGGGTTTCCCGCCGGTGGCTGCAGAGCGTCTGGGCGGTCAGCGCCACGGAGGCATCGAGCTCATCGTCAGCGACCACGCGGTTGACGATGCCCGCGGACACCGCTCGCTGGGCATCGAAGGGCGTTCCTAAGAAGAGGAGCTCGGCAGCTTGCCGGGAACCGAGGAGTTGAGAATACGTGGCCGCTCCGAACGGCGCGAAGACCCCCAAACGGATCTCCGGCTGACCGAAGGTCGCCCCCTCGGACGCGATCGCGAGGTCGCAGGCCATCAATACCTCGAGACCGCCGCCGAGGCACCTTCCGTGGACTTGAGCAATCGTCGGACACGGCAGGTTCCACACGGTGGTGAGGGTGTTGTGGAACGCCTCGAACATAGCGGAGACCCGAGGTTTCAGGTGATCCTCGACGCTCAGGCCACCGCTCCACGACTTCCCCCCACCGCGCAGCACGACCACGTGGGCTCCCGTGACCTCATCACGGTGCAGAACCCGTGTGAGCTCCTCCAAGAGTCGGATGTCGAACACGTTCGCCGGCCCATGCTCCCAGGTGACCGTTGCGCGCCCGTCGACGCGTTCGACGGTGACGGTGCCGGGTGGTCTCTCGCTCATTCGTTCCCTCGGTCAGTCGAAGAGTATCGACTCGACGAACGTTTCGAGCTGCAAGCGGGCCTGCTCGTAGGTTGTCGACTTTTCCTCGAACTCCATGTGCAGGTAGGGGAGGCCCCGCGCCTCGAGGGCCCGGCGGTATAGCACGACGTCCTCGAGCGCCGGTTCGCAGAACTTGGCGGTTAGGAAGACCACGCCCTGCGCCTTCGCGTCGTCGACCCGCGCGAGGACCGCCGCTCCCTTCGTGGTCGGAGTGCTGCGGACCCCGATGTCGACCGGGGTTCGGACGTACGACGTGGCCAGGCTCTCGAGGGGGTCGGCGCCCGGCTCGATGCGCGGGCACCACCGATGGAGCATCTGGAACTCCTCCCCGACGACGTAGCACCCGACGTCCTCGACGAGCTGCAGGAGCTCGAGGGTCGGCTGCTCGCAGAACGGGCCGATGACGATCACCCGGATCGCGTCCTTGCTCTTCCTATCCCTTCCTTCGAGCTCGGTCAGCGCACGCCGCAGCAGAGGGATATGGACCTCCCGGGGAAGGAGTCCTCCCAGGCGAAGCAGGAGGTAGTACTCGAGCAGGGTGACCTTCCAGGGTGCATCCCGCTTGAGCGCGGCGAGCCGTGCGACGAGCGCCCGCTGCTCGTTGAAGACCTCGATCGAGGCGCGCAGGTCTTCCTGCGAGAACGGGCGGCCGGCGACTCGTTCGAGCTTTGTGATGAGACTCCTGTACTCCGCTACGAGGAACGGGATCGTGGCGGGGGAGGCGAAGTTCTGGGGAAGGTGGAGCATGTGCGAGGGACGTTCGGGCAGTACCCGGGCAAAGATCCCATCGAGGTTGCGACTCACGTCGCAAATGTACGGAAACACGAACGCGTCGAACGGGTCGAGGAGGCCCGTGAGCGCCATTTCGAGGGTCGACTTCGAGATCGAGCAAAGGAAGGATCCGAGCGCGGCATCCGCGCGGCTGATCTCGAGGTTCTCCCCGCCGCCCTGCATCGCCACCGGGAGCATGCCAAAGGAGTGGGCCAGCTCCTGGGGGGTGTAGACGGGAAAGAAGCCGACCGCCTTGCCGCCACTCTTCCGCCACGCCCGGACCGTCGGGAAGGTCGGGTCCGCGAGCACTTCCTGCGCCAGACGGACCACGTCCTCGATGGACTTCGTCTGCGTGAACTCCCGAAAATCCGACGAGATCTCTATCCCGGGGGGCATCCCGCCGTCCACGGACTCCCCGGGCAGAGACCGGATCTGCAGGAGCTCGGGCATGCCCTATCCTCCTGCCGCGCGCGGAGCCTGGGCGAGCTTCACGAGGCGGGAATGCCCGAGGATCGCGCTGCCGAGGGCGGCCGCATAGTACGCATCGGGCGCGACGTTGACGTCCATTCCGACGGTGTCGTGAAGCGCCTTCACCATCCCGACGTTGCGGACGAGGCCCCCGACGAGCGTGACCTCCGGCTGGATGCCCACGTATCGCATGAGGGAATATGCGCGCTGGGAGAGGGAGAGGAAAACGCCCATCAGAATGTCCGGCAGCGGGACGCCCTCCGCGACGTTGTTGATGATCTCCGTCTCGGCGAGGACCGCACAGACGCTCGAGATGAGCTTCGGGTGCTCGGCCGCGAGCGCCTTCGGACCCATTTCCTCGAGGGGAACCTGGAGGTACTTCGAGCACCGCTCGACGAAGCGTCCCGCTCCGGCGGCGCACTTCTCGTTCATCTTGAACTTGAGGACCTTCCCGGTTTCGGAGACGGACATGGTCCGGGAGGCCTGCGTTCCGATGTCGACGACCATCCGGGTCTTGGGGAAGAGGAAGACGGCGCCGCGCGCCGAGGAGGTGAAGTCGCTGACCTGCAGGTTCCGTTCGGGGATCGTATACCGACCGAAGCCGGTCGTGCAGAGGTAGTCCACGTCGCCGGGAGCGATGTTCGCCGTTTCCCCCAACTCGTCCAGCAGATGGCGCGCGGCCTCGACCGGGGTCCCCCGCGACGGGACCGAGGCCGTCGCGAGCACCCGACGGCCGTCTTCGAGCAACGCACCCTTGACAACCCCCGCCCCGAGGTCGAGGCCGCCGGTGATCACGAAGCACCTCCCGCGAGTCGCTCGCGACCGTGGAGTGCCGCTCCCAAGGCCCCGAGGTACTGGGAGAGAGGGCTCACGTTGACCGGCACCCCGAGCCGACGGTGGAGGGCCTGTACCATGCCCTCGTTCTGGGAGACGCCCCCGGTGAAGGTGATCTCGGGTTCCACGCCGACCCGCTGCATCAAGGAGAGGGTGCGGTTCGCGATGCTGGCGTGCAGCCCCGCAAGGATGTCCTTCGGGTCCTTGCCCCGCGAGACGTACGACGTGACCTCGGATTCCGCGAAGACCGTACAGGTGCTCGTGATCTTCACCGCGCGCCGAGCCTGCAGGGATAGCGGCCCGATCTCGCCGACATCGTACCCCAGAGCGTTGGCACACACATCGAGGAACCGCCCCGTCCCGGCCGCACACTTGTCGTTCATGGCGAAGTCCACGACCTCGCCCTTCTCGTTGACCCGGATCGCCTTCGTGTCCTGGCCGCCGATGTCGATGACGACGCGTGTCCCGGGAAAGAGGAAATTGGCCCCCCGCGCGTGGCAGGATATCTCGGTGACGATGAGCTGGCCGAAGTAGACCTTGTACCGACCGTAGCCGGTGCCGGTGATGAACGATACGTCGGAGCGGGAAAGGTGAGCGTCCGTGAGCGCGGCCTCGAGGGCGCGTTCCGCGTCCTTCACGATATCGACGCCGACTGCGTTCAGCGACTTCCCGAGGATCTGGGAATCCTCGCCAAGGAGCACGCACTTCGCCGTTGTCGAGCCAATGTCCACTCCCGCGACCACGACGCTCATGCGGGGACGGCCCCCGCGCGGGCCGCAACGGCCCGCCGCTGATCGAGGGATTCGAAGAAGGCGTCCATTCGGTTCTTGATCTGGGCGGGCGCGAAGTAACGAGGGTCCTGGTGGTCCGACTCGATATAGAGGGTCGGCAACCCCTGGTCGTGGATCAACCAGTCCCTCAGATCACCTTGGCCGGCCGTGAACGAACGGCAGGACTTGATCCCATGGATGATGGCAGCGTCCACTTGGTACTCCTTCACGTAATCGGCGATGATCTTCCGGCGCAGCGGCCAAGATTGATTCACGTAGGCGCCGAGGCTGTACTCGGCGATGCTCTCCAACGGCCGGCTCGGGTCGTGCCGGAAGCCGCGGTCGAAGAGCCCGCCGACCTTCGGGTAGGTCGCGACCACGGATACCGCCCCCCACTTCCGGAAAAAGTCCCAGAACGTCCGGTAGTTGGTGTACGGTGGAACTCCTTCGACGAGGACTCGGTACTTCTCCTCCGGAAGGGGATAGTTCCCATCCCGCACCCTCGCTCGGATCTCCGCATTCACCACGTCGTAGAAGTCCGCGGCCTCGGGAGTTCCCCGAAGCACGTTGATGGGGAACATGTAGAAGATCGACTCGAAGTAGGCCTCGATGGGGGACGGACGGAGCCGACCGGCGCGGAGGAACTCGACCCACCCCTCCTCGGCGCGACGAGATTCGGCCAGGACCCGCTTGAGCTCGTCCATGTCGAACGCCCGGCCGGTACGTTTCTCGAGGAGGTGGATGAGCTCCCAGAGCTGGCTCACGAGGTAGTCGATGTCCTCCTTGCGAGGAGTCTCCTCCCGCATGTACGGCACGTCGTACATGAACAGCGGGGCGCCGTACGACTCGGAGAGCGCCTCCCACCACTTCACATAGATATAGCAGCCGGAGAAGCTGCACACGAGAAGATCGGGGCGCGGGATCTGACCGAACGACGTCTTTCCGCCGAGGTCCTGGAGGCCGAGGTCGTTCTTCACATAACCGCAGACATCCAGCCCGTACCCGAGCGACTCGGCGTGCAGGATGTTGTCGAGCGATTGGTGCTTGATCGCACAGTTGAGCGCCACGATCTCGGGGAACACAACGTCGTAACCGAACGAACGGAGGATCTCGGTGAGGTTTCCTCCGACCAGCATGTAGGCGACGGGTCGATGCGGAGTTTCGGTCTGCGACAGCTGGCCGTAGTACTCCTCGACGAGCTTGCGCTGGAGGGCGCGGGCATCGCGAAGGAACGTAGGCGAGATTCCTCCGGGAGCCGAAGGTCCCAAAGCGACGTCCGACATGGGCTCACCCCTCGGGCGCGCCCGGCGAAGGGATCGGAGCTCCGCACCGTCCGCAGAACGCGAAATCTTCCGGGAGTCCCTTGGCCCCGCAGCTGGAGCAAAGTCGGACCGGGCGACCGAAGAGGAACTCTTCGCCCTTTCCTTCCGCGAGGCGGCGTCGGAGGCCCGCCACGTCGGGAGGTCGCTTTTCGACGAACGCGTTCATTCCCTCCTGGGGTTCTCGATTGGCGAAATGGAGGGAAAGCCATTCGCGGCCGTGACCCACCGTGCTGTGCCACGACAGCTCCTTCCAGAAGTTCACCTGCTGCTTTGTGTACCGAAGGCATTCCGGGAACATCCCGAGGAGGCGGTGGCTGAGCTGGTCGACCGCCGCGTCCAGCGGCGCTAGGTCGATCCGGTAATCTTTCTGGCCGTGTTGTGCGAGGCTGACCTCCTCCGTCGTCGGTTCGTCGACGAACTGCGTCCCGTGTCGCACCGACGGCGCGACCTCGCTGACCAGGCCCCAATCCAGGGCTTGGCGAGCTGGGACCCTTTCGTTGAGAAGCAGCATGGTGCGCGCCCGGCGGTCTCCGACCGCGAGCGGAAGCCACTGAGTGGCGCCTCCGCAGGCCACCGAGCCGACGCCCACGCCCACCTGCCCGAGATACACGTGGGATGCCGCGACCGAGAGGTCGCAGGCAAGATGCAGCTCGTTTCCGCCGCCGACGGTGATGCCGTTGAGACGCGCGATTGTCGGCTTCCCGCACCGTAGGAGGGCCTCGACGGCCCCCTCGAAGAGCCCCATGTACTTCCAGTAGTCCCGGGGGCGTTTGGTGTAACGTTCGGCATACTCGCGGACATCGCCGCCCGTGCAGAAGGCCGTCGATCCCGCGCCCGTGAGGACAATGACTCCGACGGCATCGTCGACCGAGGCGTCTTCGACCGCTCGGGAAAGTTCCCGCAGCGTGCCCGTGGCATAGGCGTTGTACACCTTGGGGCGATTGAGCGTGATCCGTGCAACGCCGTCGCGCTTCTCATACAGGAGATCCCGGAACTCGGTCTCCTCCGGTGCCATCGGTGCGAGTACGTCACGTTCCCTCTCGGAAACGACCTGCTTCGGGCGCGCTTTCGCCATCCGACCGTCCTCCGACTACGGAGATGGCCCGTGGATGATGCTCGTTGTCCCGTACCGGTCAGGGGTCGCCCGTCGAACGCAGGAAAACGCGAAGTTCGCGAGTTCTTTGCCGTTAACTCCAAGAAGTGGGGCGAGGTGGTGGAATAATGCCGGTCCATTTCGAAACCGATGGACACATCGCCTGGATCACCCTGGACCGCCCGGAGGCACTGAACGCCATCGACCCCGAGTCCCACGCGGCGCTCGTGGCGGCCTGGGAACGCTTTCGTGATGAGGACGACCTTCGCGTAGCGGTCCTCACCGGGGCGGGGACGAAGGCGTTCTGCTCCGGGGTCGACCTCAAGCGGATGGGTGATTTCTACCGGAACGTCCCGGCCGGACGGCGGGTGGAGGTCTGGAATCGAGAGCCGGGGATTGGCGGCATCACCCGCAACCTGGAGGTCTATAAGCCGGTGATCGCCGCGGTCAACGGGATGTGTCTCGGGGGCGGGCTCGAACTGGCCTTGGCGTGTGACATCCGCCTGGCGAGTGCGAACGCCACGTTCGGCTTGCCCGAGGTTCGATGGGCAATCATCCCCGGACAGGGAGGGACGCAGCGACTCCCCCGGACCGTGCCGCCGGCCGCCGCCCTTGAGATGATACTTACCGCCCGGCCGATCGATGCGAAGAGGGCCTACGCCCTCGGCTTGGTCAATCACGTGTACCCCTTCTCCCGTCTTCAGCGGGAAGCCCGCGCGATGGCGAAGGTCATCGTCGCCTATCCTCCCCGCGCCGTCCGAACGGCCCTCGCGGCGGTCCGTCGAGGTCTCTCCTTGCCCCTCGTCGAAGGTCTGAGGCTCGAACAGGAGCTGGCCGACCCCCTCCGAGACAGCCCCGACAACCGGGAGGCCCGCGCAGCGTTCCGAGAGAAACGTCCGCCCCGATGGACCGGTGCCTGAGTGATTGCGGCGGTCGAACCCGACGCGTGGGGCGTGTACTTGGACAGGAATTAGGGTTGACGCGGCCGTTGAGCGGCGAGGGGTCAGACCGGGTCGTCGAGGGCGCCTGCCCCGCGTCCCGGGATGCTCTTTCCCGAGGTAGAGGGAAGGTGAGGTGATTCTTCCCGGAGACCGACCGCCCGTTCCTCACGCACCGCCAGTCGCCGAAGCAGCCGACCCGGACGGAGCGCGAGGAACATGGTGAGGCACCCCAGAGCCGCATAGAGCGCTGAAACAGCAAAGTCGACGGCGACCCCGCTCCCCCCGGGCGCGACCACGCCTCCGAGGTTTCCGGGGGCTCCCACGGCGCCAAGGATCTCGTTGCCGAGGCCGTAGATCCCCCACGTGCTGAGGGGGGGAGGAGCTCCGACGACGACCGACGCCGCTCCCGCGAAGAGAAGCGCCCGACCTACCGAGACGAGCCTGTGGAACCGGCCCTGGGAGCGGACGCCCAATAGGATCGCCGGCACGAGCCCGGCCGCGACGGCCATACCTCCGAGGAACGCGTGCTGCCAGAGGGCCCCAATGACGAATGCTGCGATGGGTGCGCCCGGGGTGGGGGAGGCCACTTCGATGAGAAGAGCGAGAGCCCAGAGGGTCCCTGCGATGACCAGGAACATTCGGAGCGTGAGGGCCGGCCAACGAACGCGAAGCGCCTCGACAGTCGCTGGGGCGGTGGCCCTCGGTGCGATTACCGGCGGGGACCCCACAAGGTTCCCGTAAACGGCGATCAACTGTTCCTGAGCGAGAAGTGCGATGCCCAGGATCGTGACCTGGAAGACGTTCAGGAACCACGGGTTGAGGAGGATCTGGTCGTAGGAGGTCCCGCTCGCCTCGGCGAGGGCCCCGATCCCCCCGACCGCGGCGGCGCTCGTCGAGCAACATGCCCCGAGCGTGAGGAGCGCCACCATGGCGGGAGTCAGTCCCGCGAGGGTGCTCGTCCCGCCCCCCTCCGCCCGGGCCGACTTCCAGGAACGGAAGAACCGGGTCGCGAGGAGGATCCCCGCCCCCATCCCGAGGCCCACTCCGACCGATACCAGCACCATCGAGACCGCGGCAAGGAAGGGGAGGGCCAGGAGTCCTCCCGGCGCGATGACGAGAAGGGCCGGGTAATTCCACCAGGCCGGAGAGTGTGAGTTCGTGAGCACTTCGACCGTCGTGCCGGAGGAGCCGGTCGAGCCGAACTGGAGCATGTAGCCCGCGAGCAGGGCAACGAAGCCATAGAGGACAGCGATGCTGACAGCCACCGCCCTTCCTCGACGACCCCGGACCAGGGCTCGGGTCCGACGCAAGGTCAGAAGGCTGAACAGCGGCGACTCGCGACGGCTGGAGGTCGTCGGGCTCGCGTTCACGTACCCCATCGCTCGATCACTCCCCTCTTCGGCGACCGATGACGAGGACGATGGCTGCCCCCCCGAGGAGGGCGACCATTATCGCGAGCGCCCCCCAAGGAACTGCGACCGGGCTCGACGATCCGGCGCCCCCCGAGGCCCCGTCGGAGGAGCCCGGAGGGGGGTTCTGGCCCGGGGTGGAGTGCAACGAGACGGAGATCGAGGAGTTCGCATAGCGAGTGATGCCTCCCGAGGTCGCCTTCAGGTGAAGGATTCCATCCATCAGGGCGAGGCAAGCCGTGTAGGCCGTGGTCGTCCCCGAGCTCGAGCTGAGCGTTCCGAGCGAGACCGACGAAAGCCACCACGAAACATTGACATTCTGTACGAGCGGAGTTCCGCACGCGCTGTCCGCGGTGGCCGAGAAGGTCCGAACCTCGAGGGGGGTGACGGAGATGTTCGCGGGACTAGCGGAAAGGCTCGCGAGCATCGTGGAGGAACAATTCTCGGGAGCCGCGGTGAGTGAGACCGGCGCGATGACGGTCGACACCGATCGCTCGGACCCCAAGACCGGAGCAACCTCCATCGTGAGAAGGAGCGCGGCCAGTATCAGCAGGACGACGGAAACGCCAACGGCCCATCCGCGACCGGCGCGGTGCCGTTCCCTGCGTGGGCTCATCGCGCTCAGGACTCCTTCGCCTGGGTCGACCGCACCGTATCATGAAGGACAAGTGAACCGGGATTGACCGCGCACCGGTGCGGTGGCTCGATTCGAAGGTACTCCGGGGGGGAACGATTAGGACCTTCGATGCTGCGATTGCGAAGAGAGAAGCAGGACCCCGCCCGAGGCTTCGCCCTCCCGGCAGGCCCGATCCGCGACCGACCGAACGCAGGTTACGTCGAGAATCCGGTCGTGGAGGTGGAGGACGCCCCGGCTCGGCCCGCCACGGGTGGCGCAGGAACCGCGCCCGAGGGCCGAGAATTGCGAGGGGCCCGGTTCGACTCCGAGTACTCCCGGTTGCGCCCTCGGCGCAAGAGGCCCGCATCCTGGAGCTCTTTCGTGATGTGCTCGACGGCCAGCGAGACGTCCGAGGGTCGCCGGGCGCCGGTACAGACCAGCTTACCGCTTCCGAACAGAAGCACGACGACGCGCGGCTCCTTGAGACGGCAGACCAGTCCGGGGAACTGCTCGGGCTCGTATTCCACGCGGTCGAGGCCGAGGGTGATCGCGATCGAGTTCAGGTTGATCTCGTTCTCGAGGTCGGAGGTGGCGACGATGTTCTGTACCTGGATCTTGGGCCGCGCGAGGATCTTCTGGCCCCCCTTACGGATCATCTCCGAGACGAGCCGGATCGAATCCTCGACCTGACGCATGCTCTTTCCGCCGGTGCAGACGACCTTGCCCGAGCGGAACAGGAGGATCGCGGTCTTGGGGTCCTTGAGCCGGTAGATGAGTCCCGGGAACTGTTCGGGCTCGTACTCCGCCCCCTCGAGAGTGAAGGCGATCGATTGCAGGTCGAGTTCGTCTCCGAGCGTGGTCGAGGCCACTACGTTCTCGATTCGGATGCGCGTCACCGGTGTATTTATACTATTTAAACAGATATTTAAAGACCCGGCCTGCCCACGTTCCACCCTGCCGGAGCCCACCCGGGACTCAATCGTGCCACGACCGAGGGCACGGTCTGCCCCCCACGACCTCGGGCCAGACTATGACCGTTGCGTCAGGGAGGAGGTGGCGGAGGGGGCGTTTCGTCGCTGCTCTTCGTCCTCGAGCCCCGACGGCGACCCTGCTTCCGGCCGCCTTCCTCCGGAGGGGGTGGCGGTGGAGCAGCCATCGGTGGTGGTGATTCGGGAACGGCCGGCGGGCTTGAAGGCGCTGGAGGCTCTTCGCTGGGTGCCGGCGAGTAACGGGCGGGGGGAGGCGGAGCGGGAGGAGCTGACGCGAAGGGTGGTTCCGGGAGAGTCGGTGGCACGAGGGAGGGCACCGGTTCGGCCGGTGGGATCGTCTCGGAGTGCGATGCGTGATGCGGAGGAGGCGCCGCCGGCCGCGGCGTGATGGGAGTGAACTCTCCCGGTTTCCAGGTGTGCGGCATCTTGAGGATTGCGGGGTCCTTCAGGAAGAGGTCGGCGTGGCCGCAGGCACGGCAGATCCGGGTGCCGAGCGAGAGCTCGCCGCGAGAGCGTAGAGAGAGCGAACCGCCGCCGAGCCCGCCCGTCTTGAGGTCGTTCGCCCAGACGAAATCCGACGCTCCGCAGTTCGTGCACATGGGGGTCAATCGAGTCACCCTGCCGGCGGCTTGAGGCGGGGCATCCATAAAAACAGTTGCGGGAGCGCTCCGTGCACAATCTCGGTCCTCACGGATGCCGTTCCCGGAAATTCCATGTAGCACCGGGCCCATTGCCGTGCGCCATGGCGTCCTCTCGTTTTGAACGGATCACGGTCGCCATCGACGGCTCCTCCAACTCCCAGATGGCGCTCGATGCAGCGGTCGACCTCGCAAAGCAGTACGGAAGCGAGCTCACGATCCTGGCGATCGCGCCGTTCGTGCCTGTCTATCTACCGAGCGCCGGCCCGTACGTTGCCACCGCGGGCGGCCGAGAAGAGGTGCCCCGTTATCAGGCGCTCGTGGACGCGGCGGTCAAGAAGAGCGAGGCCGCGGGAGTGGCGGCGGTCACGGGATTATGCATCGAGGGTGTGGTGACCGACGAGCTCCTCTCCCACCTCGAAGCCCACCCAACCGACCTCGTGGTCGTCGGGTCGCGGGGGCTCTCCGCCACCAAGCGCCTACTGATCGGAAGCGTGTCGAGCGCCCTCGTCACCCACGCACCGTGCCCGGTGCTCGTGGTGCGGGCCCCACCGATTACGAAGGCCGCTCCCGGATGATGACCCGGGTGCGCACCGGAAGTTTGTGCGACGCCTTTCGTAGCGCTTCCTTGGCCGAGTCCAGATGGGCCTTGGTCGTGTGGATTGTGAGCAGTTCGCTGCCGATGCCCGCGCGCACGGCGTGACCGACGGGCTTGCCGAACGCGCGCCGCATCCCGGCCGAGATACGGTCCGCCCCCGCGCCCATGGCCATCTTGTGCTCGCGCAGGATCTGGTGGGGAAAGCGACGAACCTTGAGGTGATACTCGTTGGGAGCCGCCTTCTCGAGGACCCGCACCGCGCTGACGCGCGCCGCTTCGAGCGCGATGTCCCGGACCTGAGCCGCTTCCTCCATGCCGAGCGAGAGGCTGAAGGGGAACACGGTGCGAAGGTTGCCGGTATCGAACTGGGTCACCCGGCAGGTCGGAATCCCGCCCATGTACTCCTGGCGGGTGTAGATCTGCCCCTCGATCTTGCGGTACATGCGGGCCGGTTTTCGGGTCATGGGCGCGGCGAAGACGGGCCTTTCACTAAAAGGCTTGCGGAGCTCAAAGTCGGTGAGCCCGAGGGAAAACGCTCTGCCTCGTGCCCGTGTGGACGAGGTGGGCGCCGCACGTGGAGGCGCGGATCTCGACGGCGCGGACCCCTTCCCCTTCGAGCCATTCGAGGCACGCCGTTCGCGTTTCACGCGATCGCGGGACGGCGAAGAAGCTCTGACCGAACATGGCCTGACACGCCACCGCCCCCCGACGTCGGAGCGCCGTGAGTGCTCGGGTCACCGCCGGGGAAGCGAGGCCAGCGCGGTCGGTGAATCGCTCGCTCCACCGGAAGAATCGATCGGCGGAGGGGTGCCGGGAGAGGTCTTCCCAGCCGCGGGACGCGTCCGTGATCCGACGGAGCGCTTCCGCGTCTCCGAGCACCGACGGGGATGGAATGGTTCGTCCGACGACCCCCACGAGCATTGCCAGCGGGAAGCGTCGATGCACCACCTCCCCGAAGGGAAGGACTCCCGGACGCCTTCGGATCTCGAGGCCTCCGCCGAGGATGGCGGCGACGCCTCCCAGACCGCCGCCCCCGAAGAGGTCCGCGAGATGGGCGACACGGACAGCGTGCCCACGCGACCGGTTCGAAAGAGATCCCACCGCGAGGGCGGTGGCAAGAGCTCCCGCGGCGCTCATACCGAATCCCTGACCGACCGGGAGCTCGTGCGTCAGACGGACCGTGAGGAGGCCCGGGGTCGGAGCGGCCAATCGACGGGCCACGTCCTCCGAGATGGGCCACGACCCGGGGGAGTCTGCGACCACTCGGACGCCCGAGCGGGAACCCGGCGCGAACCGGGCCTCGGCCCGGGCCCCTAGTTCGAGTACGACGCCCGCGCCGACCGACCCGCGAGCTCGGGGGTCACGCTGGGTGGCCTCCGGCCGGAAGATGCCCGTGACGTGGCCGGGAGCGAATGCGCGGGCGACCAGTTCGCGGGGGACGGACATCGACCTCGCCCCGAGGTTCCAATCGTCGGTACTTATAAGCCGACCCGCTGTATGATTGGTGACGTTACCGTGTCAGGGCAGTATTGGCAACCATGAGCGAACCTGAAGCGCCCGCCGCGCAGCACGATGCGTTCGACCGCCTCAACTTCCTCGAGTTGCGGAACACCCAGCTCGCCGAGGCGATCAAGCGCGTCGAGAGCGAGCGCCATTACATGGAGGCCGAGATCCTGCGCCTTCAACGGGAGGTCAAGCGGCTCAAGACCGAACTCGACCGCCTGCGCTACCCTCCGCTCATCGTCGGCAGCGTCCGAGACGTGCTCACGGACGGGCGTGTCATCGTGAAGTCATCCACCGGACCGGATTTCGTTGTGAACTCCGCCGAGACCGTGGAACATGGGAAGATCACCGTCGGAAGCCGCGTCGCGCTCAACAAGCAGACCCTGGCGGTCATGGGCGTCCTTCCGGCGTCGCTCGACCCGCTCGTCACCGCGAGCGAGATCGTGGACAAGCCCTCGGTCACCTACACCGACATCGGCGGACTTTCTGACCAGATCCGTGAGATCCGCGAAGCGGTCGAGTACCCGTTGCTCCGGGCCGACCTCTACAAGAAGGTCGGCGTCGACCCGCCGAAGGGTGTGCTCCTCATCGGCTCGCCCGGAACGGGGAAGACCCTCATCGCGAAGGCGGTCGCGCACCACACAAACGCGACGTTCGTCCGTCTCGTGGGAAGCGAGCTCGTTCAGAAGTACATCGGAGAGGGAGCGCGACTCGTCCGCGAGCTCTTCCAGCTGGCCCGCGAGAAGGCTCCCACGATCATCTTCATCGACGAGGTCGACTCGATCGGCGCGAAGCGACTGGAGGTCGCCACCAGCGGCGACCGCGAGGTCCAGCGGACGTTGATGCAGCTGCTCGCGGAGATGGACGGATTCGAGCCGCTCGCGAACGTCAAGATCATCGCCGCGACCAACCGCCCCGACATCCTCGACGATGCCCTCCTGCGACCCGGTCGGTTCGACCGAATCATCGAGATCCCTGTCCCGGGCTACGGCGGCCGGGCCGACATCTTCAAGATTCACACCCGCGGGATGGCGCTCCACGAGCCCATCGACTTCGAGGCGCTCGCGAACCGCTGCGAGGGTGCTACGGGCGCGGACATCCGTGCCATCTGCACCGAAGCCGGAATGTGGGCGATCCGCGAAGAGCGCGACAGTGTGACGACCGCGGACTTCGACCGGGCGATCGAGAAGGTCGTCGGCGAGGAAGAGCTCCGCAAAGAGTCCGTCACGATGTTCGCGTAAGCGACCCTCTCGCCGGGACTCGGCGCGCCGTCGCCCGGGCCGGTACGATCAGGTTCCGACGGTGAACCGACCTACGAGCCGGGGACCCGTCGGCACGGAGAGGTCGACCAGGTAGGCCGGGGCCCCCGCGATGCGGGCGACCGGACGGTTCGCGGTCACGCGCACGCCGCCCGCAGCGAGCTCACCGATCTCGGCCGGCACTACCTGGAGTCCGTGCGAGAGATGCACCGCCGCACCGACCCCGGCGTCGCCCCGGTAGTATCGACACTTTTGGTAGGAGCTCCCTCGGACCTCGCCGCCCTCCGAGAGCGAACCGTCGGGAGCGAGGATCTGGCCCCGGGAGAGCTCGTCCGCGTCCACCCCCTTGAGGGCGATGCCGACCCGCTCCCCGCACTCCGCTTCCTTCCGGTCGATGTCGTGCACCTGGATCGATCGGATGTCGAGGACCTTGGGGGTCGGCCACAGCCGGAGACGGTCGTGGCCGTGCAGCGTCCCCCGACGTACCACTCCGAGGGCGACCGCGCCAACGCCCTTCACCGGGAAGGCATGGTCGATCGGCACCATCACGGGGCCGTCCACGAGCGGCGCCCTCCAGGTCTCGAGGACCTCCCGGAGCTTGGGGAAATCGAGCGGGAGACGCGGAGCGGTCTCGAGCCGACCCCCCTTGAGCGCGCGGGCGAGCTCTCCTTCGCCGACCGCGGGTCCGAGGACAACGGTCGTGGGGACGTCGGCGAGCTCGACGGTCGCGATCGTCTCGGCGATCGGTCGCGTGAGCTCGGGGACGACCAGCAAGCAATGATCGGCCATGGAAAGCACGTTGAGGAGCGGGGAGAACTTCTCCGGGAACTGGGTCGGCTCGAGCATCGTCGCCGCGTGGCCTTCCGTGACCGTGTTGAACAGTGTCAGGTCGGAGGCGGTGCCCTTCTTGCCGAGCTCTTTCGCGATGTCGGGCGCCCCGACGATCGCGATCGTGACCGAGGTCGTCATGACGCCTTCCCCCCACCCTTGGCCGCGGATAGGGACAACACTATCGCTCCGTCCTTCGCGTCGACCTTGACCTCGCTCCCATCCCGTACCTCGCCCGCGAGGAGCTTCGCGGTCAGCGGGTCGACGACCATCCGCTGGATCGTGCGCTTCAGCGGCCGGGCACCGAAGGTGGGGTCGAAGCCGTTCGTGGCGAGGAGGGTGCGCGCTGCGGGGGTCGCGGAGAGGCGGATCCGTCGGTCTTCGAGCCGAGCCGTGACCTGCGCGAGCTGGAGGTCGACAATCTGCTCGATCTCGGGTTCGGTGAGCGCGTGGAAGATCACCACTTCGTCCAGGCGGTTCAGAAACTCGGGTCGGAACTGAACGCGCAGCGCGGGCTCGAGGAGCTTGCGTCGCTCCTCGTCGCTCCGAGCCCCCGCGATGAGCTCCGACCCGAGGTTGCTCGTGAGGATCACGAGCGTGTTGCGGAAGTCGACCGTCCGGCCCTGTCCGTCGGTGAGCCGTCCGTCGTCCATCAGTTGGAGGAGGACGTTCACGACGTCGGGGTGGGCCTTTTCGACCTCATCGAAGAGGATGACGGTGTACGGTCGCGTCCGCACCGCCTCGGTGAGCTGACCGCCTGCCTCGTAGCCGACGTACCCCGGAGGCGCACCGATCAGCCGGGCGACCGTGTGCTTCTCCATGTACTCGGTCATGTCGACCCGAACGAGCGCCTTCTCCGAGTGGAAGAGGAATTCGGCCAGGGCTTTCGCGAGCTCGGTCTTCCCCACCCCGGTCGGGCCGATGAAGAGGAACGTGCCGATCGGCCGGTTCGGGTCGCCGAGGCCCGAGCGCGAACGGCGGACCGCCTTCGCGACCGCGGAGACCGCCTCGTCCTGCCCGACGACGCGCTTCCGAAGGAACTCCTCCATCAGAAGGAGCCGATTCATCTCCCCCTGGAGGAGACGGGTGACCGGCACGCCGCTCCACTTCGAGACGACGAGGGCCACATCGTCCTCCGTCACTTCCTCGCGGAGCATCGTCGCCGCGGCGGGTCCTTCCGCCTCCTTCGTCAGGGCGTCGATCTTCTTCTGAAGGTCCGGGACCGTCCCGTAACGGAGTCGCGCGGCGGCCTCGAGGTCTCCCGAACGCGAGGCCTGTTCTTCCTGTCCCTTGGCTTCCTCCAGTTCGGCGCGGAGGGCGCGGAGCTTCTCGACGTGCTCCTTCTCCCGCTGCCAGCGCACGAGGAGTCCCTTTTCCTTCTCCTTCAGGTTCGCGAGCTCCTTATCGAGGGTCTTGAGCCGCTCCCGGCTCGACGCATCCTTCTCGCGGGCGAGGGCCGTCCGCTCGATCTCGAGCTGTCGAATTCGCCGCGACAACTGGTCGAGCTCGCTCGGTCGAGAATCGAGGTTCAGTCGGACCATCGACGCGGCCTCGTCAATCGCGTCGATCGCCTTGTCCGGAAGGTGACGGTCGGGAATGTACCGCGAGGAGAGGGTCGCCGCGGCGACCAAGGCGGAGTCGTGGATCCGTACCCCGTGGTGATGTTCGTAGCGTTCCCGCAGCCCCCGAAGGATCGAGACGGTGTCCTCGACCGTCGGTTCGGCGACGGTCACGGGCTGGAATCGTCGCTCGAGGGCGGCATCCTTCTCGATGTACCGACGGTACTCCTGGGTCGTCGTCGCCCCGATGCAGTGGAGCGTGCCGCGCGCGAGCGCCGGCTTGAGGAGGTTCGACGCATCGAGGGCGCCGCCCTCCGTCGCGCCGGCGTGAACGAGCGTGTGGAGCTCGTCGATGAACAGGATCACCTGGCCGTCCGAGCGTTCGACCTCCTTCAGCACCGCCTTGATCCGTTCCTCGAACTCGCCTCGGAACTTCGCCCCGGCGAGTAGGCTTCCGATATCGAGGGCCACGATGCGCCTCTCCCGCAGGGAGTCGGGCACGTCCTTGGTCGCGATCCGTTGCGCGAGACCTTCAACGACCGCCGTCTTTCCGACCCCGGGCTCGCCGACGAGCACCGGGTTGTTCTTGGTCCGCCGGGAGAGGATCTGGATCACACGGCGGATCTCGTCGTCGCGGCCGATGACCGGGTCGAGTTTCCGGTCGCGAGCGAGGTTCGTGAGGTCCTTGCCGTACTTCTCGAGGGCGTGGTATTGAGCCTCCTCCGAGCGGCTGTCGACCGGGTGTTCCGGGTCACGAACCTCTTGAAGGGCGGCCTCGACCGCCGGTCGCCGGACACCGAACTCCTCGAGCAGGGCGCGGGCGGGCGACGGGACCGAAAGAAGGCCGAGCAAGAGTTCGTCGGCGGTGGTGTAGCGATCCTTTCGTTTCGCGGCCTCCGCCTCCGCGGCGTCGATCACCTTCGAAAGGTCGCGGGAAAGATATTGGTCGGAGGGAGCCACATGGTCCGCGGTCGGCAGCTTCTGCAAACGCTCCGCGACCCGGGCAAGGAGCCGATCGACGGGGACCTGGAGGCCCTTGAGCATCGCCGCGGTCGGGCTCTCGGGCGAATCGACGAGGGCGGAGAGCAGGTGCTCCGGTTCGACCGATGGATGACGCAGCTCCGCGGCGCGCTGGAACGCCTTCTCCAGCGCCTCCCGGGCGGCGTCCGTCAGCCGTTCGAGATGCATGGGCCCGCGAGCATCCGAGCGAGTCGATTTAAGGGCACCACCCGTCCCGCCTCCCGTGGCCGACCTCGCCGTCCGCTGTGCCGGCGTGAGCCTCCGGAACCCGTTCCTTCTCGCTTCGGGGATCTGGGGCGAAAGCGGGGAGTCGCTGGCCGGCGCCTGGAGAGCGGGCGCCGGGGGCGTGATCACGAAGTCGATCGGGTCCGTGCCGCGGCCGGGCAACCCGAACCCCACGATCGAGACCTACGACACCTGGGGCCTCCTCAACGCGATGGGGTTGCCGAACCCGGGCATCGACCAGTACCCGCGCGAGATCGATGTCGCGAGGAAAGCCGGAGCCACGGTCATCGGGTCGGTCTTCGCGGGCGATGCCGAGGAGTTCGCGCGTCTCGCCGTCCGGATGGCCGCGACCGGCGTGGTCGCGTTGGAGCTCAACCTGAGCTGCCCTCATGCGGAGGGGTTCGGAACCGAGGTCGGGGGCACCCCGGCCGACGTCGAGAAGATCGTCCGCGCTGTCGCGAACGTGGTCTCGATCCCAGTGATCGCGAAGATCACACCGAACACGAACGATGCGGCCGGGCTCGCGATGGCGGCCGAACGAGGTGGCGCCGCGGCGGTCAGTGCGATCAACACGCTGCGTGCGATCGCGATCGACGTTCACCTTCGAAGGCCCGTCCTCGCGCACGGTCTCGGCGGCCTGAGCGGGTCTGCGATCAAACCCGTGGGTCTCGCCTGCGTCTGGCAGATCTTCGAGAAGGTCTCGATCCCTGTGATCGGCGTCGGTGGCATCACGAGCGCTAAGGATGCCCTCGAGTACGTCATGGCCGGAGCGCGTGCGCTCGAGGTCGGCACCCAGGTGACGTTCGAGGGAATCGGGGTCTTCGAGCGCCTCCCTCGCGACCTGTCCGCCCTGCTCGATGAGCTCGGTTTCTCCCGCCTCGAAGAGGCGGTCGGGGTGGCGCACCGAGCCCCTTCGGTCCCTCGCGACTAGGCCGCTCGTTCGCCTCGCCGACCGAGCCGTAATATCGGCGTCCCGCTAGCCGGTCGCCGTGCGTTCGGTCGTGACGGTCACGGAGCGGGTCGTCGAGACGCCCTCGACGGTGACGCTCCGGTTTCCCTACGCCTCTCCGGCCGACCCGGGACAGTTCGTCATGGTTTGGCTGCCGGGGGACGACGAGCTCCCCATGTCCCTCTCCTATACCGACGGCGTTTCGAAAGGGGTCACCATCAAGGCGATGGGTAACTCGAGCCGACGGGTCCAATCGATCCGTGAGGGGGACCGGATCGGGATTCGGGGTCCTTACGGGAATCGGTTCGACCTCTCTCCGAAGCGGATCCTGATCGTCAGCGGAGGCTCCGGAGCAGCCGTCCTTGCTCCGGCGGCCGACCGGGCTCGAACGTCGGGTAGCTCGGTCACGGTGGCCCTCGGAGCGACGAAGGCCCCCGAGCTGTTGTTCAAGGAGAGGTTTCGGGCCCTCGGGGCGCGAGTCGAGGTCGCTACCGATGATGGCTCGGAAGGAACGAAGGGGTTCGTCACCGGCGTCGCGGAGCACCTGCTCGCCTCCGAAACGTTCGACGCGGTGTGGACCTGCGGCCCCGAGGTGATGATGAAGAAGGTGATCGATGCGGCCGCGACGCGGTCGGTCCCGGTCTTCTGTTCGATGGAGCGCCACATGAAGTGCGCGCTCGGGATGTGCGATGCCTGCGCGCTCGGTCCTTACCACGTTTGTGTCGACGGGCCCGTGTTCCCGGCGGACCGGCTCGAAAAGGTCCTCGACTTCGCGACCTTCCACCGAGATTCCTCGGGCCGGCGCGTCCCGTTCTGAGGTCAGTGCCGGTAGGGACCAGGGTTCGTCATTTGCCGGGCGCTCGGCTACTTCCCACCAGCTTTATGCGAAGGGCCTACTACAAGGACGAGTCGGAGGAATTGTGAAGGTAATCGTCGTGAGCGGCGGGGTGATTTCGGGCCTCGGGAAGGGGATCACGACCTCGTCGCTCGCCCGACTTCTCAAAGCCCGGGGCATCCCGGTCACGATCGTCAAGATCGACCCGTACCTCAACGTCGATGCGGGCACGATGAACCCGTACCAGCACGGAGAGGTCTTCGTGCTGGACGACGGCACGGAAGCCGACCTCGACCTCGGCAACTACGAGCGTTTCCTCGGCCAGAGCTTGGTCGGTACGCACAATCTCACGACCGGGAAGATCTACCGCGCCGTCATCGAGAAGGAACGACGCGGCGACTACCTCGGCAACACCGTCCAGATCATCCCGCACGTGACCGGGGAGATCAAGCGCAACATCCGGGAGGTGGCGCAGGCCGCCGGGGCCGAGGTCGTCCTGGTCGAGGTCGGCGGGACCGTCGGTGACATCGAGTCGATGCCGTTCCTCGAGGCGTTGCGCGAGCTCTCCTACGAGCTCGGCGAAGGCCACATGGCGTTCGTGCACACGACCCTCGTTCCCGTCGTGGGTCCCGTAGGCGAACCGAAGACCAAACCGACGCAGCACTCCGTCCGAGAACTGCGCGCGATCGGGATCCGGCCGAACATCATCATCGCCCGGGGCCCCCTGCCTCTCACGCCCGACATCAAGGCGAAGATCTCGCTCTTCTGCGACGTCCCCCCCGAGGCCGTGATCTCGGTCCCCGACCAGCCCGTGATCTACGAGGTCCCGCTCGTACTCGAGGCGCAGGGCGTCGGCTCGATCCTGACGCGTCTGCTCGGCCTTCCCGAACGGCCGCCGGACTACGGCGCGTGGAAGGAATTCCTTGCGACGTACCGCCGCTGCGAAGGCTCGGTCGAGGTCGCGGTCGTCGGGAAGTACACCGAGCTCCGGGACGCGTACCTGTCGCACTCGGAGGCGTTCCACCACTGCCAGGGCGCTCTCGGGGTCGAGGTCCGCCTCCAGTGGTACGATTCGGAGGACATTCCGAAGAACCCGTCGCTGCTCTCCCGCCTCCAACGCTCGGACGCCATCATCGTCCCGGGCGGATTCGGGGCGCGCGGCACCGAGGGCAAGATCCGGGCGATCGAGGTGGCGCGCACGGGGGGGATCCCGTACCTCGGTGTTTGCTACGGCTTCCAGCTCGCCGCCATCGAGACCGCACGGAACCTGCTCGGGCTCTCGAAGGCGAACACCACCGAGGTCGATTCGTCGACCCCGGACCCGGTCGTTTGCATTCTCGAGGAGCAGAAGGGCCTCCACGAGCTCGGCGGTACGATGCGTCTCGGCGCTCAGCGGATCATCCTCACGCCGGGCTCGAAGGTGGCCGAGATCTACGGCAAGGGGGAGATCTGGGAGCGCCACCGGCACCGCTACGAGATCAATCCGAAGTACATCGAGTCCCTCGCGAGCCAGGGTCTCGTCGTCGGCGGGATGAGCGTCGATGGGCGGGTCGAGGTCCTCGAGATCCCACGGCATCCGTTCTTCCTCGGGGTCCAGTTCCACCCCGAATTCCTTTCCCGTCCGGAGGCCCCGCACCCGCTCTACCTAGGGCTGGTCCGGGCGGCCCTCGCCCGCAAGGAGGTAGCGTCCCCTGTCGCCCCCGCGCCGGCTCTCGCGTGAGCTCAAGGAGCTGGACGGCGCGGTCGTCCGGATCTCGGGGCATCTCGAAGATTACCGGGCCCTCGGAGGCGTCGCGTTCGCGCTCGTTCGCGACGGCTCCGGCACGACCCAGGTCACCCTGAAGAAAGGGACGACGGACCCCGCTCTCTTCGCCCTCTTCGCCGACCTCCCCCGCGAGTCGGTCCTTTCGGTGGAGGGTACGGTCAACCGGTCGGAGCGCGCGAACCGCGGAGTGGAGCTCCTTCCGACCGCGGTCGAGGTCATCGCACGGGCCGAGGTGCCGCTTCCGCTCGGGATCGTCGACAAGGTGGGCGCCGAGCTCGACACCCGACTCAACCACCGCGTCCTCGACCTTCGCAAACCTGCCGTCCGAGCGGTCTTCGAGCTGCGCTCGAGCCTCCTTGCGGGATTCCGCGAGGCGTTCCTGCGCCGTGGGTTCCTCGAGGTCGACACCCCGAAGCTCCTGCGCCAGGGGGCCGAGGGAGGTGCGACGCTGTTCGCGGTCGACTACTTCGACACCAAGGCCTACCTCGCCCAGAGCCCCCAGCTCTACAAGCAGATGCTGATCGGCGCGGGCTTCGAGCGCGTCTTCGAGATCGCGCCCGCGTTCCGGGCGGAGCCGTCCGACACCGTTCGCCACATCACGGAGTTCTCGAGCCTCGATGCCGAGATGGGATTCATCGACTCGGTCGAGGACGTTCGGTCAACGCTCGAGGGGATCGTGACCGATGCCTTCGGCGCGACGAAGAAGGACCTCGCGGACCGAGGGAACCCCCTCACCGAACGCATCCCCTTGCCGACGACCCCGTTCCCGAGGGTGACGTTCGCGAAATGCATGGAATGGCTCGGTCGCCCCGGGTCGGAAGAGGACCTCGGCACCGAGGACGAGAAGACCGTGGGTGAGCGCGTTCAGCGGGAGTTCGGCGCCGCGCTCTACTTCATCACGGACTACCCGACCGCCATCAAGGCGGGAACGTTCTACGCCCAGCGACAGGACGCGAACCCGAGGTTGACGAACTACTTCGACCTCGGCTTCCGCGGGCTCGAGATCGCGAGCGGAGGCGTCCGGGAGCACCGGCTCGACCACCTCACGGCGAACATCGCGTCCGCGGGCCTCGTGCCCGAGAAGTTCCCGGGGTACCTCGAGGCGTTCCGTTTCGGGATGCCGCCGCACGGCGGCTGGGGCCTCGGCATCGACCGGGTCGTCCAGGTTCTGGCAGGGCTCTCCAATATACGGGAGGCCCGCCTCTTCCCCCGCGACCGTTACCGCCTCGACCCGTAACGGAGGTTCGTCAGAATGGTCGCTGCAAGGAGGACCCTCCCCGCGCCGCCCGAGCTCCAGAGCCGCTGGGCGGCCGTCCTCGAGGAAGGGGGCTTCCGACCCCGAATCCTCCACCTCCACGACAGATTCCCCGAGGAACGCTCGCTCGAACTCCCGTTCTCGGTGGTCGACTCGGTCGATACGCCGCTCGCGGACCTCCTGCTCGAGCGCCCGGAGGAGGTCATCGACGCAGGCATCCGTGCGATGAAGGAGCTCCTCCCCGTCGCGGGCTCCGAGGCGGAACAGCTCCGGCTCCGCGTGGTCGCGCTCCCGCTTACCGCGCACCGGGCCGTGCGGGCGATCCGGGAATCCGACCTCAACCGCTTCCTCGCGCTCGACGGCATCGTGCGGCGGGTCAGCGAGGTCCGGCCCCAGATCCGTGACGCGGTCTTCGAATGCGTCTCGTGCCGGACGAAATTCCACGAGTGGCAGGACGAGACCTCCCTCGTCTTCCGCGAGCCGCTCGAATGCCCGGAGTCGCAGGGCGGCTGCGGGAAGACCCAGGGGCGGACCCGCTTCCGTCTCATCGCCGAGGAGTCGACCTACGTGGACGCCCAGAGGATCGAGATCCAGGAGCACCCCGAGACGCTCAAACACGGGGCCCACCCGCAAGGGATGTCGGTCCTGCTCGTCGAGGACCTTACGGGGAAGGTCCTTCCGGGGAACCGGGTCGTGCTCAACGGGGTGCTGAAGAGCTTCCAGCGCGCGATGTCCTCGCGCAGCGGCGTCGTGCGCAACACGACCTTCGACCTCATGATCCTCGGGAACTCGTTCGAGTCGAAGACCCGCGAGTACGAGGAGATCGAGATGACCCCCGAGGACCTCCGTCTCATCGAGCAGTTCCGCGGCGACCCCACGGTCGTCGACAAGATCGTCCTCTCGCTCGCCCCGACCATCAAGGGGATGGAGGAGGAGAAGGAAGCGATCGCCCTCCAGCTCTTCGGCGGGGTCGAGAAGAAACACGCGGACGGGATTCGGGTCCGCGGTGACATCCACGTTCTGCTCGTCGGTGACCCAGGGACGGCGAAGAGCCAGCTCCTCCAGTACGTCGCAAGAGTTGCGCCTCGAGGAATCTACACCTCCGGGAAAGGGGCGAGTGCCGCAGGCCTCACCGCCGCCGCAGTGAAGGACGACTTCGCCGGCGGTCGCTGGGTGCTCGAGGCGGGGATGCTCGTGCTCGCGGACGGCGGCATGGCGGTCATCGACGAGCTCGACAAGATGAGCCCCGAGGACCGCTCGGCAATGCATGAGTGCCTGGAACAGCAACAGGTCTCGATAGCGAAAGCCGGTATCACTTCCACGCTGAACGCCCGGTGCCCCGTCCTCGCCGCGGCGAACCCGAAGTGGGGCCGCTTCACGAACGACCGAACGGTCGCGGAGCAGCTCGACCTCCCACCGACCCTTCTTTCCCGTTTTGACGTCATATTCTCGATCCGGGACATCCCGGACCAGGCGAAAGACCGGACCCTCTCGCACAAGATCCTCGCGTCGGCCCGCGAGGTCGAGCACCCGGGGGAGTTCGCCGAGTTCGCGGGGCCGGGCGGCTCGCCGTTCCCGCCGGATCTTCTCAAGAAGTACATCGCCTTCGCCCGGCGCACCGTCCGCCCGACGCTGACGCAGCCGGCGCTCGACGCGATCGAGAACTACTACGTTAAGGTCCGGCGGCAGGGCGAGGAGCCGAACGCCCCGGTGCCCATCACCGCGCGTCAGCTCGAGGCGCTCGTCCGCCTGAGCGAGGCCGCCGCAAAGGCCCGGCTCTCGAACGAGGTGGGGATCGAGGATGCCGAACGGGCGATCCACGTAATGGACAGCTTCCTGCGCCGCGTCTCGATGACGGACGAGGGGAAGCTCGACATCGACCTCACGCAGACCGGCGTGAGCCACAGCCAGCGCGAGCGCATGGACATCGCGATGCGGGTCATGCGCGAGCTCCAGGGTGACCCGGCGGGGGTCTTCACCCTCGAGCAATACCACGAAGCGACCGAGAAGGCCGGGATCTCGCCCGCCCGCGCGGACTCGATCATCCAGACGATGCGCAACCAGGGCGAGATCATCGAGCCGCGCCCGAACCAGTTCCAGCTCGTCCGGTTCTGACGGACGGCGTACTCGCTAAATCCTCCGCCGTTGCTCCGGTAGACCGGACCGAGGGGAATCCGTGGACGACGGGGTCGTGATGCGCGTGCACCGGGTGCGTTCGGAGTTCGTGGTCGCGGCGTGCGACGCGGAACTCATCGGCCGCGACCTTCCCGTCGGGGATAAGGGTCGCACCGTCAAGATCTCGGCCCAGTTCTACGGGGAGCGACGCGTGACCCGGGAGGAGCTCCTCTGGGCCCTCCAGCGCGCCACCATCGCGAACCTGCTCGGCGAGCGTGTCCTCCAGCTCGCGGTGGAGGGCGGGTTCGTCGCCGCCGAGGGGATGGGCACGCTCGGAGGCGTGCCGCACGCCGAGATCTTCGGCATGGTCGGCTAGTCCGGACCTCCGGGCCCCTACCGCGAACCTTACGAGGGAGAGCGTCCGTTCTTACGTCTCACGGTTCCGGACCATGACCGACGGGGAGTTCTGTGTCGTCTGCGGTGCCACCGACCGACCGCTCGTGGACGGAGTGTGCGCGGAGTGCGCGGCGGACCGCATGACACTGCTTTCGGCCCCGAAGCGGGCCGTCGTGACGCTCTGTCCGCACTGCGGAGGCCGCGAGATCGGAGCCCACTGGGACCGACAGGGGACGAGCGCGATCCTCACGTCCGAGGACCTGACGCCGTTCCTCGAGGTTCCCGATGCGGTGGGCGTCCGCCGGGTCCAATGGGACGAGACGTCCGCGACCGCCACCGTTCGCGAGTTCGTCGGACGCGCGGAGGTCCGCTTCCGCGGCATCGAGCGCGTGGTCGAGGTGCCGCTCTCGGTGCGCACGGTCCACAAGAGCTGTCCCGAGTGCAGTCGGAGGAGCGGGAAGTACTACACCGCCACGATCCAGCTGCGCGGACCGGCCGAAGGACGACCCGAGAAGGCGATCCCGTTGCGGGCCCGCCTCGACGAAGAGTGGGTCCGTCTCGTCCGGGAGATGCGCCCCGACTGGCGCAAAGCGGTCTCCTGGCGGGAGGAGCTCCCCGAGGGGTGGAACTGCTTCTTCACCGATACGCTCGCGGCGCGGGCGGTGGCGAAGCTCGCGAAACAGCGGTACGGGGCCAGTCTCAAGGAATCCTCGAGCCTCGTCGGCCGAAAGAACGGCCAGGACCTGTACCGCGTGACGTTCTGCCTGCGGTTCCCGCGACGTTCCACGGACGCGCCGGCCACGCGCGTCCCGATGGACGTCGATGGCGTCGTGGAACAATAGACTTAAGAAGCAACCCCTCCGTCGAGGCTCCCGGTAGCGGGGGCACTCCTCCATGAGCAAAAGCGGCATTCTCCGGCGACACCACGGGTCCGATACATTGGAAGAAGGAACGTTTCTCGACCTCGGAGGCATGAGCTTCGAGGACGAGTCCGGCGCGCTCGCTGGCCAGAAGGGGACGGTCCGTTTGGCCGAGATCCTTCGGTTCGAGGACCTGCACGGGATCTCGAAGCTCGCCTACCAGGGAGACATCGTTCTGCTCGACTATACGTCCATTGCGAACGACCAAATGGCGGTGAAGAGGATGAGTGTAGACCTCAAGAACATCGCAAAGGATACGGGGGGCGATGTCGCTGGGATTGCCAAGAACCTGCTTGCCATCACGCCCGCCGGAATTCGCATCGACCGACAGAAGATCCGACCCTCGTTCTAGACCGACCGAGGGACCATGAAGGTCCAGGTCGACCGCCGCGACGGCCTGACGGCCGCGGCGGATATCACGGCGAGCGGCGTCTTCGAACGGCCGGAGAAGGACGACACGTTCCCTCGGACGCTCCAGAAGGAGGACGAGGCGACCAAGGGGCTCATCAAGGCCGCCTGGACGAGCAAGGAGCTCAAGGGGAAGCGCAAGGAGCTCACGGTCTTCCACCGCCCCGACGGAAAGGGCCGCATCGCCATCATCGGCCTCGGCCCACGGGCCAAGTTCAACGCCGACACCGTTCGGCGCGCCGCGGCAGAGGTCGTGCGGGGCTTCAAGGGGAAGGGAGCGCGCACGGTCGCGTTCCGCTTGGGTTCGTTCGTCGCCGACAGCGTCCACAGCGAGGCGGCGGTCGCCGCTCTCACGGACGGTGCCGTGCTCGGCAACTACGAGTTCACGAAATACAAGTCAACGAGCGAGGGCGGCATCGAGGAGGCGAGCATCCACCTCGGCGAGGAGTTCTCGCGCGACGAGGCCGCGCTCAAGAAGGTCACGAATGCCCAGGCCACGCTCGACGACGTGGTGGTCTGGACCCGGGACATCGCGAACCTGCCCGCCGACACCGCCTCGCCCGAGCGTCTGGCGGAGGAAGCGGTGGCGCTGGGCAAGGAGTTCGGGCTCAAGGTCACCGTCTTCGACGAAAAGAAGCTCGCCGAGATGGGCTGCGGCGGGATCCTGGGCGTCGGGAGCGGTTCGTCGACCCACCCGCCCCGCCTGATCGTCCTCGAGTACCCCGGCGGCGCCCGGCGCGGCCGGACGGTCGCGGTCGTCGGTAAGGGGATCACGTTCGACTCGGGCGGCATCTCGATCAAGCCGGCGCTCAGCATGCAGGAGATGAAGTTCGACAAGTCGGGGGCGGTCGCCGTTCTCGGCATCCTGCGCGCAGCGGCGACCCTCAAGGTACCCCCCCGCGTGATCGGCGTTATGTGTTGCGCCGAGAACGTCCCGAGCGGGAGCTCCTACCGACCCGGCGATGTGGTCCGCTCCTTCAACGGGAAGACGATCGAGATCCTCAACACGGACGCGGAAGGACGGGTCGTGCTCTCGGACGGCCTCGGTTACGTCGTGAAGCAGTACCGGCCTGACGAGATCATCGACCTCGCGACCCTGACGGGGGCGCAGGTCATGGCGCTCGGCGACGACACCGCGGGCCTCGTCTCGAACGACGACAAGCTCGCGCAGGGGCTGCTCCTCGCCTCGGCCGCGACCGGGGAACCGATCTGGCGAATGCCGCTCACCGATTTCCACCGCGAGCTCGTGAAGAGCGATATCGCGGACGTCCGGAACTCGACCGAGATCCCGGTCGCCGGGATGCTCACGGCGGCCGCGTTCCTCGAATCGTTCGTCGGCACCACACCCTGGGCGCACCTCGATATCGCCGGGCCTGCGTACACGACGTCGAAGACGCGCAAGTTCCAGCCCGCGTACCAGAACGTCGGGGCCACCGCGTTCGGGGTCCGTCTCGTGACCCGCTACCTCGAGACCGCTCCACCGAAGGGGTAGGTCGACCGTTCCCGAGCGTTGGGGGCTGGCCCCACATGCGGGCCGCCGCGGGCTAGTTCGCGACGATCTGGACGCTCTCGCCGCCGTGCTTCGTGGAGCGCGGGCGGACCTCGCAGAAGAGCGGTGTGTGGTAGCCGCCGCCGGTGATGAGGGCCGTCCCGACCGGGAGCGACTGGATCATCTCGGTCATCCCGTTCGTCAGGCCCTCGATCGACTGGATGATCGCCTTCAGGTCGAGCGGGTTCGTGACCTGGAGGATCAGCTGGGTGTTGCATTGCGAGAGCACGCTCTTGTCGATCCGGGCCGGACGCTGGGTGACGATGCAGAGCCCGAGTCCGAACTTCCGCCCCTCGCTCGCGATGTTCTTGAGGACCCGAGAACACGTCACCTGACCCTGCTGCGGGGCGAAGTTGTGCGCCTCCTCGACCACGAGGAAGAGCGGGGGGATCTTCCCCTTTTTCCGATTGTCGAAGAGCGTGGACGCGATCCGGGCGACGACGAGCTCCTGGACGTCCGGCGCGGACCCGCGTAGGTTGATGAGGGTCGCCTCGCCTTTCTTGACGAGGTCGTTCAAGCTCGTCCCCTGCGGGCCGAGCAGCTTCGTCTGCTCGACGTACTCGAGCCGCTCGTGCAGGGTCTCCGCGATGTTCCCCTCGCCGGATTCGGCCGCCTTCACGAGGTCGTGGATGGTGAAGTCGGGGTTCGCGATGCTGACCCGTTCGATGAGCTGCCGCAGCGGAGCGAGGAACGTCTTCACGTTCGTGAGGCCCATGAAGACCAAGAGGTCGCGCGGGTCGAGGTGGCGAAGGGAGAAGGTCAGCGGCTTCGCGGAGGGGTTCAAGGATACGTCCGGGGAGAACTCCTGGAGCTGCTTCGCGAACCCCTGCGCGGAGACCCCGAAGCGCGCGTGGACGCCGTTCGGCTCCGCGGCGAAGCGCAGCGAACCGTACTCCCCGTGCGGGTCGATGATGATGCAGGTGACGTGATGACGCAGGAGTTCCTCGATGAGGACCCCGAGGAGGTAGCTCTTCCCGCCGCCGGTCTTCGCGAGGACGCTCACGTGCCGTTGGACGAGCGCGTTGATGTCGAGCTCGACATGGATCGTGTGGTTCCGCAGCATCCCGACGTACGCGCCGGAGTTGGGCCGATGCTTGAGGCCGAGCACCTCGGCGATCAGGGGATCTTCCGCGCGGAACACATGCGCGCCGGGCCGGAACGGGATTGTGGGGAGCTTCACGAGCCCCTGGGTGTCCCGATACCCGATGATCCGGGCCACGCCCAGGAGGTTCTCGTGGATGGAGGTCTCTTCGGTCGGCTTGAGGAGGCCGGCGGCCTCGAGGCCGAGGTCGCTCTTCCGCTTCAGGTCGTCGAGCTGACAGAGGACCTTTCCGTGGAGTTCGTCGTCGATGGCGAGGTAGTCCCCCCGCTCGACGGGCTGCGAGAGGCTGATGTGGAACAGGCCCAGTCCCACGTCGCCGTAGATGCGGCCGACCTCGTCCACGACGCGATTCATCGAGGGTCGCGGTTATTAGACTGACGCGGCAGGAGAAACCGTCGTCCTGCCCGGCTCGGAAGCCTTTATATCGCGCACTCCTGTCGAAACTCTCCCCGACCCGGGCGCAGTTCCCTCGGCGGAGCGGTGGCCTTGACCGACGCGATCGAAGAGCTTGAAAAGAAGCGGACAGAGTCCAACGCGAAGGCGGACGAGTCGCGCGCGAAGCGCGACCAGCTGAACGCGGAGGCCCGTGCGACCGCCGAGAGCCGTTCCCGGATCCTCGACGAGCTCCACGATAAGAGCGCGGAAGCCCAGGACCATCGACGGCTGCGCGACACCTTCAACACCCAGGTGCGCGAGGAAAAGCGGCTGCGTGAGGAGTGGAACCGAAAGCTCCAGGAGCTCGGGGACCGCGTCCAGGAATTGAAACGCAACCGCCAGCCGAGACCCGGCGCGGTGCCGGTATGGCGCCTCCGCAAGGAGTTGAAGGAGCTCGAGTTCCGGCACATGACGACCGCCCTCACCGGCGAACAGGAGAAGCGGCTCATCGAGGAGATGAAACGCCTCGAGGCCGGGATCCGTGACCAGGACGAACAGCTCCGGCAGGACCCCGAGGTCGAGCAGACGCTGAAGGCGTTCACCGAGGCCCGCGTCGAGGCCGAGAACCACCACGCGGCCGTGGGGAAGCTCGCCGAGGACGCGCAGACGGAGCACGAGGCGATGGTCGCGCTCTACGAGTCCGTGGACGGCCTTCGTCGCCAGGCGGATGAGGTCCAGGCCCACCTGCTCGACGTGAAGGCCCAAGCGGACGAAGCGCACCGGGCGCACATCGCGGCGATCGAAGAGGTCCGGGACATCGAAAAGCTCCTCTACGCCGCTCGCGGCGGCCGGGCCCCCCAGACGTGGGGCGAGGCCGAGCCACCGAAGGAAGAGGACTTCCTCGCCCGCCTGAAGAAGGGCGAGAAGGTCTCCACCGAGGACCTCCTCGAGCTCCAGAAGACCGGACGCTCGTGAGCCGGCAACGACCGTGACGCTTTCCTACGGGCCAAAGGAGGTCGACGCGGTCCTGTTCGACCTCGATGACGTTCTCATCCCGTTCCAGACGCCGGCGGCCTGGCAGTGGGCGTGGAAGCCCCAAGGCCCGGTGCTCGGCGAGCGACGCGTGAAAGCCGCGGTACGTCGTGCGCTCAAGGTCTGGGACCGGCGCCGATGGCAGGGGCTCACCGGCAAGGCGTCGCCGGCCGACGTCGAGGTGCTGAGAGCCCACCTCGCGAGCACGCTCGCCACGGTCGCCGGTCATTCGCTCCCTGTTCCCGAGACGGAGGCGGTGGTCCGTCGGTTCCTGCGACCGGCCGGTGAGGTCGAACGGTACGCGGACGTCCCGCGCGCGCTGGAACGCCTTCGCTCGCGATCGGTCAAGGTGGGCGCGGTGACCCCGCTTCCGGCGGAGTCGGCGCGCTGGCTTCTCCATCGGTGCGGACTTCCCGAGACCTTACTGCTCGCCACGGGGGAGAGCCCGGGCCCGTCGGTCCCGGACAAAACCGCGTTCCGGACCGCGGTCGAGGCGCTCGGGAGCTCGGCGGAGCGAGTCGCCTACGTGGGCGACCTCTTCTGGAGCGATGTACGCGCGGCGGCCCGTGCGGGACTTCCGGCCGTTCTCCTCGACCGCCGGGATGCGTGGCCGAAGGTGCAGGCCGGGCGGTTGACCACGCTTGACGACCTCGAATCGACGCTCGCCGCCGGGGGCTCACCCGCCGAGTCCGAGGGGGCCGAAAACGAGCGCGATGGCGACCCGGCGCCGACCAACTGAGAACATATATACGGCGCACGGCGGTGCGGCCCCCGTCCATGCGATCCGTCAAAGTTGACCAGTCGGAGCTCCGCCAGATCAAGGAGCTGTACGAAGGCGTGATGTCGCATGCCTGCCACGGCCTGTTCTTCAAGGAAGGCTCGGTCATCGGTTCGGGAATGGCCGAAGAGGCGCTCAAGGACCGGGCGCACTATTTCGACCGGGTCGCGCACATCCTGAAGGAACGCGGGTGGGTCGAGGAGATCACCTTCTCCGAGCCCGAAGTGGTCGTCAAGGGCTCGATCGAGGTCTGCCCGAGCGACATCCCCACGTGCCATCGGCTCCGGGGGATGCTTCGTGAGTTCTACGAACGTTTTAAGGGGGGGCGCGTTAAATGCACTGAGGAGATGTGCAGTAGCACCGGGCCCTCCGAGTGCCGCTTCCGGATCGAGGAACTTTAGGAGGGAAACAGATGATGGCGACGGGGAACGTAGGAGCAGTCGTAAAGGACCTCAAGACCCGCATCGGCGGGATCGCGACCGCCCTCGTATCGAGGGACGGCCTGGTCCTCTACGCCGACGTGCCCGCGGGCGTCTACACCGAGACGTTCGCGATCATGTGCGCGACCATCCTCGGCGCCGCGGCGACCGCCAACACCGAGCTCAACCGAGCCCCGCCCGAGCGGATCGTCATCGAGGGGAACGATTCGAAGACGATCATCGTCGGGAGCGGCAAGAAGGCGCTCCTCGTGGCCGTCGTCGACCAGACCGCGGACCTGACGAAGGTCCTCGCCGAGGTCGTCAAGGTCGCCGACCTCTTGAAGGCGAACTGAGATTCCGGGCGTTCGGCCCGGTCAGGATCGGCTCGCGCTCCGCGTCCGGAGGTCCGGTTCGAGCGTGAGTCGCCGGTCGCGCCCGGTGGTGACCCGGGTCGCGTACCCCGCGAATGCGGCGGTGAGCCGCAACCATGCCATGACCCCTTTCTGACCCGAGATCAGGTGGCGGACCCGGTACCGGCTCCAGAGCCGACCGTGCTTCTCGGTGAGCTGCTTTCGACCGTAACCGTTCCAGAACGCCTGGATGAGGAATCGGAGGAACGTCGTTCGCACGTGGTGGTAGACGACCGCTTCCGGAGCGTACGAGATCGCGGCCCCCGCGAGCACCGCGCGCATGTTGAGGTCGATGTCCTCGGCGGTGACGAAGCGCGGGTCGAATCCCCCGAGCCGCTCGAACAGCTCGCGCCGGTAGGCCAGATTGCACGATGGGTACGTGACGTCGTACCCCTCCTGCAGGAGCTCGACCCGCTCGAGCTGGCCGAAGCGCGGCTTGCCGACGGTCACGGTGCGACCGGCGACGACCGTCACCTGCGCGAAGGCCCGGCGGAGCTTCGACAACCACTGGGAATCGGCGAAGCAGTCACCGTCGATGAACGCGACCCATTCCCCGCGGGCCTCGTGGACCCCCGCGTTCCGGCCGTTCCCCCGCGAACCAGTCCGTTCGAACACTCGGAGGAGACCGGGGTGGCGTTCGGCGAACGCCTTCGCCGACTCCAAGGTTCCGTCTCGGCTCTGAGCGTCGACCAAAACGACCTCGAGCGGCCCTTCTTGGGCCGTCAGGCTGTCGAGAAGCTGGTCGATGTGCGAAGCCTCGTTGCGGACGGTGATGACGACCGAAACGAGCGCGGGCGCGTTCGGGTTACTTCCCAATTTCCATCACGACGACGTCCTTGACCGCGCGCATGCTCTTGAAAGGGAGCACGAGCCGGCCCGACGCATCGCTCTGGAAGAGGCGCTGTTCGACGTCCTCGCTCGGGGTGACCAGGACGTGAGCGATCCCGCCCGTCAACGTGTCGACGACGAAGTTGTCGATCATGCCCAGGATCTGGCCGTCGTTCGTCATGACCGTCTTTCCTCGGAGTTCGGTGAGGAACTTACGCATAGGGATGGGCCTCGAGCGCCGATGGCGGCGGGGCGTATTTAACCGTTCGTGGGTATCGGAAGCGCGCGCGTGCCCCGGCGGCACGCCGGCGAACGAGACCCGGCGATCCGACAGTTCGCTTCCCGGCAACGCTTATATGAGCCACCCGGGTCGAGCCCTCCTCGCCCATGGCCCATCCCATTCCTAAGGAGAATTCCGAGCTCGTTCGGCTCATCGTCGAGCTGCGCCGGGCGGCGCGTTCGCACCAGGCGCCGATCTGGGCGTCGGTCGCGGACCGCCTCGAACGGCCCCGTCACCAGGTGACTCCGGTGAACGTGGGGCACCTCAACCGATTGACCGAGGCCGGCGAGACCGTGGTCGTTCCGGGAAAGCTCCTCGCCCACGGACCGCTCTCGAAGAAGCTCACGGTCGCCGCGTTCGCCTACTCGAAGGATGCGCGGACGAAGATCCACGCGGCCGGCGGGGTCGCGATCACGGTACACGACCTCATCAAGGTCAAGCCCGACGGGGCGGGGGTGCGCCTCCTTGCCTGACGCTCCGAAGGAATCCCCGACGCTCATCGACGCGAGCAATCTCGTCCTGGGCCGGGCCGCGAGCTTGATCGCGAAGCGGCTCTTGAACGGAGAGACGATCGTCGTGGTGAACGCGGAGAAGAGCGTCGTCACCGGCGGCCGGACACAGGCGATCGCCCACTACACCGAAGCCCGCGCCCGCGGCTCCGTCCGCAGCGGACCTCACTTCCCCCGATATCCGGACCGGATCTTCCGTCGCACGGTCCGCGGCATGCTTCCCCACCTCCAGAGCCGCGGTAAGGTGGCGTTCCGTCGGCTCGAGGTCTACATCGGCGTGCCGACCGAATACGCGGGGCAGCCCACCGAGTCGCTCGACGACGCCAAGGCACGCCCGACACTCCGCCCGCCCGTCACTCTCGCCGAGATCACGAAGCTCCTGGGGGCCCGCGTTTGAAGGCACCCGTCGTCGTTCTTGCCACCGGTAAACGGAAGGCGGCGGTCGCTCGCGCCACCGTCCGTAAGGGAATGGGCCGCGTTCGATTCAACGACCGGCCGCTCGAGCTCGTCGAGCCCGAGCTCATTCGATTGAAGGTTCAAGAGCCGCTCCTCATGGTCGGAGACCGCGCGAAGAACCTCGACATCACGGTCCAGGCCTCGGGCGGAGGGTACGTCGGCCAGGCGTCGGCGGCCCGGACCGCCGTAGCCCGCGGCCTCATCACCTGGCTCAAAGACGACCAGCTGAAGGAGATGTTCAAGCGCTACGACCGCTCGCTCCTCGTGAACGACCCGCGTCGCAAGCTCCCGAAACGCCCCGGTGGTCGCGGGGCCCGGGCACGCCGGCAGAAGTCGTACCGCTGAGCTGGAGGAAGAACCCGATGACGATGATGGTACCGGTCCGCTGCTTTACCTGCGGAGCCGTGATCGGTCAGCATTGGGACGAGTACCGCGAACGGACGGCCCGCGGCGAGCCCGCCGGTGCGGTGCTGGACGCACTGGGCCTCAACCGGTACTGCTGCCGCCGAATGCTGCTCACCCATGTCGACCTCTTGGACGAGGTCGGCCCGTACGGCTGAGCGCTTACCGCCCAAATCTCCCGACTAGCTCGTCGGGCCAGCGCTGCAGTCCCACCCGGGGTAGGAATCCGGTGGGGCGAGACATTTGGCGAAGATCGGTCTCGGACCGCGCTGAGAGGGTGCCGACGCCTTCCGGTTCAGACTACCCCGCTTCCATACCATTGGAACCAGAGCTGGCCCGGCGCTACCACATTGGTCCAGATGCCGGCGGGGTTGATCCAGTTCGCGTAGGACCCGAGACCGAGCTGTTGGGAGTCGTAAACGTAGAGAACGAGCCCGTTCGCGACGTGCTCGACCAAGTTGTAGTAAAGCACGCGTTCCGGGCCGACGGGCATGACCGCGGTCTGATGCATCGCCCAGGTCATGACCGAATACGCAGTTCCCTGGCATTGCTGGGGAACCAGCGGCTTCTGGTCCGCCCAATACACTAGGTTCGCGAAAGTGTTGGCGGCGTTCGCCGCACACCCGTTGTAGAGGTTGCCCCACGCGCCGCCGACAAACGTTTCGTTCAGCGCCGCAGAGTAGGTGAACGACGCATCTGGGTAGTAGAATGGCGCCATGTAGTCCGTGGGGTCGGGGTAGTCGGGTAGCCAGCCGGCGACGAACATGGGCCAGGGACTCGTTCCCGGGGGGCTCCCCAGGTTCACGACGATCTGGCCACCGGGGGTCGGATCCCAGCGGCTGGTCACGATTGCCCCTCGGGTGATGTGGTCGATGATCGAACCCCAGAGGTCGATGGCCGAGTCGAACGGTACGTCGCCGAGCTGCGACCCGATCGGGAATGTGCAGGTGTGCGACATGCACGCCACCGCCTCCGGGTCGTAGTATGGGCTCGTCAGATTCGTAATCTGGGTCCACCACCACGTTGCGCTTCCGACTTCCGTTACGTTCTCGTTGGGGTCCATCCAGGCTCCGGTCGTCGTGTTCAGGCCGGGCCACGAGATGTTCGTAGGGTAGTAGTTCCCGAGGTAGTCGGGGATCGCTCCGCCCTCGCCCTGGATGAACGGAATCCCATCCTCCGTGTTGTCCACCGTGATATAAGTCTGGTACGGGAACGACTGGGCCAGGAATTCCCTCATCCCGACATAGGAGAAGAAGTCGGCCGGAATGTTCGTCGTGAGACCCGAGTCCGTCTGCGCTGCCGAGGGGTCGAAGTGGAACGAGAATCCCTCGGGGAACAGATTCAGGGTCGGCAGGGTAAACAGCCCCACCTTGCCCGCATGCACCAGGTTGAGGATCGTCGGGATGTCGGTCGGGAAGAAGGTCGACATATCCGACTGACCCTCGATGTACTTCTCGACTCCCGTGACCGAATACTGGTCCCAGAACACGTTGACGGTGCTCGCGTAGTTGTTCGCTGCGGCGT
>JBEKEY010000007.1:0-53268 GCA_050013595.1 Thermoplasmata archaeon | reverse complement strand
CCCGTCTCGAGGGCAGATTGTCCGCGTGTTACTGAGCAGTGCGCCGAGGGCTTACCCCTCTCGACTCGCATGGCTTAAGCGAACTCCAATAGCGGTGCCCGCCGGCAGGATCAACCGGATTTGTGAGCACACTTCTTCGTGTGCGGGAATACTTGTGGTCGGAAACCGATTCATTGCTGACTGGCGGAATTGCTCTTTACGTTAGATGAGCTATTTTCGCGTACGTTTCTCGTACTTGTCTCCCCCGTCAGTCCCGAGAGGTCACTCCCCGTCTCCAGGGAGGGGTTCTCAGGGCTCCACGCCCCCATTGGGCCATCTGTGGCGTCGCCTTGGAAGAGCTCGGTTCACGTGGTCCCCGGCTCGCCGTGGCGGCGTCGCCGTGCCGCGCTTCCGTGGAAGCGGGCGCAGCCCCCAAACGAAAGGGGTCCGGTATTTAACGGGCGCCATCGGCGACCGGTTGCCGGGGCGTCACGTCCCCGTTCTCGAACCGACGCACCACGAGGGGTAGCTCGAGGAGCGAGATGATCTCGGGCGGGTCCTCCCCGTAACCGCATCCCTCGCGGTTGAGCCAGACCCCGTGGAGTCCGGCCGCGCAGGCGGCCTTCGCGTCGGTGTGGGCGAGATTGCCCACGTACACCGACTCCTCGGGCCGGACGGTCATGCGCGCGACCGCCCTTCGAAAGATCTCGGGGTCCGGCTTCTCGACACCTTCGGTGCCCGAGGAGAGGATGCGCGCGAAGTACTCGAGGATCCCGACCCGGTCGAGGATCCGTCGGACGGAGGCCTCGCTCGACGAGTTCGAGACGACCCCGAGCGCCCGGTGCTCCGCGCGCAGGATGTCGAGACATCGGCGCACGTCGGAATAGAGTCGAACGGGCCGCTCGGTCTCGTGGACCGCGGCGATGAACTTGCGGGCGGTCGATTCGTCGATCGGCTTCGTCGCGGCGGCCGAGAGGGTCTTCTGCCAGAAGTCGACGAGCCCGGCCTCCCGACCGGCGGGGTGCGGTCGGGCATCGACGGCGTCGAGCACCTCGAAGTAGGAATGAAGGAGGACGTCCGGGTCGAGGTCGAGGTAGAACCGACGGGCGAGCTCGGTCCACGAGTCGAAATCCTTCTCGTCGACCAGCGTGTCGCCGAGGTCGAACAGCACTGCCCGGACGCGCATCGGTCGACCGCCCTGCGACGCCTACTGGGTCACTTGCTTTATCGTTCACGCCCGACGGCGGGGTGACGGGTCGAACGCCGCTACGCGACGCTCACCGACTGGATGTCGCTGTGGCGCAGGAGGATCGCGCGGGCGACCTTGAGGTTCTTGCCCGCCTTGCCGATCGCCCGCGCCTTCCACGCCGGGTCGACCGTCACGGTCACGTGCCGGCCTTTGCCCTTCGGCGAGAACTCGGCCTTCTTCGGGGAGTACCAGTAGAAGATGTTCTTCACGAGCGTCTCGGTGTCGTCCGAGAACTCGACGACCTGGATCTCCTTCTTCATCATCCCTTTCAGTCGGTCGACGAGGACCCCGCCCGGTCCGACCGCCTTGTGGACCTCGCCGGGATAGACGAGGTAGACCAGCTTGTCCTCGGCCTCGAAGCAGTCCTTGACGCGGGCGCCCGTGCGTTCCTCGAAGAGCCGTATGTAGCCGATCGTCTCGGTGTCGAGCGTGACCTCGGGCATGGGAAGGGGTTGCGGCCGGCCTACGTCTCGAGCGAGAGGATCGCGCTCGAGCCGGGGTCTAAGATCGCCATCGCGCTGATTGGGAACGGTCGCCCGCAGGCCTGGCCGAGTTCGACCGCGCTGCCGTCGTAGTGGAAGATCGGGATCTTGCCGACCGAGCGTTCCTTCGTGAGCTTCGGGTCGGGGCAGGACTTCGCGACGATCAGGAGACGCGCCTTCTTCGATGCGGCGGCCGCGAGCGTCTCCGTGAGGCCGATCTGGACCTTTCCCGTCTCGAGGGCGACCTTGAGCGCATGCGCGAGGTCCATCTACGTCACGCCTCCCCCTTCGCTTCCTCGACGACGACCGGCTTCGCGATCGTCACTCCGGGGACGGGTCGGTAGACGAGGTTGACCGCCCCGGTGCCGAGCGTGATCGGCTGGCCGACGATGATGTTCTCGGCGACGCCTTTGAGCTCGTCGACCTCGCCCGTGATCGCGGCGCGCAGGAGGTGGGCCGCAGTGATCTCGAACGCCGCCCGGGCGAGCACGCTCGTCTTCTTGCCCGAGATCCCGTGCCGACCGATCGCGCGGATGTCGCCTTCGTTCGTCATCACGTCCGCGACGAGCATGAGGTGGCGGATGTCGACGCCGAGACCCTGCTCGGCGAGCGTCCGGTTCGCCTCATGGATGAGCGCGGCGCGCGCCGCCTCGACGCCGTAGACACGGTAGATCTCGAAGACCGAGTTCGTGGTCGTACGGACGCCGTCCACGCCGGGGATCTCGATGACGCCCTCGAGGTTCGAGCCCTCGGTGTAGATCACGTACTCGTCCTTCTCCTTGCGGATCAGGGCGCGGCGGATCCCCTCGACGCCCTTGATCTGGATCCGTTTCGCCTCCTCGCTCGCGATGAGGAGCTTCTTGAACGGCATCTCCTCGACCATCTCCTCGCGGCGGGATTTCGTCGCCCCGACCGTCGCTTCCTTGAGGTGGACCTCGAACGAGCGGGTCTCCCCGCTCCCCGAGCCCGGCTTCACTTCGAACAGGCGGGCGTCCAGGTTCTGGAGCAGTGCGACCTCGAGCTCCGCGCGCCGCACGCCGCGCGCCTCGAGGAGCGCGGCCTGCGGCGAGATGACGACCTTCAAGTCCTCGACGACCGTGCCGATCGACGCGACGTCGGGGACGGTGGTGACCTCGACCTGGAGCGCGATCTTCTGGACCGCGTCCCGGTCGCCGCGCAGTTTCTTCTCGACGTGCACCGTCATCATCGGCGTCGACGGGACGCGGCGCGCGTCCACGAGCTCGATGAGACGAGGAAGGCCGAGCGTGACGTTCATCTCGGCGACCCCCGCGTAGTGGAACGTCCGCAGCGTCATCTGCGTTCCCGGTTCGCCGATCGACTGCGCCGCGACGATCCCCACGGATTCGTGCGCGTCGACGCCGGCCTTGCGGAAGCGTCGCGCGACCTCGCGGACGACCTTGGAGGCGTCCGCGGGCGTGAGGCGCAGGCTCTGGAGCTTCGCGCGCAGGTCCTCGACGAGGGACGGCGGCAACGAGATCCCCGTCTCGCGGCGGGCGGTCTCCTGAATGCGGGTCGAGAGGTCGCGGACCGGGGCCTTCTTCTCGTCGACCATGGGGCTTACTCCCCTCCGAATTCGGGGCCTTCCTCGGGCGCTCCGAACTCCTCGGTCTCCTCTTCCTCGGCCTCTTCCTCGAGCTGCGCTTCGGCCTGGAGGTCCATCTCTTCCTCGGTAACGGGCGGGGCTCCAGCGGCGCCCTCGGGGTGCCGCTCCTCGCTCGAACGAACGCGGCGTCCGAGCACCTGGGCGACGACCTCGTCGAGCGAGACCGGTGCGCCCTGGTAGGAACGGGTCGGGTCGATGCCGTCCTCACCGTACTTGTACTCGATGATGGTCTCCGCGGTGTTGCGGACGGTCCCGTCCTCGGCGACCTTCAGGTCCTCGAGGGCGTTGATCAGCCGCCGCTGCATGTAGCCGGACCGGCTCGTCCGGACCGCGGTGTCGACGAGCGATTCGCGTCCGCCCATCGAGTGGAAGAAGTACTCCGTCGGGGAGAGACCGCGCTTGTAGCTCGAGCTCACGAACCCTCGCGCATCGGCGCCCAGGTCGCCCCGCTCGAAGTGCGGCAGGGTCCGGTGGACGAAGCCGCGCATCAACCGCTCGCCCCGCACCGACTGTTGACCGACCGCGCCGGCCATCTGCGTCAGATTGAGCATCGAGCCGCGGGCTCCGGACTTCGCGAGAATGACGGCCGGGTTCTCGAGCCCGAGATATCGTCCCGCGATGTCGCCGGCCGTGTCGCGCGCCTGGCCGAGCTCGCGACGGACCATGACCTCGAGCGTCTCCTCGAGCGAGCGACCCGGCATCTGCTCGAGCTCGCCCTTGCGGTAGGCCGTGACGAGCTCGTTCACGCGGACGCGCGCGTCCGAGAGTGCGGTAAGGATCTCCTTGAGCGCCCCTTCGGGGACGTCCTCGTCGTCGATCCCCGTCGAGAGGCCCTTCAAGCCGATCGCGGTGATCGCGAGGCGGCTCATCTCGTCGAGGAACTGGCGGGCGCGCGGCATGCCGTTGTTGCGCGCGATCGCGTCGAGGACCGCGCCCTTCTCGTAGGCGATCGCCTTCTTGTCGATGACACCGGCCTTCAGGACACCGTTCTCGATCACGACGTTGGCGTCGTGCTTGCAGTTGAGCGGCGGGCAGTCGCAGCGCGCGTAGATGTTCGCCCGGAACTCGATCGTGAGGTCCTTCGGGAGCGTGAGCGAGAAGAGCTGCTTTCCTCCCCAGAACGGCACGCCGTCCTTGTCCTTTCCTTCGGGCGGAGGGAGGGGGTAGTGGAGCTTCGAGAGCAGGTACGTCACCTCGCTCTTCGAGAACTTCGGGTTCTGGTACGTGAGCAGGAACGCGGCGGTGATGTGGTCGTGCAGCATCCCGATGATCGGGCCGCCGTAACGGGGCGAGAGGATGTGCTCCTCGACCTTCATCAGGACCTTCGCCTCGGCGCGGGCCTCCTGGCTCTGGAGCACGTGGAGGTTCATCTCGTCGCCATCGAAATCCGCGTTGTAGGGCGGACAGTCGCAGAGGTTGAACCGGAACGTCTTGTGGGGCAGGATGCGCACGAAGTGCGCCATCATGCTCATCCGGTGCAGGCTCGGTTGGCGGTTGAAGAGCACGATGTCGCCGTCGATGAGCTGGCGCTCGACGACCGAACCGGGGACGACGAGCTCGGCACACGCCTCCGCGTTCTTCTCCATGACCTTGATCCGCTGGCCGTCCTCGCGGACGAGGTAGTTGACCCCGCAGCGAACGTGGCCTTCGGCGTCCGGGGCCGGCGTGGGGCCGCGCCGGACCAGTTCCTTCGCGACCTCCTGGTTGTGTACGGTGACCTCGAGCGGGACGGTGAGGCCGCGGGCGACTTCCACCGGGATGCCGACCTCGTTGATCGAGAGCAGCGGGTCGGGGCTGATGACCGTGCGCGCCGAGAAGTTGACGCGCTTACCCGAGAGGTTCGAACGGAAGCGTCCGTCCTTCCCCTTCAGGCGCTGCGCGAGCGTCTTCAGCGGCCGGCCCGAGCGGTGCCGCGCGGGCGGGATGCCGCTCGTCTGATTGTCGAAGTAGGTCGTGACGTGGTACTGGAGGAGCTCCCAAAGGTCCTCGACGACCAGCTGGGGCGCGCCCATGTCGCGGTTCTCGCGCAGGCGCTGGTTGATCCGCAGCACGTCGACGAGCTTGTGCGTCAGGTCGTCCTCGCTGCGTTCTCCGCTCTCGAGGGTGATCGACGGGCGCACCTGGACCGGCGGGACGGGAAGGACCGTGAGGACCATCCATTCGGGCCGGCCGAACTTCGGGTTGAGGGCGAGCGCGCGGACGTCGTCGTCGGGGATCCGCTCGAGCCGGGCGCGGACCTCCTTCGGCGTGATCTTGTGGCTGTTCTCGCGGAAGGTCGTCGGCTTATCGAGGATGATCTTCTGCTGGATCTCGTGGCAGTGCGGGCACGAACGCTCCTCCTTCGCCTCGCGCGAGCGCGGGACGCGGGGGGTCGGCGCCGCGTCGTCCGAGTCGGCGGCCGGCTCCGAGCGGGAGCTCGGAGCGTCGGGAAGGACCCGGCCGCAGGCGCGGCAGGTCGACTGGAGGAGGCGCTTGACCTCCTTCGCGTAGCCGACGTGGATGACCGGCATGGCGAGCTCGATGATGCCGAAATGGCCGGGGCACTCGTTGACGCGGCCGCCGCACGTCCGGCACCTCAGGTTCGGCTCGATGACCCCGAGGTGAAGGTCCATGAGCCCCATCTCGATCGGGTAGCCGTCGTCGTCGTAGGTGTCGGCGGTGATGATCTTCGCGGCGCTCATCCGCCGGATCTCGTCGGGCGAGAGGAAGGCGAACTGGAGGCCCCGGATCTTCTTCGAAAGTCCTTGTGCCATGTTCGTTCCTCCTACCGCATCTCCTCGAGCTGGAGTCGCATGATCACGCCGAGGCTGATCAGCTCCTCGAGGAGGAGCTTGAACGAGTAGCTCATCTCGACCGGGTAGATCGACGAGGTGTTGCCGCAGCTCGGGCAGCGCAACGAGTTCGCGCGCGCGTCCGGGATGGCAATGTGCCCGCACTCCGGGTTCCCGCAGACGTACTGGATCGTCCCGTCCGATTCGTCGAGCAAACGGTCCTTGATGACCATCGCGACGCCGTGGCCGATGAGACAGTCGCGCTCCATCTCTCCGAACCGTAGACCGCCCTGGCGCGAGCGACCCTCGGTCGGCTGGCGCGTCAGGATCTGGACCGGCCCGCGCGAGCGCATGTGCATCTTGCCCGCGACCATGTGGTGGAGCTTCTGGTAGTAGATCACGCCGATGAAGATCTCCGCCTCGAACCGCCGGCCGGTGAGACCGTCGTAGAGCGTCTCGCGTCCGGACGGGTGCAACCCGAGGGCCTGCAGCCCCTCGCGCAGAGCCTCTTCACGCGCTCCCGAGAATGCCGTGCCGTCGATCGTGCGGCCCTCGAGCGAGCCGACCTTGCCGCCCAGCATCTCGAGGACGTGGGCGACGGTCATCCGGGACGGGATGGCGTGCGGATTGATCAGAAGGTCCGGCGTAATCCCGTCGCGGGTGAACGGAAGGTTCTCCGGCGGCACGATGAGGCCGATGACGCCCTTCTGTCCGTGGCGGCTCGCGAACTTGTCGCCCAGCTCGGGGACCCGCTGGTTGCGGACCTTGACCTTGACGAGCTTCGAGATGTTCTCTCCCTCGGTCAGGATCACGTTGTCGACCCAGCCGGATTCGCCGAAACGAACGGTGACGCTCGTCTCGCGCCGCTTCTGGGGCGTGAGCAGGTCGGTCTTCTCCTCGAGGAAACGCGGCGGGCTCGTCTTGCCGACCAGCACGTCGCCTTCGGTCACCTCGAGCTCGGGGAAGATGAGACCATCCTCGCCCAGGTTCCGGTACGCGGTATCGACGCGCGCGCCGGCGACGTCCGGCCGCGGGATCTCGAAGCGGTCCTCCTGACCGCCAGGGTACTTGCGCTCCTCGCCTCGGTAGGTACGGAAGAACGACGAGCGGCCGAGGCCTCGGTCGATGGCGCCCTTCGAGAAGACGAGGGCATCCTGCATGTTGTATCCCTCGTACGAGAGCACCGCGACCACGAAGTTCTGGCCCGCGGGGCGCTCCGTGAAGTGGACGTAGCGCATCGTCTGCGTCCGAAGGAGCGGCGCCTGCGGATAGTGGAGGAGGTGGCCGCGGGTGTCGGGTCGTCGGCGGTAGTTCACCGACTCGACGCCGAGCGCCTGCTTCGCCATCCCCGAGCCCATCGTGTTGCGCGGAGCGCTGTTGTGCTCGGGGTACGGGATGAGACCCGTGCAGACGCCGAGCATCAGGTTCGGGTCGATCTCGCAGTGCGTGTGGCGTTCGGTGAGCAGGTTCGCGGTGGGGAACGTGCCGTGGCAGAACCCGCACTCGACGGTCGCCTGGTCGCCCTTGTCGCCCATCGACGTCCAGCGGATGTCGGAGCGGCTGAGCGCCTTCTGGCACTTCGGGCAGCGGTCGGGAGGAACGTAGGCATCGACCGCGATGAGCGCGTCCTCTTCCTCTTCCGCATCCGCCCACTCGATCTTTCCCTGGCGGACGAGGTCGCTGAAGGAGAGCGTGCCGCGGGCGAGCTCGTCCAGGTCCGAACGTGAGACCCGTGGGACTCCGTTCTTGACGACGACGAGAGGGCGGCGCAGGCGGCCGGAGTCGCAGTGAACGATGACCTCGTTCATCTCGTCATCGTAGCGGACGTTGATCTCGTAGGTCTTGTCGCCGAGCGTCGGGGAGAGCGTGCCGGTGCGCCGGCGCTCGCGGATCTCTTTCACGAGCTCGAGAGGCTGGGAGTGGAGACCGACCAAGTTCCCGTTCACGTAGACACGCGCCGCGCGCTTTCCGCGCGGAGCGGCGGATTCCTGGAATACCTCGGGACCGATCTCGCGCGTGTTGAGGTCGCGGAGGATGAGGGTGACCTCTTCCTCGTCCGCGCCCTCGCTCACATCGACGCAGAGAGCGTAATTCTTGACGAGACCGCAGTTCTGGCCCTCGGGCGTCTCGTTGGGGCAGAGACGGCCCCACTGCGTCGGGTGCAGGTCGCGCGCCTCGAAGTGCGGTTGGCTGCGCGTGAGCGGGCTCGTGACGCGACGCAGGTGGCTGATGGTCGACATGTGGCTCGTCCGGTCGAGCACCTGGCTCACGCCGGCGCGCCCGCCGACCCAGTTGCCGGTCGCGAGAGCGTGCACGAGGCGCTGGGTGAGAAGGTCCGGTCGGATCGCGCTCGCGATCCGGAGGTCCTTCTTGCGCGCGAACGACCGCTCGAGCTGGTACTTCAAGTCCTTGAGGAGGAGCGAGAACGCGACCCGGAAGAGGTCCTCCATCAGGTCCCCCGCGAGCTTGAGCCGCTTGTTCGCGTAGTGGTCCTTGTCGTCCTCGCCGCGGACCTTGAGGTTGAGCTCGAGGACGGTCCTCGCCATGCGCGCGAGATAGAGCGCCTTCTTCAGTCGGTCCGCCTTCGCGTCGCCGAGGTGCGGCAGGAGCGAGCGGTCGAGGATCCCGTCGACCTTGCGCTGACGGTACTCCTTCGCCTGACCGGTCGCGAACTTCTTCTCGAGGAAGATGAGCGCGTCCTCGGTCGAGAGGACGCCCTCGGGCGGGTAGAGCTTCTTCGAGACGCACTCTTCGAGATTGACGTTCAAGAGGTGCTTCATCGTCTGGACGAACGGTTCGTCCAGCGGCAGGAGCTCTCCGAGGACCGCCTGGAAGATCTCCTCGTCGTTCTTCATCCCGAGGGCCTTCATCAGGATCACGAGCGGGATCTGTCCGCTCGCGGTGGGGACCGAGACCTGGAGGATCCCGTCCTTCTTCCTCTCGACCACCGTGAGCGAGCGGTATCCGCCGCGCTGGCTGAACACCTTCGCGCTCTCGATGGGCGTGCCGTAGCGCTCGTTGTACTCGGCGAAGATCCGGTTGGGCGCGAGGTCCTCGAGCGAGATGATGACGCGCTCGGTGCCGCCGATGATGGCGTAGCCTCCCGGGTCGAGCGGGTCCTCGCCGTACTCGACGAGCTTCGCTCGGTACTCGTCGTCCGAGAGCCAGATCTGGTCGTCCTCGGAGATCTTGTACCGGTTCAGATTGCACGGGCGGCTCTTGACCATGATGGGAAGGTCGCCGATGTGGACGTCCTCGGGCGCGCGCTCGACGCCGTTCTCGACGACGGTGACCTTGAGGAAGATCGGCGCCTGGTAGGTGAGGTTCCGGAGCCTCGCCTCCATCGGCGTGAGCGTGGGCTTCGAGCCGACCGGCTCCTTGACGAACGGAGCGCCGATGAAGATGGTCGGTTCGGCGGACGGATTGACGTTGCCGCGCGCGTCGCGGCGGCGGCCGACGCGCACGTAGATCGAGCTCTTGGTCTTCTGGACGTCCAGGCGGATGACGCCGCGTTCGGTGGAATCCTCGCTGACGCGCGCGTCGTCGACGATGCGCTGCATCCTCGAGTTCGGATTGTCCTTGGTCGGCAGGAAGTCGTTGAAGCTCGCCAGGTGGTGGTTGACGATCGAGCGCTCCCGGAAGAACGCGTCCACGATTTCTCGCATGGATTGTAATCTAGTCCCCTCCGACGGCCGGGACGATGAGCCGGTAGGCGATCGCCTCACCGGCGGTGGCGCTCGGGCGGCGCACGCGAACGAGGCGGCCCGTGATGTTCTCGCCGCGTTCCTTCAGCGACTCGTACTTGGGGTCGGTCCGCAGGCCCGGGTCCCCGAGGAGGATCTTCGGCAGTCGCTCGGGGGAAGCGCCGAGCTGTTCCAAGACCTTCTTCGACTCCTCTTCGGTGAGGATCTCGTGCGGCGGAGCGAGGTGGTGGGCGACGAACGGCCGGGGCGGCGTGACGGGCGCGTCCTTCTTCGGGCGCGCGCGCGATCGACGAGCGGTGCTGGGGGTCATGATGCGGTCCTCCGAGGAACGTGACGGGCCCGGGGGGACGTCCGGAGCAACCTCGCGGTTGGCGCGAGGAGGCTCGTTCGAACCCCCGACCACCTGGTTAAAAGCCAGATGCTCTTTGTAGGGTCGCCCGGTGAGCCGAACGACCAACCTAACTGAGCTACGGGCCCGATTCCGCTCCGAGGGAGTGGGACCCGGGCGGCGTATTTTACACTATCCCTGACGGGAATCACTGTAGGCTCTCCAGGCTCGAGATGATCGACCAGATCGCGGTGCGTCCGTGCGTCGGAAGGTTCGGGTCGTTCGCGAGGTCGTCGAGGACGTAGACCGCGCTCGCGATCCGCACATCGAGCGCGGAGCGAGGCTTCGAGAGGGCATCCTTGGCGGCCTGCGCCCCCCGGCGGACGTTCCGCGGGACCAACCCGTCGTCCGAGAGTTGCGTGAGCGCCTCGACGATCCGTTGGAGGCCGGCGGCGTCCGGGTCCGTCCGCGGAACGATCGGTGGGACGGCGCCCGAGGCGGGGGTCGAAGGAGCGGCACTGGGTCCCGTCATGTACGGTGCGTCTCCCCGCCTTCCTTGTAGGCGGTGACGACGAGCAGCGTCTTCGACTCCCGGATCCCGCGGACCGCGGGAAGCCGGTGAAGGACGAACTCCTTCAGCTCCTCGTAGTGCGGGAAGCGGACCTTGAGGTAGATGTCCGTGTCCCCGGTCACCAGGAAGTCGTCCTCGACCTCGGTGAACTTCGCGATCTCGCTCGCGACGTTGTCCGCCTCGGCCGTCTCGACCTTGAGGGCGATCAGGGCGACCACGCTCTCGTCCCCCCACACCTTCGTGAACGCGCTTTCGATGGCTCGACTGACCGGCGGCTTGGCCGCAGCAGGTTTCTCCACGGTAATCCCTCCGAACGCGTCGTCTCCTACGTGAAAAGCGAATGCCCGGTCCCTGAACCGCGCTACGCCGCCGGGGCGGACTCGAACTCCTCTTGGAGGTCGTTGATGACCTGATCGATCACAGCACTGGCCGTCGCTCCGCGATACTCGCGGAGGCCCCCCGCTTCGCTCGACACACGGGCGATGACGTCGGCCGAGCCCCGAAGGAACTCAACACTGCAGATGAACTCCTCCATGACGGCCGGCCCCCCACCGAGCCGGCCGGCCGAAAAAGCCCCTCTATATAGGCTTTTGGAAACCCCGGGAAGGTCGGACGCGCCGTCGCTCGGTCGGGTGTCCTCTGCGGGGCCGAGCCACGGGCGCATTTGTTATCTCTCCGGCCCGGTACGAGCGCTCCGGGAGGACGAGTACACGACCGCGCCCCGGGTCCAGATCGAGGTACGCGTCGAACTCAAGCCGGGCGTCATGGACGCCGAGGCCGAGAGCATCGAGAAGTCGCTCGCGCTCCTCGGGATTCCCTCCGTTCGTCATGTGACGACAGCCCGCATCTACGACCTCGAATTCACGGATATCTCCGAAGCGGAAGCGCGACGGTTGGCGGACCAAGCGGTCGAACGCCTTCTCGCGAACCCCGTGATCCATCGAGTGTCGGTGCGACCGCGCTCGACCTAGTCGCATGTCCGGCTGGTCGGGCGAGGTCACGTTCGTCCCGATACGACGCGCGTCACGCGTCGTGCTCGAACGTGTTTCGGACGGGCGGGGACTCGGGCTCGACCGGCGCGAGCTCCTCCGTCTCCAGGCCTACTTCCGCTCGGAGGGCCGCGAACCGACTGACCTCGAGCTCGCCGGGGTCGCTCAGAGCTGGAGCGAGCATTGCAGCTACAAGAGCTCGCGACCGTTCCTGAAGCGGGCGTTCTCGAGCCTGCATCCTCCCCGGGTCCTCGGCACCGGGGACGCCGGTGTCCTCCGCTTCGAGGACGGGTATGCCTACGCGATCCGAATCGAATCCCACAACCATCCGTCCGCGGTCGAGCCGTACGGTGGGGCTGCGACCGGCATCGGGGGGATCCTTCGGGACGTTCTCGCCGTGGGAGCGAAACCGATCGCCCTCAGTGACCCGCTCTTCTTCGGACCGCTCGACCGTGGTCCGGACGACCTTCCGCCGGGAGTGAAGAGCCCGCGGTATCTCGCGGAGGGGGTCATCGCCGGTATCCGGGACTACGGAAACCGTGTGGGCGTTCCCACGGTATCGGGATGTGTCTGCTTCGACCCCGCCTACATCGTGAATCCGCTCGTGAACGTGGGATGCGTCGGCTTCCTTCCGAAAGCCCGTCTCACCCCGAACCGGGCGCGGGGGGCCGGCGACCGGCTGGTACTGGTCGGTGGACTCACCGGGCGCGACGGGATCGGTGGCGTCGCGTTCGCTTCGAAGGAGCTCACCGACCGCAGCGAGTCGGAGTCCCGCGGGGCCGTGCAGCTCGGCAACCCGATCATGAAGGAACCGCTTATCCACGCGTGCCTCGAAGCGTTCGACCGCGGGCTCGTCCGGGGCCAGAAGGACCTCGGGGGCGGCGGTCTCGCGAGTGCCTCCGGCGAGCTGGTCCACTCGGGGGGGTTCGGCTCGCGCATCGAGCTCACCCTCGTTCCCCTTCGCGAAGAAGGGCTCCGGCCGTGGGAAGTATGGATCTCCGAGTCCCAGGAGCGCATGCTCCTCGACGTGGCACCGAAGGACCTGCCCGAACTTCTCGCGATCTTCCGACGGTACGACGTCCCTGCCACGGACATCGGCGAGGTGGTGTCGGGCCCGTACGAGACCTTGCTCTGGAACGGCGAAATCGCCGGTCAACTCAAGGTCGGTTTCCGGGTCGACCCGCCTTCTCTCCATCGACCGACCCGCGCGCGACGGCGTCGCTCCGCACGATCCCCGGACTTCGCCTCCGAGGACCCGACCCAGGTGCTCCTGGACCTCCTCCTCTCTCCGGACTCCTTCTCGCGCGAATCGGTCCTTCGTGTCTACGACCATGAAGTTCAGGGCCGTACGGTCGTGAAGCCACTGCACGGCCGGGTCACCTCTCCCTCGCACGGCGACGCGGCGGTATTGCAGCCCCGGCCGTCGAGCCGGCGCGGTCTCGCCGTCGCGACCGCGACTCAACCCTGGGCCTGTTCCGAGGACCCAGAGAACGGCGCGCTCCTCGTGGTCGAAGAGGCGGCGCGCAACCTCTATGCGGTCGGCGCCCGGCCGGATGCGTTCACGAACTGCCTCAACTTCGGGAACCCGGAGGACCCGCATGTCCTCGCCGACTTCGCAGCGGTCACGCGGGGTCTCGCTCGCGGAGCTCACGCCCTCGGGTTCGCGGTTCCCTCCGGCAACGTGAGCTTCTACAACGGGGGCCTCGGTGCGGAGATTCCTCCGACGCCGGTGCTCCTCGCCACGGGGATCGTCGATGACGTCGACCGCGCCGTGACGAGCGACCTCAAGGAGGAAGGCAACGCACTCTACCTGGTCGGCCGATCGGCGCCGGAGCTCGGGGGCTCACTGTGGGCCCGGCGGCACGGAATGACCGGTCTCGCCGTCCCGCGCCCGGACCCCTCGGGCCTGCGGCGGCTCGGTGAGAGGTTGCTCTCGGCCGAGCGCCGCGGGCTCGTGCGCGCCGCGCACGACGTCTCGGACGGAGGGCTGGCCGTGACCCTCGCGGAGATGGCGTTCGGCGGCGGGCTCGGCTTCACGGTCGACCTCGACGCCACGAAGCTCGGCTCGCCCTCCTTGGCCCTCGCGGCCGAGGGAGGAAGCCGGTTCGTGGTGGAGGTCCCTCCGGACGAGCGCCGCCGGTTCGAACGCACCATCGGCCCCCGATCGGGCGCGCGGCTGGGTTCGGTCGCTCCGGCCGACGCGACGCTCCGTTGGCAGGGTCAGCCCGTCGCGATCCTGCCGATCCTCTCGTTCTACGAGTCCTGGCGGAGCGGCCTCGCTCTTCCGTAAGAGGTGGGCGTGACGGTTACCGCACTCGTCTCGGGCGGGAAGGATTCGATCTACTCGGCGTATCTCGCCGACACCCAGGGTTGGCCGGTCGACGAGCTTGTCACGATCGCTCCCCCGGACCCCGACGCGATGATGTTCCACACCCCCAATCTCGACGTGGTCCCGCTCCAAGCGCAGGCGTGGAGGAAGGCCCATCGTCGCGTGGAAGTGCAGGGGACCGGCAAGGGTCCCGAGCTGGCCGCCCTTCGGGAGGCGATCGCGGGCACGCGCGGGCCGGTGGTGGCGGGCGCCATCCAGTCGTCGTACCAATGGTCCCGCCTCCTGCGCGTCGCGGACGCGGAGGGCCGGCGGGTCTACGTACCGCTCTGGAGGAAGGATCCGGCCCGCGTGGTGCGCGAAGAGATCGCCGCCGGTCTCGACATTCGCCTCGTCCATCTCGCCGCGGAACCGTTGACCCCCGACCTTCTCGGCCGTCGCCTCGACTTGGACCTCGTCGAGGAGCTCGAACGCCGCAGCCGCGAGGTCCGGCCGGTGAACGTCGCCGGGGAGGGCGGTGAATTCGAAACGCTCGTGGTGGACGCGCCGTTCTTTGAGAGCCGGATCGACCTCGAGGAGGTCGAACGGACGGTCACCGGATCGACCGCTCGCCTCCGCGTCACGAAGTCCCGTCTCCTCCCGAAGAACAACGGTCCACGGCCGCGCGGAGGACCGCCGTGACACGGTCGGCCACCTCGGTACCGCCCTCGGTGCGGGCGATCGTAGGAAGCGCGCGGGCGGCGCTCGGCGACCCGCGGGCCGCGGTCCGTTTCGACTGGCTTCGCCAGCTGAGCGGCGCCTCCTCCGAGCGGGTCGAGAACGTTCTCGCCGAGGTGGTCGAGTTCTTGTCGGTAGAGAAGGAGATACGGGCGCAGCATCTCGCCGAGGGCCGGCCGCACTACGCGCAGTTCCGCGCGCCGCTCGAGCTCTACGCGCTCGTGCGGCTTCTCGCGCCGGAGCACATTGTCGAGACGGGCGTGAGCAGCGGGGTCTCCTCCGCCCACTTCCTCCTCGGGGTCCGAAAGAACCGGCGAGGAACCTTGCATTCGATCGACCTTCCGCTCCCGCAGCGGGGGCTCCGATTCTCCCCCCGGGAATCTCCGGTGGCGCTGCCTCCTGGCCGGTCGAGCGGGTGGGCGATGCCGCCCGGACTCCGCGTCGGCTGGGACCTTCGGATCGGAGCGAGCCAGACGATACTACCCCGCCTCGTGGAAGAATTGCCGTCGGTCGGCATCTTCCTTCACGACAGCCTGCACACTCCGTCCCACCTCACGTTCGAGCTCTCGACCGTCCGACCGAAGCTCCTGCAGGGGGCCGTCGTGCTCGCCGACAACACGGTCTGGACCGGTCGGGCCTTCCCGCGATTCGCGAACGAGGTCGGGGCGGCCGTGCGCCGGCGCGGGCGGACGGACCTGGTCGGTCTCTCGATGCCATAGCCCCGACCGGCCGGTCGGATCCGCCCGCGGCCCCCGGAGTTATAGTTCCCATCGGCCTCGCGAACTTCGATGTCGGCGAGCCGCCCTCTCCGGTCGTCCCCCGACGCCGTACCGGACGATGACCGCGTCCACCGGGTCCGGGAGCGCGAGAGCCATTGGAAGGCCGAGACGCTTGCCCCGGTGCTCGCGAAGAACCCCGAACGCAAGGAGCGGTTCACGACCCTCGGGGGCATCCCGGTCGACCGGATCTACACCCCTCTCAACTCGTCCCGGCCGTTCGAACGGATCGGGTATCCCGGCCAGCCGCCTTTCACGCGCGGGATCCACCCGACGATGTACCGCGGCCGCGTGTGGTCGATGCGCATGTTCTCCGGGTTCGGCACGCCCGAGGACACGAACCGACGGTTCCGCTATCTCCTGAAGCACGGGGAATCGGGACTGTCGATCGCGTTCGACGACCCGACCCTCTACGGGATCGACGCGGACGACCCCGAGGCGCTCGGCGAGGTCGGAAAGTGCGGAGTGAACGTGAGCTCGCTCGACGACATGCGCCGTCTGCTCGCCGGGATCCCGCTCGCCGAGGTGACGACCAGCATGACGATCAACGCCCCGGCGAACATCCTGTGGGGGATGTACCTGCTCGCGGCGACCGCGAACCGGGTCCCGTTCGCCCGACTCGGCGGCACGACCCAGAACGACATCCTGAAGGAGTACATCGCGCAGAAGGAATTCCTCTATCCTCCTCGACACGCCCTGCGGCTCGTCACCGACACGATCGAGTTCGGGACTCGCTCGACGCCGCGATGGAACCCGGTCTCGATCTCGGGCTACCACATTCGCGAAGCCGGCTCGACCGCGGTCCAGGAACTGGCGTTCACCCTCGCGGACGGGCGGACCTATGTGGCGGAGGCGAAGAAGCGCGGCCTCGACGTGGACGAGTTCGCCCAACGCCTTTCGTTCTTCTTCAACTCGCACAACGATTTCTTCGAGGAGATCGCGAAGTTCCGGGCCGCGCGCCGGATCTGGGCCCAGGTAATGCGCGACGAGTTCGGTGCGAAGTCCGAGCGGTCGATGTGGCTGCGCTTCCACACGCAGACCGCTGGCTGCTCGTGCACCGCCCGGCAACCCGAGCTCAACATCGTTCGCACGACGATCCAGGCTCTCGCCGGCGTCCTCGGGGGCACCCAGTCGCTGCACACCAACTCCTACGACGAGGCGATGCAGCTCCCGAGCGAGGACGCGGTCCGGATCGCGCTCCGCACCCAGCAGATCCTCGCGAACGAATCCGGTGTCGCGGAGTCGGTCGACCCGTTCGCCGGAAGCTACTACGTCGAGTGGCTCACCGACACGATGGAGGAGGAGGCGCGCCGTTACTTCGAGCGGATCGATGCGCTCGGCGGGGTCGTCGCGGGGATCGAGCGTGGCTTCTTCCAGCGGGAGATCCAGGAGGCGTCGTTCCGCTACCAGCGGGCGGTCGAGGCGGGCGAGGAGAAGGTGGTCGGGGTCAACGCCTACACCGTCGACACGCCCGTGAAGGTGCCCCGGCTCAAGATCACCGAGGAGGCCCGGCGCGCGCAGTCGCGACGGCTGCGCGCGCTGAGAGCGCGTCGCGATTCCGCGCGCTACGAAGCCGCTCTCGAGCGCCTCCGCAAGGTCGCCGCGAGCGAGGAGAAGAACACGATGCCGGCGGTGCTCGAGGCGCTCCAGGCGAACGCGACCCTCGGCGAGATCGTCCACGCGTTCCAGGACGTCTTCGGAACCTATCGCGAACGGTCGATGTTCTAGCGGTCGGGAGAGCGTTAAGCGCTGCGTCGGCTCCCGCGGAGGGTCCGTGACGCGCGAAGAGTACCGCGCGGTGCTGGAGGACCTGTTTCAGCGCCGTCGCTTCGGGATCCGACCCGGGCTCGAGACTATCCAGGCGCTGCTTGCCGGGCTCGACCATCCCGAGCGCCAGTTCCCCGCGATCCATGTCACCGGGAGCAAGGGCAAGGGCTCGACCGCAGCGATGGCCCAGGCGATCCTGACCTCCCACGGTGTACGGACCGGCCTCTACACGTCGCCGCACCTCGCGACCTACCGGGAACGCATCCGGCTTGACGGTCGCCTCATCCCCCGCTCGGCGGTGGTGGACGGGATCCACCGCGTCGAAGCGGCGAGCCGCGAGGGTGAGGCCACCGGCGCCATCGAACGCCCTCCGACCTTCTTCGAGGTGACGACGGCGCTCGCGTTCGACTGGTTCGCCCGGGAGAAGGTCGACGCGGCGGTGGTCGAGGTCGGCATCGGAGGTCGTCTCGATGCGACCAACGTGCTCGACGCGCGCGTCGGCGTGGTCACGACGATCGAGCTCGAGCACACCGACCTTCTCGGACCCGACCTCGCCTCGATCGCACGCGAGAAGTCGGGGATCTTTCATCAGGGCATGACGGGCGTCGTGGGCGACCTTCCCTCGTCGGCCCGGACGGTCATGAAAACCGAAACGACCCGCGTCGGCGTTCCCCTGTGGCACCTCGGCAAGGAAGTTCGGGTGGAGGAGCGGACGCTCTCCGCCGACGGACAGGGCTTCACCGTACGGGTCCCGGGACGGTCGTTCCCCGGATTGTTCATCCCGTTGCTCGGTAGCTTCCAGCCGGCCAACGCCGCCCTCGCGGTCGGGGCGGTCGTACGATTTGGCCACGCCACCGGTCGTGAGTGGGATGCCGAGAAGCTGGCCGCCGGGCTCGCCGGAGTACGTTGGCCGGGACGGCTCGAACGGGTCGCGAAACGCCCCGAGCTGTTCTACGATGTCGCCCACACCCCCGAGAGCGCGTTGGCGCTCGCGCAGAGTCTCGCCGAGATCTCCCCTCTCGCGAACCCCGACGAGAGCGTGATTGTCTTCGGGTGTCTCCGGGAGAAGAACGTGGGACGCATCCTGGATGCCCTCTCACCGCTCGCGCGCACCATCGTGGTCGTTCCGCTGCGATCGGACCGGGGCGTCCGGCCGTCGGAACTTCGGGTCGCCGCGGTCGGACGGTTCCCGCGTATCGTCGAGGCGGGCTCCGCCGTGCAGGGCCTCGCGCTCGCCCGGGCCGGTACCGGCCCCGACGGGCTGACCCTCGTCGTGGGGAGCGATTACCTCGTGGGCGAGCTCCTACGTTCTGCGGGGGACGAGGACGAGCCGGACCTTTCCGACCCGGGCGTGCCGGCTCCCGCATCCGCACCTTCGTCGTACGCCGCGGACCGAAAGGGGTCCGGATGAAGGGCCGGCCCACCGCGCCCCCGTTCGATTGGGAGCGGCTCCTGGACCGACTCAGCCGGCTCTACGGAACCGGGGATTGGCGACGGCCGTACCTTCGCGACCACGCCGAGGACCCGTTCCAGGTCCTCATCGGGACGATCCTTTCCCAGCGTACGCGGGACGCGAACACTGCCACCGCGAGCGCCCGGCTGTTCGCCCGGTTCCCGGACGCGGTCACGCTTTCCCGAGCGAAGCCGTCCGAGGTCGAGACGCTCATCCGCTCGACCGGGTACTATCGGGTGAAGTCACGGGCGGTCCGGGCGTGCGCGCAGCAGATCCTCGACCGCTTCGGCGGCATCGTGCCCCGGACCCTCGAGGAACTCACCTCGCTTCCCGGCGTCGGACCGAAGACCGCCAACTGCGTTCTGGTCTTCGGGTACGGCATCCCGGCGATCCCGGTCGATACTCACGTACATCGCATCGCGAACCGACTCGGCGTCGTGCGGACCCGCACTCCCGAACAGACCGAGGCGGCCCTCCGGAAAGGGGTGGACCAACGCTTCTGGATCCCCGTGAACCCGCTGCTCGTTCAGCACGGCCAGAACCTCTGCCGACCGAACCGGCCGCTCTGTCCCGACTGTCCGATCGCCGACCAGTGCGCGACCGGCCGCGCTCTCAACGCAGGGCGGAACCCTCCGCGTCGGGAGGACCGGCCGAAGCAACGGGTGTCGCCGGCAGGAACGCGAGGGCGATCAGGGTCAGGACCACGAGGAGCGCGAGCATCTCCCACCCGACGGCGTAGGAGCGCGCGGCGACGATCGCCCCGAAGAGCGCCGAGACTCCCGCCCCGCCGGCGAGCTGGATCGAGTTGAACAGCCCGATCGCGAGCGGGATCTCTTCGGGCGGGACCTCCCGCCAGAAGTGCGGGAGCACGTACATCACGGCGTAGACGAACCCATAGGCGAACGAGAAAACGGTTCCTATCACGAGGGCGACCGCGAGGCCGGCCCAGGGCAGGATCGCGAGCACGGCCGCGGCGGTCAGCGTGACGAGGAGGAACTGCGTTCGGTGGTTCCGATGTCGTTCGGCGATCCGGCCCCCTACCGGGCCGCCGACGATGCTCGGAAGGACGAACATCATCCCCACGACCCCGGCGAGGGCGATCGTCCAACCCTCGACCGCTTCTCCCCACGGCACCACGAACTGACCGGTCGCGAAGGTGGCTCCCTCGAAACCCACGAAGGCGAGGCCGATCGCCCACACGCCCCGATATCGGAGGGCCGCGGGGAGTCCCGACCGGGGTGCGAGCGGCGTCGTCGGGGCCGCTCCGACCGTCGCGGGTACCGTGACGAGACTGACGAGCGCGGTGACGCCGAGGATCGCTCCCCCCACCACGAGAGAGAGCTGCCAACCGATCGGCGGGATCAGGAGCGCCGAGCCGACGATCCCGAGCGCGGCTCCCGCGCTGAACGCGGAGCTGAAGCCGCCCACGGGAACCCCTCGGCGACCGGGCGGGTAGAGGCTCCCGACCAGTCCGATAGCGGGGGAGAAGAACAACGCCGCGCCCACGCCGGCCACGAGACGCAGGGCGAACAGCGCCAGGAACGACGGGGCCGCCCCGCAGGCGGCGGCGCTGACCGCGAGCAGGCCCACTCCCGCGAGGGAGACCGAGCGCGCGCCGAACCGGCGCGCCAGCAAGCCGGCCGGGACCTGTAAGAGGCCGGCCCCCACGAGAAAAGCGGCGACCAGCAATCCCCACTGTGCCGGACCGACCCCGAAGGTCGTTCCGATCGAGGGAAGTGCGGGTCCGACGTCGAACCAGTTGTAGGCGTAGCCGACTCGCAGGGCGACAAGCGCCCAGGTGGCGCGCGCCGCGGCCTGCGGACTCAACGGAACCGTACCCGGATTCTCCGCCAACGGACCGACCGACCTTCGCCTCCGAGAGCCCCGGCTCCCCGGAGGCGATTCGCGGCACCAACCAACCAAACGGTTTAAGCATCGGCGGCCGTCGGCGCGCCGTCATGGATTCGTCGGAGTACGACCTCCAGTTCTTCCACAAGGGCGGTTTCCACCGGAGCACCTGCGTCGTCTGCGGCCACGCCTTCTGGACGCTCGGTGATTTCGACCGCTGTCAGGAGGCGCCGTGCCGGGACTACGGGTTCATCGGCCGCCCGATCCTCGCCCGACCGTACGACCTGCGCACCATGCGCGAGACGTACCTCACGTTCTTCGAACGGCACGGCCACACGCGGATCCGACGCTATCCGACGGTCGCGCGCTGGCGCAACGACGTGTTCTTCACCCAGGCGTCGATCTACGACTTCCAGCCCTGGGTGACCAACGGTACGATCCCCCCGCCCGCGAACCCGCTCACCATCAGCCAGCCGGTGCTACGGTTCATCGACCTCGAGGAGGTCGGCCGGAGCGGCCGCCACTTCACGCTGTTCGAGATGATGGCGCACCACGCCTTCAACCGGCCCGACCACGAGGTCTACTTCAAGGAGCGGTGCACCGAACTCTGCCACGAGCTCCTGACGAGCGAGCTCGGAGTGGACCCGAAATCGATCACCTACAAGGAGGAGGTCTGGGAGGGGGGCGGAAACGTCGGCCCCTCGCTCAGCGTGAGCGTCGCCGGCCTCGAGCTCGCGACGCTCGTCTTCATGATATACGTCCGCGACGGCGACCGGCTAAAGCCGATGCCGCTGCGCGTGGTCGACACCGGTTACGGCCTCGAACGGTTCGTGTGGGCGAGCCACGGTTCCAAGACCGCCTACGAAGCGGTCTTCGGATCGGAGTACGACGAGCTCCGGCGCACGTTCCCGGCCCGGGAGACCGCGCTCCTGATCGACCACGCCCGGGCGCTCAACTTCCTGCTGACCGACGGGGTCGTTCCGTCGAACAGCAAGGAGGGCTACTTCGTCCGCCTCCTGCTCCGCCGTTCCCTCCGTATCCTCCAGAAGACGCCCGAGGCGCCGGACATCCTGTCGATCCTCGACCGGGCCGGCCGCGAGATCGCTCGGGACTTTCCCGAGGTCGGGGCGCACCGGGACGACCTCCATCAGGTGGTCCTCGCGGAGGTGGATCGGTACGCCGACGCGATCACGAGGGCGCGCCAGACAATCCGCCGTTACGAGGAACGGGTGCGGTCCACCGGGGGTCGCGTGGGCGAGGAGACCCTGGTCGAGTGGTACGATTCGCTCGGCGTTCCGCCCGACGTGGCGGTCGAGGAGCTTGAACAGCCTCCCCAGATTCCCGAGGACTTCTACGCCCGGGTCGCCGAACGTCACGAGAAGGAGGGACCCACTTCGGACTACGCCGATGCCACCGAGGGACTGCCGGAAGTTCCGGAGTCCGTCCCTCCGACGGAGGTGCTCTACTATCTCGACCCGTACACGACGAACTTCGAGGCGCACGTCGTCTGGGTCGGAGGTTCGTTCGTCGCGCTCGACCGGACCTACTTCTACCCGACCGGTGGCGGCCAGGTCACCGACAAGGGCTACCTCGGGGACCTCGAGGTGGTCGACGTCGCGCGCCGGGGTCCGTGGGTGCTCCACCACCTCGAGCGGAACGCTCCGTTCACGGTCGGAGAACGTGTCCGGGGCAAGGTGGACGTGCCTCGCCGGACGCAGCTCATGCAGCACCATACGGCGACGCACCTTCTCAACGGCGCGCTGCGCGAGGTCCTCGGGCCCCACGTCTGGCAAACCGGCGCGTACAAAGGCCCCGAGGCCGCTCGCATCGATATCACGCATTACCGAGCCCTCTCGAAGGAGGAGCTCCACAAGGTCGAGCGCCGGGTCAACGAAGTGGTCCGGGAGGACCGACCAGTGAAGAGCTACTTCGAAACGCGCGGCGAGGCGGAGCGACGGTTCGGCTTCACGCTCTACCAGGGCGGTGCGGTGCCCGGACGCGACCTGCGGATCGTCGAGGTGCCCGGCTTTGACGTCGAGGCATGCGGAGGGACCCATTGCACCCATACGAGCGAGGTCGGCGCGATCGCGCTCCTCGACGTCGAGCGGATCCAGGACGGGGTCGTCCGCCTGAACTACGTGAGCGGCGAGCGGGCGCTCGACGTCCGCGAAGAGCACGAGGCGATCCTCCGCGAAGCGGCCCGACGGCTCGGAGTGCCGGTGACCCAGCTGCCGGACGGGGTCGAGCGACTCCTCACCGAGGTCGAAGAATCGCGCAAGATCGCTCGGGAGCGTAGGAAGGTCGACCTCGGCGCGACCGCGACCCGGCTCCTCGCGGACCCCACGGCCACGGAAACGGTCGGGAGCACGGTGCTGATCGTGGCGCGCGTCGACCTCGAGCGCAACGAGATGATGGAGCTCTCCCGGCTCCTTACCCGGGACGGGGGTCGCGTCGCGCTCCTGGCGAGCGAGCGGGACGGTCGTGGCATCGTGTTCGTCGGTTCGACCGACCCGAAGATCTCGGCCCAGGCCGCGCTCGACGCGGCGAAGGGCGAATTCGCCGGCAAAGGCGGCGGCAACCCCTCGGCGGCCACCGCCGTGGGGGAGCCGGGAGCTCCGCTCGCGAGCGCCCTCGACGCGGCCCGGAAAGCCGCGCGGGAAGCCGCGCGCGGGGGAGGCTGAGGGGTCGTGTTCATCGTGCGAAAGCTTTACTTTGGGAATGCGCCCATGATGGCACAGGACACGGAATGGTTCGCTGGTCGCCGGGACCCTCGCTCCATCCGTGGACAATGGACTTAGCATGAGTGCGAGCGAGGGGAGTACTGTCGGGGGAGTACCGCCGGAGGTCATCACCTTCCTCAGCGGGAAGGGGGGCCGGTCGCTCATCGTCAAGGGCGGCGCGGGCACAGGGAAGACCACATTCGGGCTCGAACTGCTCGAGCGGGTCGGTCAGCCGACCCGGTCGTACTACCTTTCGACGCGCATCGGCGACGAGGCGCTCTTCCGCCAGTTCCCCTGGCTCAAGACCTCCGAGATGCGCACGCGTGTCCTCGACGCGGCGAAGCTGTTCCTCGATGCGATCCAGGCGGGCGGCAAGTCCCGCGAGACCGAGCTCCCCGAAGGAGAGCAGAAGAAAGTGCGCGCCGGTCGGGAAGTGCTGGCGAGCTTCGGCCAGGAACGCGGACCGCCGACCCGGGTCGACCGCACCCACCTCACGGCCCTCCTGAAGCGCAGCCCGATGCCCGAGGTAGAGAACGTCTACCAGCGGGTCGAGCGCGCCCTTCCCGAGAAGTCGCTCCTCGTCATCGACTCGCTCGAGGGTGTGACCCACAAGTACGGTCTCGAGATGGAAGAGTTCGTCATGGCCCTCCAGAAGGACCTGGTCGAGGCGTCCAGCACGGACGTCGTCATGATCCTCGAGAAGCCCGAAGCCGGCGGGATCGAGTACCTCGTCGACGGGCTCATCTCCATCCAACGCGAAGAGCTGGACGAACGGCGCGTCCGCCACCTGAGGCTCGAGAAGCTCCGGGCGACCAACATCGGCCGGGCCCGCTACGCGGTGACGCTCGACGGGGGACGATTCGAAGCGCTCGGGAACATCCCCCCCAGCACGGGGGCGTCGAACGCGGGACCGTGGAAGCCGGTGCCCGACCCCGAGAAGTACTATTCGACCGGGATCCCCGATTTCGATAAGCTCCTCGGCGGAGGCCTTCGTCGGGGGAGCTTCAACGCGTTCGAGGTCGACGTGAACGTCGGGGTCGACGACTACTACATGCTGTTCACGCCCACCTTCCTCAACTTCCTGGCCCAGGGCCGAGGCATGATCGCTGTGCTCGCCGCGGGCGAGTCGCCGGACAAGCTCCGGGAGACCCTCATCCGCCATATTCCGGCGAACCAGTTCGACACTCGCGTCCGGATCCCGGACTACTCCGCGAACGAGACCGAGGAACCGTACATCCTCCCGATGGGCCGCTACGGCCGAGACGAAGCGGTGAAGGCCATGGTCGCGGCGGAGCGGGCGGTCGCCGGACCGGACCGCAAGACGTTCCTCGAGTACACCGCGTTCGACACGTTCGAGAGCCTGATGGGCGACCAGGTCGCGATCCGGATGTACTTCCAGGGTGTCTCGCGCACGAAGCACGTCGGGAACCTCGGGATCGGCCTCCTGAAGCCGGGGCTGCTCGTGTCGAGCGAGATCCTGAACATGATGGACTCGTACTTCCGGATCATCAACATCGACAATGCGACGTGCATCTACGGCATCCGGCCGCGCACGACCATCTACGCGATCAGCCCCGACCCGGAGAAGGGCGCGCCGCACGCGACGCTGACCCCGATCGTCTAGGCGGCCCTCAACCGGGCAAGCCGAGCGCGACGACTCCCGCGCCGTAGAGGAAGAGCGCCGGCACCACGGTCATCACGAGGTCGTCGTCCACCCACGGATTCTTCGGCCACTCGGCGGCGACCGCGATCGGCGCGGCGACCACCGCGAGCAGTGCGGCGTCGCCGGCCGGCCACCCGCCGATGGCGGCCATGCCCACGAACGCGAGGAGACCGTACGCTCCGAGGGGGATGCCGAACGCGAGCACGGGCGACGCGCGTTGGGAACGCAGCTCCCCCGCCACCGGGTCGACGACCGCCGTTCCGAGCACGGCCGCCGCTCCGATCGGGAGCGGGAACAGCGTGACCGCGATGACCAGGGCGACGGAAAAGAAGAGGAAGCTCGCGATCCGGTGCTGCTCGTAGGGTCGGATGGTGGGAAGCTCGAGACCGGCCGTGTGCCGCAGCACCTCAAGGCCGACCATGACGGCGAGCGCGGCGAGGAGGATGTCGAGCTTGGGCGCGATGACGAAGAAGTTCACCGGAATGACGTAATAGACCAGGACCGCCGCCCCGAACGTGTGCATGATGCGGCGCCACGCCCGGTCGCCGAGCGCTTCGTCTCCCCCGAGCGCGGCGCCGAGCCAGCGGCGGAACCGGCCCTGACGGTGGAGCCTCAGGTCCATCGACCGCCGAACCGTGGCGGCCTGTATGAAGGTGCGGGCGGTGCGTCCCTTCGGGGCGGGCCGCGCGTGTTCGGGACGTCACCCTCCCGCATAGTCTTTTGAGAACGCGACGCTCGTGACCCGGCGTGAAGGTCACGGTGCTCGTAGGCAGCAAATCCGACCTCGAGGTCGCGGAGAAAGTTCGCGAGCGCCTCGACGAGTTCCATATCCCCTGCGAGGTCCACGTAGCTTCCGCCCACCGCCAACCGGACAAGGTCGACCGCCTCGTCCGCGACCCGGCGACGGACGTCTTCATCGCGATGGCGGGCCTGTCGGCTGCCCTCCCCGGGGTCGTCGCCGCGCGGACGCTGAAGCCGGTCATCGGGGTCCCGCTGAACCGTGGCCTCGGGCTCGATAGCCTGCTCTCGGTGGTCCAGATGCCGCCCGGCATTCCCGTGGCCTCGGTCGGGCTCGATGCCGCCGAGAACGCAGCGCTCCTCGCGACGGCGATCCTCGCCCTCAAGTACCCGGAGCTCGAGAACGCCCTCCAGAAGTACCGGGCCAAATGGCGGGACGAGCCCTCGACGACCGCAGGGAGCCCGACGTGAACGACCCGGCGGCGTTCGTTGAAGAGGCCGTACGACGCCTGCGCGAACAGGTTCCCGAACGCACGATCGTGGCCGCCTCGGGCGGGATCGATTCGACGGTGGCCGCCATCCTCGCGCACCGGGCGCTCGGGGACCGGGCGAAGGCGATCTTCGTCGACACCGGGCTTTTGCGCGCCGGTGAAGTGGAGCAGGTGGACGGGTTCTTCGCGGCGAGCCGTCTTCCCTACACCCTCGTCTCGGCCGCGGACGTCTTCTTCGAGACCCTCTCGGGGGTGAGCGACCCCGAGGAGAAGCGCCGCCGGATCGGCACCGCGTTCGTCCGCGTCTTCGAAGCGGAGGCGGACCAGTTCCACAGCACCCAGCTCGTGCAGGGAACGATCGCGCCGGACTGGATCGAGAGCGGCGGGGCGCTCCGGGACACGATCAAGACCCACCACAACGTCGGCGGCATCCCGAAGGACATGCGCCTCGCCCTCGTCGAGCCTCTCCGAGACCTGTACAAGGACGAGGTTCGCGCGGTCGCGCGCCACCTGGGCGTACCGTCGGCCGAACGTCAACCGTTCCCCGGTCCGGGGCTGGCCGTCCGTGTGAATGGTCCCATCACTCGAGAGCGGGTCGAGCGCCTCCGGGTCGCGAACGCGATCGTGGAGGAGGAGGTCGAGCGGGCGGTGGCCGCGAAGGAGATGGCGCGTCCCTGGCAGTACTTCGCGGTGCTCCTTCCGGTCCGGACGGTGGGGGTCATGGGCGACAACCGGGTCCACGGCGAGGCGGTCAGCGTACGCATCGTGGAGTCGGTCGATGCGATGACGGCGACCGCCATGGCAGTCCCGCGACCGGTGCTGTCGCGGATCTCCGAGCGGATCACCCGGGCCCTCTCCGGCCAGGTCGTGCGCGTGCTCTATGACGTCACGGACAAGCCACCCGCCACGATCGAGTGGGAATGACCGGCCCCGACCCGAAGGGAATATCTATCGCTCCCCGGCTCGCGGAATCCGAGGTCCTCGCGTGACCGACACGGCACCGCCTCCCGCCCGGAAGCGCACGGTCCAGTTGCCGGAGGAGATCGTCCTCGCCCTCGAAGAACGGTTCCGCGGCACCTCGTTCGATTCCGTGGATGCGTTCATCGCGTTCGTTCTCTCCCGTCTCCTCGACGAACCGGGGACCACCGGCTTCAGCGAGGAAGAGGAACGGAGCTTGAAGGAACGTCTCCGGTCCCTCGGGTACATCGACTGAGCGACCGCGATGAACAGCGGCATCGCTTCCTCGGGCGCTCTTTCCTGCCCCTTCTGCGGCGCCCCCGAGACCGACCGGTTCACGCTCGAAGGTCACCGCTTCCTCGTGTTCCGCTGCCTCTTCTCCCCCGAGGTCGAGGAAGGATTGTCCGATGACGAGATCCTCGAACGGATCCGGGCGTTCGCCGCCCAGGGCCCCGCGTACTTCCGCGGCACCTGCGACCGCCTGCACCTCTACGTCACGAAGGGGGAAGGCGCGCGCCCGCTGGGTGCGGAACCGACCCGCCCGGAGCCGGCCCCCGAGACCTAGGCCGCGCCATATTTCCGTCCCCAGCGCCGGAGCACGATGGAGAGGATCCACACCGCTTCCGCGGCTTCCACGCTGAGAAAGCTCACCCCGATCGAGAACACGAACACCACCGGCGTCACGAGGCCCCAGTTCGCGAAGTAGCGGATCTCGGCCGGCTCGAGTTTCGGGTCCACGAGCCGATGGCCGCTCGACGCGTACCTCCAGAGGACGTTGAGGGTCAGTCCCGTGGCCGCCTGCATGACCGCGAACAAGATCACCGCGACCTGCGTGCTCGCATAGCTCGTGTAGACCTGGAGCACGAACGGCATCACCGCGATCTCGAGGAGGATCGCCATGTTGAGCCACATGAGGACCGTGTCGTAGCGCTCGATGTAGCGGAACGTCCGGTGGTGGTAGGTCCACCAGACCGCGATCATCACGAACGCGAAGACGTAGCCGAGGAACGATTGCCAGTCCGCTTGGAGCAGGTTCCCAAGGTGACGGGAGACCTGGTCGTTGCTCAGGCCGGTGGTGGTGAACGACGGGACGGTGAGACCGAGCACGAGGAGCGTGAGCGCGAACGCGAAGACCCCGTCCGTGAGGGAGATGATGCGGCCGAGGTCCTCGCCGGGGACCTCGTGACCCGGCCGCACCGCGGCGTGCTTTTCTCGCCCCTCGCGGGAGAGACGGTCCTCGAACATGCGCTGCGGAGGAGAGGCGCGACTTTTGAATCGTGTGTCGGTACGAGCCGGGCCGGACCCGGCGTCACTCCTCGGGCACGACCTCGGCGTCGGCCTCGATCTCGATCCTCATCGCGGGGTCGATGAGCGCCGCCACCTGGACGAGGGTGTTCGCGGGCCGGATCTCGCCGAATCGTTCCCCGAGGGCGCGGCCGATCGCATCAAAGTCGCCGATATCGGTCACGAAGACCCGCAGCCGAACGATGTCCTCGCGCCGGCTCCCGAGCGCGGTCAGCGCCCGCTCGATGTTGTCGAGCGCCTGCATCGTCTGCGCGTAGGCGTCTCCCCGGCCGACGACCGACCCGTCCGCGGCGGTCGCGGTCGTGCCCGACACGTAGATCCGCGAACCGACGCGGACCGCCCGGCTGTAGCCGACCTTCGGCTCCCACGGCGTTCCGCTCGCGTAGCGGGTCCGGTCCTCGCCGGCCCGATTACGCGCGGGCGGACGGTCGGACCTTCGCGAGGGCGGCATCGGTCGGCACCAGGTGACGGGAGAGTCCGAGTTCCTCGGGGGTCGCGCCGAGTGCGAGGCCCACCACCTGGGGCAGGTGGAAGACCGGCATATCGAGCGAAGTGCGAACCTCCTTCTCGGCCTTGTTTTGGTAGGCGTCGAGCGACAGGTGGCAGAGCGGGCAGGGCGTCGCCATCGCATCGGCACCGTGCGTCTTCGCATCCAGGATCTGACGGCCCGCGATCGCGCTCGCGGTCGACGGCTTCACGAACTGGATCGGGAAGCCGCAGCACATCACCCGACCGCGGTAGTCGACCGGGGTCGCGCCGACCGCGCTCAAAAGGTCCTCGAAAGAATGCGGTTCCTCGGCACTCTCGCTTCCCATCTCGTCGGCCGGTCGCAAGAGGTGGCAGCCGTAGAACGCGCCGACCTTCATGCCCTGGAGCGGACGACGCACCTTCGCCCGGATCGCGGGAAGTCCGATGTCCTTCGTCAGGACCTCGAGGAGATGCTTCACCCGAACGGTTCCCTTGTACTCGATCCCGAGCGGTTTCAAGGCCCCGTCGACCCGGGCCTTCACCTTCGGGTCCTGCATGCGGACTTTCGCCAGCATTAGCATCCCCTGGCACGTCGAGCAGATCGTCAGCATGTCGAGCCCCGCGCGTTCCGCGATCGCGAGGTTGCGCGCGTTGATCGCGATGTTCAGGACCTCGTTCGCCTCGTCGACGAACCCCGACCCGCAGCAAGAGAAGTTCGGGAACTCCACGAGCTCGATGCCGAGGTTTCGGCAGACCCATCGGGTCGCCATGTCGAGCTCCTTGCCCGACTCTTGGGCGACACAACCGGGGTAGTAGGCGATCTTCATGGCTCCTCCTTCGGAGGCGGGTCGAGCGCCTCGTAGATCTTCGTGACCTCGTCCATCCCCTCGATGGTCCGCGGTCGCTTCATGATCTCGGGCTTCTTCCGCCAAACGCGGATCCCTTGGCCCACTTGGCCGAGCATGCCCACCAGGCCCGACGTCGCCCGCACGAGCTTCATCTCGTTGAGCTGGCCCGCGGCCTTCAGGTTCTCCTTGAAACCGATCGCGTGGCGCGAACCGAGTTCCGTGCCGCCCTGAGCCGCGATCGCCATCTCCTTCAGGTCCCGGATCCGCTCGGATGGTCGGACGTCCTTTGGGCAGGCCTCGGTGCAGAGGTGGCAACGCAGACAAAGCCACAGCCCGTTCGGCTGGATCCGCAGGAGGCGGGCCTGGCTCGCGCTGTCGCGTGGGTCCACCACGAACCGATAGAGTTTCGAGAGCGCCATCGGTCCGGGGAATCCGGGGTCGGCCTCGACCGCCGGGCACGCGGAGTAGCACGCTGCGCAGGCGATGCACCGCGGCGTCTCCTTGAACCGGTCGACCTGGGCCGGGCTCATGGTCGTCACCTTGCCTACGGGCATCGGGCGGCGGGGGTCGAGCTTGAGATGCGGCTCGATGCGGTCGTACTCCGTCCAGAAGGGGGTCTGGTCCACGACCAGGTCCCGAATGACCGGCTGGTTGCGCATCGGTTCCACCACGACGCGTCCGTGGCGCTCCATCTCCGGGCCGATGTGCGTCTCGCAGGCGAGCCGGCTCTTCGAATTGATCTGCATCGCGCACGACCCGCAGATGGCGCTGCGGCACGAGTAGCGGAGCGCGAGCGACGGGTCGACCTCGGCGCGGATCTTGAGGAGTGCGGTCAGGACCGGCGTGTGCGGGGTCAGTTCGAGCGTGTATCGCTGATATCGGGGCGCCGAGTCCTGGCCCGGGCGGTACCGGTACACGTCGAAGGCGGCCGTGATCGTGTCCGTCTCCATCAGTACACTCTCTCCTTCGGTTCCCAGCGCGTGAACCCCACCGGCGCGTACGATAGGTTCGGACCGTCCGGAGTGCGGAGCGCGAGGGTATGCTTCATCCAACGAACATCGTCGCGTTTCGGATAGTCCGTGCGGGAGTGCGCGCCCCGGCTCTCCGTGCGGGCGTACGCTCCCACGACGATGACCTCGGCGAGGTCGATCAGATGTTCGGTCTCGATCGCGTCCGTGAGGTTCAAGTTGAACACCTTCGATTGGTCGACCACGCGAACGCGGGCGAACCGTTCCTTGATCGCCCGGACCTGTCGGAGCCCTTCCATCAGGTCCGCCTCGTTCCGGTAGATCCCCACGTAGCGGTCCATCGTCTTCTGGAGCTCGGTCCGCAGGGTGCTCGGGTCTTCTCCCTCCGTGCGGCTCATCCAAGAACGGTAGGGCGCGGTGGCGGCGTCGAGGTCGCTCTGCTGCATCACGGTCGCCGCCGCCTTCTCGGAGTATGTGGCCGCGGCGAGTCCGGCCTGCTTGCCGAAGACGAGGGTCTCGAGGAGGGAATTCCCCCCGAGACGGTTCGCGCCGTGAATGGAAACGCAGGCCGCCTCACCGGCCGCGTAGAGACCGGGGACGTTCGACTCGCCCTTGATGTTCGTCCCGACGCCCCCCATGGTGTAGTGTTGGGCGGGGAAGATGGGGATCGGGTCGGTCACCGGGTCGATCCCGGCGAACAGTCGGCAGTAGTCGCAGATCTCCTGGAGTCGACTCTCGATCTTCTCCTTGCCGAGATGCATCAACTCGAGATGGACGTAGCCGCCGTACGGTCCCTGGAAGCCGCGTCCCGCGAGCACCTCGGTCACGATCGCCCGCGAGACCACGTCCCGGGAAGCGAGATCCAGCACCTTCGGAGCGTATTTCGCCATGAACCGCTCCCCGGAGGCGTTCTTCAGGATTCCTCCCTCCCCGCGCGCCCCTTCGGTGATGAGGATGCCGGACTCGAGCAGCGCGGTCGGGTGGAACTGGACGAACTCCATGTCCTTGAGGAACGCTCCGGCGTTGTAGGCGATCGCCATCCCATCGCCCGTGCAGCTGTGGGCATTAGTGGTCCGGCCGTACACACGGCCGGCCGGGCCCGTGGCGATGATGACCGACTTCGCCGCGATCTGCTGGAAATCACCGGACTTGCGGTCCAGGACGACGATCCCCTGCACACGGCCGTCGCGCACGATGATCCGGACCAGATCCCATTCTTGGTAGAGCGTGAACCGTTCGGTGCCGAGCCGCTCCCAAAGTCCCTGGAGGAGCGCGAGACCCGTCCGGTCGGCCGCGTAGATCGTACGGGGGAAACCGGCGCCTCCGAACGCGCGTTGGGCGAGGGTCCCGTCCGCGGACCGGCTGAAGATGGTGCCGAAATGCTCCATCTCGATGACGGTCGGCCCCGCTTCCCGACAGAAGAACTCGATCGCGTCCTGGTCGCCGAGGTAGTCGGACCCTTTCACCGTGTCGTAGATGTGGGCATCGACCGAGTCCTCCGCTCCGACCGCCGCGTTGATGCCGCCCTGGGCCGCCCCCGAATGCGACCGCAGAGGGTGCAGCTTCGTGACGATCGCGACGTCGCGCCCGGCTTCGACCGCCGCGAGGGCCGCGCGCTGCCCGGCGAGGCCGGCTCCCACGACCACGACCTCATGTCGCAACATAGAAACGGTCGGCCCATCCGAACCGGGCTTTAATCACTGTCGACAGGCGAGCCCCTGCGTCGGGGAAGGAAGGGCGGCCACGAGGTTGTGCCGGGTGCCTCGGTGATGCCGACGTAATCGCCGCGTGAGCCCTTATATAGCGACCCCGGGTCCGCTCTCGCACATTCCGGGCGACCGGAGGTACGACGATGCAAACCGTGATTAGCTCGACCGACGAGGAGCGCCTTCTGAAGGGCACGACGACCATCGGGATCGTCTGCAAGGACGGGGTCGTCCTCGCCACCGAACGCCGCGCCACCGCCGGGAGCTTCATCTCCAACAAGCAGACCCAGAAGCTGTTCAAGATCGACCAGAACATCGGGATCACGATCGCAGGGCTCGTGGGCGATGCCCAGGTGCTCGCCCGCTACCTCAAGGCGGAGGTCTCCCTCTACCGGCTCCGCCGGAGCGCTCCGCTCACCGCGGAGGGCGCCGCGACGCTGCTCGCGAACATCCTGAGCGGGAACCGCTACTACCCCTATTACGCGTGGCTCATCCTCGGGGGCGTCGACGGGAAGGGCAACCACGTGTTCTCGGTTGACCCGGCGGGCGGTTGCATCGAGGACCGGTACGTCTCGGTCGGGTCGGGATCGACCATCGCGTACGGTCTCCTCGAAGAGGGGTACTCGCGGGACATGTCGACCTCGGACGCGGTCGACCTCGCGCTCCGGGGCCTCACCGCGGCGATGAAGCGCGACAGCGCGAGCGGGGACGGCTACCTCGTCCACATCATCTCACCCAAAGAATACCGAGAATTGTCCGAGGACGAAATTAATAAACGTCTGAAGGCACTCAAGATACCGCTGCCCCCCGTTCTTCCGTAAGGATCGGACGGGCCCGGGCGGCCCTTGGAACCCCTTCTTCGCGAACCCCTTCTGTCAAGGAATGAGTTTCGAATCGCTCATCGAGCAAACCCGGGAAGCGCTGCACGAAGTGCTGCCGGAGACCATCGAGGTCACCGACATTGAGCTGGAAGGCCCGCACGTCGTGGTCTACACGAAGCAGCTCGATGCGTTCCTCTCCGGGGGCGACTACCTCCGCCAGGTCGCCCAACGGCTCCACCGGCGGGTGGTGGTTCGTTCGGACCCCGCCACGCTGATCGACCCCAAGGAGGCCGAGAAGGCGATCCGCGAGCTCATCCCGGTCGAGGCGGAGATCAGCCAGCTCTTCTTCGAGCCCGAAACGGGCGAGGTGACGATCGAGGCCGCGAGCCCGGGAGCCGCGATCGGTCGGGGCGGAGCGGTCCTCAACGACCTGAAGAAACGGATCGGGTGGGTACCGACCGTCGTACGGACCCCGCCGATCCCCTCGAAGACCGTCGAGGAGGTCCGCATCCACCTTCGGAACTCGTTCGACGAACGACGGACGTTCCTCAAGAAGACGGGGATCCGCATCGCTCGCGACCCGCTCCCCGAGAAGCTCTGGGCCCGCAGCACGGCGCTTGGCGGCTATCGCGAGGTCGGGCGGAGCGCCCACCTGCTCACGACCCAGAACTCGAAGGTGCTCATCGACTGCGGGATCGACCCCGGCTCCGACCGAACGCCCTACTTCAACGCCCCCGAGCTCCTGCCGCTCGATTCGCTCGATGCCGTGGTCGTCACGCACGCCCACCTCGACCACTGCGGTCTCATCCCGGTGCTCCTCAAGTACGGGTACAAGGGCCCGATCTACTGCACCGCGCCGACGCGCGACCTGATGACGCTCATGCTCCTCGACGCGATCAAGGTCGTCAACCAGGAAGCGCGCAAGGGACTCTACGACTCGGGGAACGTCCGGGACCTGGTCACGCGAACGATCCCGCTGCGCTGGGGCGAGACGACCGACATCGCACCGGATATCCGGCTCACGATGCACAACGCGGGCCACATCCTGGGTTCGTCGATCTGTCACTTCCATCTCGGCGAGGGCGACCACAACCTCGCCTACTCCGGGGACATCAAGTTCGAGCGGAGCTGGCTGTTCAATCCGGCGACGAACCGGTTCCCGCGCCTCGAGACCCTCGTCCTCGAGTCGACGTACGGCGGCTACCGCAATGTCCAGCCGAGCCGCCAGCAGGCGACCGAGGACTTCAGCTCGCTCACGAACAAGGTCCTGAACCGCGGCGGGAAGCTCATCGTCCCGGTCTTCGCGGTCGGACGCTCCCAGGAGGTCATGCTCGTCCTCGAGGAGAAGATGCGCGAGGGAAAGATCCCGCGCGTGCCCGTCTACCTCGACGGCATGATCTTCGAGGCGACGGCGATCCACACGGCCTATCCCGAGTTCCTGAACAGCCAGCTCCGGACGCAGATCTTCCAGCAGGGCGACAACCCGTTCCTCTCCGACATCTTCCACCGGATCGACTCCCAGCAGATGCGAGCGACCGTGCTCGACTCGAAGGAGCCCTCGATCATCCTCGCCACCTCTGGGATGATGAGCGGGGGCCCCGTGATGGAGTACTTCCGGGCCTGGGCCCCCGAGGAGAAGAACGGACTCCTGTTCGTCGGGTATCAGGCCGAGGGGACGTTCGGGAACCGGTTGCAGCGGGGCGTGAGCGAGGCGACGTTCCTGGACGGGCCCCGCCAGGCGTCGGTGCCGGTCAAGCTCGAGGTCGCCACGATCGAGGGATTCTCGGGCCATTCCGACCGTGTCCAGCTGATGAACTACGTGGGATCGCTCGACCCGAGGCCGCAACGCATCATCCTGAACCATGGGGAGGAGTCCCGCATCCTCGACCTCGCGTCGAGCCTCCACAAGCGCTACAACGTGGAATCGCGCGCCCCGTTCAACCTCGAAGCGATTCGCGTGCTGTGACCGGCACTTCCCGCTCTCCGAGAGAGGCGGGGTCGCGGGACTAAACCCTTTATAGACGCAGCCAAGTCTAAGGGCTGACCCCCCGTTGGAGGGCTTTGAATGGTACGTTCCTACCGTAGATTCCTGGTACTGGGCCTGGACGGAGGAACGTTCGACCTCCTCGACCCGCTCATGGCCGCCGGGGAGCTCCCGTTCCTGAAGTCGCTCGTTCACCGCGGCGTGCGGGCGCCGCTGCGCTCCGTCTACCCGGCGAAGACGATCCCCGCATGGTACTCGTTTGCCACCGGCAAGGACCCGGGCGAGCTCGGAATCTTCGGATTCACCGAGCCCGAAGGCGAACCCGGCGGCTCGAAGCTCGTCCAGACGTTCCGGCCGATGGAGGCGTTCTGGGACACGCTCTCGCGCGTCGGCGTGAAGGTCGGAGTCCTCAACTTTCCGTTTCGGTCCCCCTACCCGCTCCACGGTTTCGTGGTCCCAGGCATGTTCTCCGGCCCCACGGCAACCTATCCCGCCGGCATCCGGGACGAGATCCGCGAGACGATCGGCGCGGAGTATCCCCCCGAGCTCCCGGTCTTTCGGGACGCGGCCCGCTCGGCGTGGATTGCGGAGGCGACGAAGGGGGTCGAGCAGCGGGGCCAGGTCGCCGCGACCCTCGCGGAGCGCCACAAGCCCGGATTCCTCTTCGCCCTCTTCCGCGAGACCGACCGCATCGAGCACCAGCTCTGGAACGAGATGAGCCGGCCGCCCGCCGAGCTGCCCGCGGACCTGCTGAACTTCTGGCGCACCGTCGACCGGTCCTGCGAACAGGTCGACCGGGCGTTCCGCGCCGTAGGGGACCCTTCCGTCACCCTCGTCATTTCCGACCACGGCCACGGACCGATCCAATCCGATTTCCTCACCAACCGCTGGCTCGCCGAGGAGAAGTTCCTCGTCTTCCGCGGTGGGGCGGACGCATCCCGCCGCAAGATCGTCGGGCGCATGCTCCTCTACGCCCAGAAGCTCCCCGGCGCGAAGAAGGTCATGCGCCCGCTCGCGGAGTTCGTTCAGGAAGGCCACCGCCGCTCCAAGATCCTCGCGCTCGTGGGGGGCGGGACCTCCTTCGAGCAGTTCTCGGACAGCATCGACTGGGAGCGGACCGTCGCGTTCTCCCACCCGGTCCCCGAGGGGATCTACCTGAACCCGAACAACCCGCACCTCACGCCCGAGCGCCGCGAATCGATCCGGGCCGAGATCCGTCGACGTCTCGAAGCGTATCCGGACGCACACATCGAGGTGCTCGACCCCACGACGATCTACCGGGGTTCGAACCTCGCGCAGGCGCCCGCGCTCCTCATCCGGGTCGACGGGATGTGCACCGAGCCGAGGATGGACTTTGGCTACCCGGACCCGCTCATCCGGGAGCGGCCGGACTACTTCTGCGGAACCGGCACCCACCGAATGAACGGGATCCTGATCGCGGCCGGTGACGGGATCCGGCCGGGCTCCCTTGCCGGCACGTTCGACCTCGTCGACCTCGCCCCCACCATCCTCGAAGGGATGGGGTACGATGCCCCGACCGCGATGGCCGGGCGTTCGTTCCACCAGCGGCTCGGCCTCTCGGGCTAGGGCGCGCTCTCCGCCGGAACCCTTTTCGGGGCGGGCTGGCTCCAACCCCGAATGACGGGTCGCACGGTGGACCTCGTCGCCACGGGTCCGCCTCCCCTCGACCCGTACGACCCAGCGGCGAGCGCGTGGGGGCTCGCGGCCGCACTCACGGCCCAGGGCGACGAGGTGCGGGTCCTTCACCTTCCCGGTTCTCGGGCCGAAGCACCCCCGCCCGGGGTCACGGCCGTCCCGGTGGAGATCCCGCTACGACGCCCGGGAGCCTCCGTCGAGCCCGCCGAGTTCGCGGTGGCGGTCGCCCGACACCTTCGAAGACCCGTCGACCTCGTCCTTCGGGACCCCGTCGGACTGGGCACGCTCGGATACCGACGCGGGCGCCGCGGGCCTCCCGTGGTCGGAGCCTTCGTCCGGGGGGTCGAACTCCGAGCCTACGAGGGAGAACGGCAGGGTCGCTCGCCGACCGGATTCGTCGACCGCCTCGACACCTGGCGCGACCATCGCGCGGTCCGGCGTCTCGAGCGGTCCGCGCTCGAGGAGGCGGACCGGCTCCTCTACGACGCGGTCGAGGTCGCCCGGTCGCTCACGGAGGAATACGGGGTCCCCGCCCGCAAGCTCGTCGCCCTTCCGCCCGCCGTGCCATCGTTACCGCCGCTCCCCTCGAGGAACCACCCCCGGGAGGACCTTCGCATCCCGCCGGACGTGCCGGTCGTGGTGGCGCCGACGGCCTTCGAGGCACCCGAGCCGAGCGGGGTGGACCGGCTGCTCGAAGCCTTCCGACGGGTGCATCCGCTCTTTCCCGGGGTGAGGCTCGTGGTGTGGGGCGCTCCCGCTCCGAGCGACCCTGGGGTGATCGCGCTTCCCGACCGACGCGCCGCGACGCTCGCGACCGCGCTCGCGACCGCCGACGTGGCCGTCTTCGCCCGACGAGCTCCCGGTTTCGACCCGGGCGCGGTCCTCGCCGCTCGGGCCGGCGTTCCCCTGATCGTGCTGCCGGACGCGCGCCTCTCCGTTGACCCGGCGGGCGGCGCGCGGGTCGCGGCGAGCGAAGACCCGGGCGACCTCGCCTCGGTGCTCGCGGAGCTTCTCGCCGACCCGGCGGCACGGAGGGAGGTCGCTCGTGCGGCCGCCCGATTCGCAGAGGCGTTCCTTCCCGGTCGCGTCGCGACCGCGCTCAACGAGGCGCTCGCTCCCAAGGCCGCCTAACGGTCGGGCGTCATCGGCTCGTCGAGCCGCCACTCCGCGAACCCGCGACCTCCCGAAGCACGCCGGACCGTACGCACCACCCCGGCCCACCGGACATCGGGGGGAAGTTCGCCGGAGTCGATGCGGTCGAGGACCGTACGGAAGCGGACCCGCAGGTCGGAGAACGGGTCCGTCTCGCCGGGTCGGACCCACGGCGTAGCGGCGCGCACGACCCGCACGGCACCCTCGTGCGCCACCCAGACGCCCACGGGCGCGGCTCTCGTCCTGACGGTGCGCTCGGCGAGACGCTCCGCGGCCCTTTCGGAGGGGAGGACCACCGCGACCCAGTCGCCCCAGGCACGTCGCTTGAGGGCCTGCACCAGCACCGCCCGGCTGTTCGCCACCTTCGCCTCGACGAGACCCACTTCGTCGGCGCGACGCGCGACGAGGTCGAAGTAGTCGGTCGAATCCGGGTTCGGGTAGACCCGGAACCCCAGTCCTCGCAAGTAGTTCGCCGCCGTCGCGACGACCTCTCGCTCGGAGATCCGAGTCCGCGGCGCCCCCGCCGTCGGGCTCACGGTCCGCTCCTCAGGAACCAGCGGTCGAGCCGGGTCCGGGGGATCCCGAGGACGATCGGTCGGCCGTGGGGACAGGAGAACGCAGCTTCGGGGAGCGCGTGGAGAGCGGCCAGCACCCGGGAGAACTCCTCCACGTCCACGGCATCGCCCGCTCGCAGGGCCGCGTGACAAGCGACACTCGCTGCCCGTCGCTCTTCGAGCCCGTCGGGCAGCGTCGGTCGGCCCCCGCTCGCGAGCTCGTCGAGGAGTTCGGAGACCGCTTCCGGCCGCGCGGAACGTCCCCGATACGACGGGACCGAGCGGACGAGGAACGACTCCGGTCCGAACGGCTCGATGTCGAAGCCCGCGGACCGCACGGTCTCTCCGTGGACCTCGAGGGCGCTTCGCTGGGCGCCGGTCAGCCGCAGCGTCACCGGAGCGACCAGGGTCTGGCGTTGGAGCGTTCCGGCCCGCAAGAGTTCCTCGTAGACGACTCGCTCGCTCGCGGCGTGTTGGTCAATGAGGACGAGGCCTTCGTCGCTCTCGGCGACCCAGTAGAGAGCGTGCAAGCAGCCGAGGAGCTTGAGCCGGGGATGGCCACCGCCCGCGGGCAGGGAGGACGCTGGTCGGGCCTCGACGGCGCCTCCTTCGAGCGTGCGCTGGACTCCCGGGGTCGCCGGCCCGGGAGCGCCGACTCCACGACCGCTCCCGGACCGCCCGCCCAGGGCCGAACGCACCGCTTCGCGCGTCGCAGGAAGGTCGGCCACCTGGCGCGTGCCGACGAGCGACTCCCGCACGCGGATCCGCACGGCGTCGATTATCTCCCGCTCCCGGGCGAATCGCACTTCGCGCTTCGTCGGGTGGACGTTCACGTCGAGCCGGTCGGGGGCGACCTCGAGATGGAGGACGCCGACCGGGAAGCGGGCGCGGGGCAGGTAGTCGCCAAAGGCGACCCGCACCGCTTGGGCGATGGGCCGGGAAGTGATGGACCGACCGTTGACCGCCAGGAACAGCGCTCGGGAGGAGGCGACCGCGACCTCGGGCCGGCCGAGGGCCCCGAAGAGCCGGCCGCCGGGGATCTCCTGCGATAGTTCGAACGACGACGCAAGGAACCCCGGCCCGAGGACCCGGGTCGCGGCATCCCGGAGGTCGTGGGCGGGCGGATACGACGCGACCTCCCGGCCTTCCGACTCGACCCGAAGGCCCACCTGGGGCCGCGCGAGATAGAGGCGCTCGACCGTCTGGAGGACTTCGACCTGCTCGGCGGGCGGGCTCTTCAGGAACTTGCGCCGCGCCGGGGTGTTGAAGAAGAGCTCCTCGACCTCGACGGTCGTGCCGGGCGCCCGCGCCGCGGTGAAACGACCGGCCAGCGAGCCGCCGACCACCGAGATCCCTTCGGCCCGGTCGCGGTCGGGCGGTCGGGAGAGGAGGCGAAAGCGCGAGACCGAGGCGATGGCCGCGAGCGCTTCGCCGCGGAAGCCAAGCGTCCCGATCCGCTCGACCGGGCCCTCCGGGTCGATCTTGCTCGTGGCGTGTCGCTCGACCGCGAGCTCGAGCTCGTCGGGGTCGATCCCCGACCCGTCGTCGGCCACCTCGATCCGTTCGAGACCGCCTCCGATGAGACGGACGGTGATCGCGGACGCGCCCGCGTCCACCGCGTTCTCGACCAGTTCCTTGACCACCGATGCGGGGCGCTCTACCACCTCGCCGGCGGCGATCCGTTCGACCGTTTCGCTCGAGAGGCGCCGGATGGGCCGACGCGACGGTACGGGAACCGCCGTCACGGCGACTTCTCCTCCGGCGCGTCGTCGCTCGTCGCTCGGCGCTTGAGCTCTCTCAGCAGGCGGGCGGACTCCTCGGGGGAGAGACGGTCCGGGTTGAGGCGACGGAGCTCGTCGATCACCGGGTGTTCGGGCGCTCCTTCCGAGAGGAGAACGGCTTGCGTGTACCGCGGGCCCCGACGGCGAGCGCCCTTCGCCGCCGTCGGCACGACGCTCTCGCTCTCGAGGCGGCGCAGCAGGCGCTCGGCCTCTTCGAGGACACCTTCCGGAACGCCGGCGAGGCGCGCGACGTGGACCCCGTAGCTACGGTCCGTCGCGCCCGGGACGAGACGGTGCAGGAAGACGATACCGTCGGGACCTTCCCGGACCGCGAAGTGCGCGTTCTGCGCGGCGGAAAGCCCCCGGACGAGGTCGGTGAGTTGGTGGTAGTGCGTCGCGAGGAGACTTCGGGCCCGGGTCGCGTCGTGGATGTGCCGAAGCGTGGCCCACGCGATCGCGAGGCCGTCGAAGGTGCTGGTCCCGCGGCCGACCTCGTCGAGCAGGATGAGGGAACGGTCGTCGGCCGCCCGCAGGATCTCGGCGACCTCGCTCATCTCGACCATGAAGCTCGACTTCCCGCGACCGATCTCGTCCGTGAATCCCATCCGGGTGAACAGTTGCGTCACGAGTCCGACCCGAGCGAACTTCGCGGGCACGAACGAGCCGGCTTGGGCGAGCACGACGAGAAGTCCGACCTGGCGCATGTAGGTCGATTTCCCCGACATGTTCGGACCCGTGAGGACGAGCATCCGTCGCGCGTCCGGCTCGAGGTCGGTGTCGTTCGGGACGAACGATTCCCCGAGCAATCGGTCGAGCACGGGATGACGACCGTCCCGTACCACGAGGACCGAGGAGTCGTCGACCGTGGGGCGAACGTAGCCACGGGTCTGCGCGAGGTGAGCGAACGTGGCGAGGACATCGAGCTCGCCCACCGCCCTGCTCACGCGATGAACGGCCGGCACGTGCCGTTCGACGGCGTCGAGCAGCTCCTCCCATCGGACCGCCTCGGCCGTCCGGATCCCTTCCCGGGCCTCGAGGATCCGCCGCTCGATCTCCTCGAGCTTGTCGGAGGTGAACCGTTCGGCCTGGGCGACGGTCTGACGCCGGCGGAAGTGGGTCGGGACGCGGGCGAGGTTCGGCTTGGTGACCTCGATGTAGTAGCCGAACACCTGATTGTATCCGACCTTGAGCGTCCGGATGCCGGTCGCTTCTTGCTCGGCGTTCTCGAGGGCGGCCATCTCGCCGAGCGCGACCCGCTCCGCGTCCCGCCAGCGGTCCACCTCGGGCGCGTGACCGAGACGGAACAACTCGGGGGATTCATCGGCCAGGGAGGGGGTCTCGGGGAGAGCGGTCCGAAGCAGAGCGACGAGTCCTGCGGGGGGGGTGAGCTCGCGGGCGAGCGAACCGAGACGGGAGGAGGTCTTCGACTCTCCGAGGTTCCCGCCCAGCGCTTCCGCGGTCTCGAGCCCGGCACGGAGCGCGATCAGCTCGTTGGGCCGGACGCGCCGTCCCGCGACGCGCGCCGCGATCCGGGACAGGTCGGGAATCGACCGAAGACGAGTTCGCCAACCTTCGAGCTCGGCGCCGCGGTCGACGAGCGCCTCGACGGCGTCCTGGCGTAGGGTGATGGACGAAACGTCCGCGAGCGGGTTCGTGAGCCAAAACGAGAGCGTCCGACGTCCGGGCGCGGTGACCGTTTCGTCCCAGGTCCCGAGAAGGGTCACGCCCTTCGTATCGTCCGGGTTCATCGGCCGATTGATCTCGAGATGTCGCAAGGTCTTCGCGTCGAGGACGAGGCGGCGGCCGCCCGAGGCGCGTTCGACGAGACCCAGGTACGGAAGCAGGCGAGGTTGGGTCACGCGCAGGTAGGCCGCGAGCCGACGGTCCGCCTCGCGCACTTCGCCGGCCCCGCCCAACTCACCGCGAAGCGCGGGGGGCACCTCTCCCTCGGTCACCGGCGCCGGTGCGGCTTCGAGACGCGCGGCCGGGAACTCCCGTCGGAGCGCGGCGAGCAGGGAGATCGCGGTGGGCTCTTCGGCGGCGGTCCAGAGGATCTCGCGAGGGTGGAACGCCGCGAGGGTGGACACGAGGCCCTCCGGACCGGGTCCGTCCGCCGGACCGTGATACCATTCTCCGGTCGTGATGTCGACCGCGGCGTACGCCCCCACGTTCCGCGGCAGGGCGACGATGCTCACGAGGAAATTGTGTTCGGGGCCTCCCAGGATCCCGTCCTCGACGACGGTTCCGGGGGTGACGACACGGGTGACCTCCCGTCGAACCAGCCCCTTCGCGAAACGCGCGTCCTCGACCTGGTCGCAGATCGCCACCTTGTACCCTTTGCGGACCAGCCGTCCGAGGTACGTCTCGACCGCGTGGTGCGGCACGCCGGCCATCGGGGTCCGGATCCCGAGGGCATCCGCGGACCGAGCCGTGAGCACGACGTCCAGCTCGCGCGCCAAGAGGCGCGCATCGTCCCCGAACGTCTCGTAGAAGTCCCCGACGCGAAAGAGGACGAGGTGTCCGGGGTATCGGGCCTTGATGCCCTGATACTGCTCGAGGAGTGGAGTCAGGGACGAGACGTCGGGCATCGAACGCGCGGACGAGCGGTGGTAGGGATATAATCCAACTGGCGAGGCAGCGGGCGCTGAGGGGGAGATTTGAACTCCCGTGGCGGAACCGCCACCAGCTTTCAAGGCTGGCGCCTTGCCGGGCTAGGCTACCTCAGCGCACCGGACCGAGCGGAACCCGGTGGAATAAACCCTCGCTCCCGCACGGGGTCCGAGGCGGCGGAATGCAGGCGCCGGGAGATTCGCCCGGGACCCGAGGGGTCCCGGGTTTCGAACCCGGGTGGTCAGCTTGGAAGGCTGACATCCTACCGCTAGATTACACCTGCACGGCCGCCTTCGGACCGCGGGCGCGACCGTGCTACGCGGTTAATGCTTTTCGGCAGCGGGATGCGCGGCCGGCGCGGAGAGGTCGAGGAGCGCGACCCGTTCCAGGACGAGACCCTCCCAACCGCTCGACGGGACGGCGCTCCGCTCCGCCGCCTCGATCCCCAAACGGTCGAGAAGCGCGACGTCCACCGGTCGTGGGTAGGCGGACGGGTCCGGTGCGAGTTCGAAGCGGGCGAGGAGGAGCTCCGGGTCGTGCGGGCGTTCGGTGACGAGCACGAACTGTTCGGTCGATTCCGAAACCCCGACCTTGGCGAGCGCCCGGGGAAGCTGGTCGTCTCCCGCGACGAAGAGCGCGAACTCCGCGCCCCGGTCCCGCAGACGCGATTCGCCCCGACCACGGGCTCGGCCGAGGTGAGCCCACGCGGAGAGCAGGTGGCGTTCGCCCGCGATCGCGTGGGCGTCGAAGAGAGCGACGAGCGCCGGTGACTCCTTACCGAGTTCCCGCAGCGTTCGAACGATGGTCGGGGTCGTGGGGGTGCCGGGGCGCATCCGTCGAGCGCCGAGCGCGCGCACCGGGCTCTCCTCGGGCGGGGGCAGCGGGACCATGCGGACGAGCTCACTCCCGCATGAACTTGAGGAACTCGTCGAGCGTGCGGGGCTGGAGCGTGTAGTTCTCCTTTCGCTCGCGCCCGATGGTCGAGGTCGGCGACGTACCGTAGTCGTGGCCCGGGAGCACCACGAGCGCGTCGTCCAGGGTGAGGAGGCGGCGATGCAGACCATCGTAGAGCTCGGCCGGACTTCCGCCCGGAAGGTCGGTCCGTCCGCATTCCCCGACGAAGAGAGTGTCGCCCGTGGCGACGTTTCCCTCGAACACGTAGAGGACGCTGTCCTTCGTATGGCCCGGGGTGTGCACCACATGGAATCGAAGGTCGCCGACGCGGACCGCGTCCCCGTCGGCCACGGACACGTCCTGGTGGAGCGGCGCGACGCGATGGGCGACGACCTTCGCTCCGGTCCGGTCCTTCACGTCCTGGTTGCCGGCGACGTGGTCGGGGTGGCTGTGCGTGTTGAGGATATAGCGGACCTTCACGCCCCTCGCGTCGATCGCCTCGAGCACCGGGTCGATGCCGAACGACGGGTCGATGACGACTCCCTCGCCACCGGGCGCCTCCGCTACGAGGTAGGTAAAGTTCAGGTACGGGCCGATGCGGAATTGGTCGAGCAGCACGTCCGGTCGAGAAGAAGACCGTATTTGACACCGGGGGAGCGGGTCACGCGCCGCCCGGCTCGGCGGCGCTCGTCCGCCGCCCCGTGACGGCGTCGAGGACGACCCGGCCCTGCGAACCTTCGGCGTACCAGTGAGGTACATATAGCAGGACGAACGGACCCAGCCGGATGTCGTCGGCCGTGGGCGGGACGCGGCGTGTTTCGATGACGAGCGCGCCCTGGTGCTGCTCGGTGTGGTCGACGTGCACCGTGTGATGGCGGCGGATCGCGTCGAGCGCGATCGGAGCGACCTGGGATTCCTCGAGCTGCGGAGCGAGTCGCTGATGCGGTTCCGCGAGGTCGCCGATGAGCTCGCGTTCCTCGTCCCCCCAGATCTCGGCGCGACGCGTCACGGCGTTGATCGCGACCAGGTTCCGCAGCACCGTGCCGTGGCCCCCCGACGGCGACGCCGGGCGGACGCGGTACGCGGCCACGAAGAACGGGACAAGACGCAGGGTGTACCGGGGGCCGTCGACGCCGGCGAGGGTCTCGGCTTCCGAACGGCCAATCCGGGGGCGCACGGTCCGCTCGCTGTCCGGTGCGATCGCGAACGGCGGCTCGAGCGGGGCGCCCGATTCCGCGTCGACCGGCGAAAGCTCCGCCTCTACCGGAGGGAGCAGGAGGAGTTCGCCGAGGCCCGGACCGAGGGTGGACGGGTCGAGGATATCGATCCCACGCTCGGCGGCCACGGCCCGGGCGGTCTCCCCGGGCTCATCGTCGTAGACGATCGTTCGGTGCAGGCTCTCGGCCGGAAAGAGCGACTCCACGTCCGCCGGGGAACGGGCGGCCGTGAGCACGACGACGGCTCTTCGGTCACGACCACGGACCGCGAGCAGCGCGTCGGGACGGAGATCCAGATGGTAGCCCGCTGCCTCGAGGAGCTTTCCGAGAATCGAGCCGGAGGTCCCCCCTCGGGTCATTGGGTCGAGGACGCGCACCCGGGAATATCCTTCTTGCGTTGGTCACGCGAGGGCGCGGGGGTTCGCCACCCGACCGAGCCGACCTCCGACGCGGACAAAAAACGGCTAAGGCCCGGCGCCGCTGGGGGTCCTCGTGGGCCGGTACTGGATCGGTTGTTCCGGATGGGCGTACGACGATTGGGTCGGTCCGTTCTATCCGCCCGGAACGCCCCCCGGCGACTTCCTCAGCTGCTACGCGCGGGTGTTCCGTGTCGTCGAGGTCGATTCGAGCTTCTACCGAGCTCCGAGTCCCTTCCTCGTGCGTCGATGGGCCGAGCGAACGCCCGAAGGATTTCGGTTCGCTCTCAAGGTCCCTCGGGAGGTCACCCACGAGGCGACCCCCCGGTCCGTTCACGATGTCCTCGACCCCTTCCTCGTAAGTCTCGAGCCGCTTCGCTCGCGGGGCAAGCTCGGACCGATCGTGCTCCAGTTCCCGCCGTCGTTCCGGGCCGGACCGGGGATGGCCCGCCTTGCAACCCTCCTCGAAGCGGTGCCCCGGGAGTACTCACTCGCGGTCGAGCTTCGACACGGCTCCTGGTGGAACGAAACGACTCGCTCGCTGCTCGCACGACGAGGAGCGGCGCTGGTGTGGTCGGTCGTCCCGGAGACCCGACCCCCTCCCTGGGTCACCGGGAACTTCCTCTACGCCCGGTTCATCGGCGACCGTGCTCTCACGCAGTTCGGTCGCATCCAGCGGGACGCTCGACCGGAGATCGTTACGATGAAGCGTCTCTTCGAAAGCGAGGGGCGCCCGGTCGACAGCGTCTTCGCGTTCGCCAACAACCATTTCATGGGTTTTGGTCCCGGGACCGCCGTGTTGATCTCCGAGGTGCTCGGAGAACCGGTCCCCGACCTCGGTGCGGCCGGTCGCCGCCCTGGACAGAGCCGTCTCGAATCCAGCCCCGGTCCCTAGGCCCGGTCCGCGGGCGAACCATTGCGGATGGCTAGGCCCGACCTCAGGATGACAATCCTTTTAGGTCGCATCGAGGTCCAACGCACTTGTAGATGGGCGAGGCCATCACCCTGCGAGTCGCCGAAGCGTTCCAGCAGGACATCGGCTTAGGTACCGCCCGACTGGACGTTCAGACCCGGCAGCGTCTCAAGGTAGGCCTCGGCGACATCATCGAGGTCCGGGGCCGCAAACCCACGCCGGCCGTGGTGAGCCGTGCCCAGCAGGAGGACGAGGGCAAGGGGCTCGTCCGGATCGAGGCGGTCGTCCGTCGAAACGCTGGAGTGAGCATCGGGGACCGGGTCTCGGTCCAACGGGTCGATTGCCCGAACGCGGACGCGATCACGATCGCCCCGATCTACGCGGGGTCGGCTCGCATGGACCTGGGGCCGGGCCTCGAAAGCTTCGTTGCGAAGGCGCTCGCCCGCCGGCCGTTCATCCGCGGGGACGTCTTCGTGATCCCCGGGGTCTTCCTCATGGGGGGGTCGCTCCCGTTCATGGTGGTCTCCACCCAACCGAAGGGGATCGTCCAGGTCGCCCCGTCCTCGCTGATCACCATCAAAGAAGAAACGGTCAGCGAGACCGAGGTCGCGGCCCCGCGCATTTCCTACGAGGATATCGGGGGTCTCAAGGAAAAGCTCGGCCGCGTCCGCGAGATGATCGAGCTCCCGCTCAAGCACCCCGAGCTGTTCGACCGGCTCGCGATCACACCGCCGAAGGGGGTGCTGCTCTACGGCCCTCCCGGCACGGGAAAGACCCTCATCGCCAAGGCCGTCGCGAACGAGGCGGGGGCCCACTTCATCGGGATCCAGGGCCCCGAGATCATCTCGAAGTACTACGGGGAGAGCGAGAAGGAGCTTCGCGAGAAGTTCGAAGAGGCGGAGAAGAACGCCCCGAGCGTGATCTTCATCGACGAGCTCGATTCGATCGCGCCCCGTAGGGACGAGGTCGTGGGCGAGGTGGAGCGACGGGTCGTCGCCCAGCTCCTCACGCTCATGGACGGCCTCTCGGGGCGAGGGAACGTCATCGTCATCGCAGCCACCAATCGCGAAGAGGCGATCGACCCGGCCCTGCGCCGACCTGGCCGCTTTGACCGTGAAATCGAGATCGGGGTGCCGACGATGGAAGGCCGCCTCGAGATCCTGCAGATCCACACTCGGGGGATGCCGATCGAGGGAACCGACAAGGATCGCGAGAAGATCCTGAAGGTCCTTGCAGCCCAGAGCCACGGCTTCGTCGGCGCCGACCTCTCCTCGCTCGCCCGGGAGGCGGCGATGCGAGCGCTGCGCCGGTACCTTCCCGAGATCGATTTCGACCAGCCCATCCCGCTTTCTCTCCTCGAGCGGATGAAGGTCACCGAACACGATTTCCGCGAGGCGCTGAAGCAGATCGAGCCGTCGAGCCTACGCGACGTCGCGGTCGAGATCCCCACGACCCGATGGGAGGAGGTCGGGGGGGTCGAGCGAGTCCGCCGGATCCTCGAGGAGTCGGTCGAGCTGCCGTTCAAGAACCCCCAGGTCTACCGCCATATCGGCATCGAACCACCGCGCGGGATCCTCCTCTACGGACCTCCGGGCGTCGGGAAGACGCTCCTCGCCAAGGCGGCCGCCACCGAAAGCCAAGCGAACTTCATCTCGGTGAAGGGCCCCGAAGTGATGAGCAAATGGGTCGGGGAGAGCGAAAAGGCGATCCGGATGATCTTCAAGAAGGCCCGCCAGGCCTCCCCGTCGATCGTCTTCATCGACGAGATCGACTCGATCGCCCCCCGACGGGGGATGCAGACCTCGAGCGGCGTGACGGAACGGATCGTCAACCAGCTCCTCACGTCTATCGACGGCCTCGAATCGCTGGAGCGGGTCCTCGTGATCGCCGCGACGAACCGGCCCGACATCGTGGACGAGGCGCTCCTTCGTACCGGTCGGTTCGACCGCCTGCTCTACGTCGAGCCTCCCACCGTCGCCGGCCGCCTCGAGATCCTCAAGGTGCACACCCACGCGATGCCCCTCGGGGAGGACGTCGACCTGAACGTGCTCGCGACCAAGACCGAGGGATACGTCGGGAGCGACCTCGCGGCGCTCTGTCGCGAAGCCGGGCTCACCGCGATCCGGGAGAGCCTCAAGGCCTCCAAGGTCACGCGCGCCCATTTCGAGACCGCGCTGAAGCAGGTCCGGCCCTCCGTCGATGCGGACAGTTTGAAGTTCTACGAAGATTTCGAGCGTCATCTACTTCGCGAGCGCGTCGGGCGGCGCCGCGATGAGCCGGTCGAGGGCATCTACCGATAGGCCGCGAGCTCGGGCGCCGGCCGCAGCGGCTCCGTCAAGTAAGCTATAAGTAGCAGGGCTAAGTTCGGCGCGCCGCCCCCGATAGGGGGCCGCCATAAACGGGAGAAGTGAAACAGTTGGTTCGACATCAGTACAGCGCCGCCCTGTGGGCCCTCGTACTGATCGCGCTGGTGACGAGCTCACTGGCCGCGATCGCAGGTGCCCAGGCCGGTTCGCCAGCGAACTACACGCTGACGGGCTACGTGGAACAGTCGGGTGGACCCTCTCCGCCCCCTGTGCCGGCGGGTGTACAAGTCGACCTCGTTTCTCGGGCTACCGGTCAGGTGTTCGCGACCACAATCACCGGGAACGGCGGACAGTTCTCGTTCACGACCGCCAGTACGGGCGGGGCCTTGGTGCCCGGCTACTGGGGCGTCTGGGTGCCGGCGCAGGGCAATGTCAGCCTGCCGGCCTGCAATCCCACGCGACCGTACCAGTGCGCCATCCTTCCCACGAACCAGAACCCCGTCTTCCAGTTCGAGAACGCGACCGCGCTCACGACCGCCTTCTATCCGACGGTCATCTCGGGAGTATCGGTGCTTCCTTACAGCGGGAACATCACGGGCAGCGTCACCTCGGGAGGCTCGCCCGAGCCCGGAGCTCGCGTTTCCGTGCTGGACCCCAACTACGACGGGCTCCCGCTGGTGAACAACACCACCGCTTCGAACGGTGCGTTCACCGTCCGAGTTCCGATCGGAACGTGGGTCGTCAAGACCACGCTGGCCGGACCCTCCACGGAGTACAACGTCACTCAGGTCGCCGTCCTGAACCGTACGACCGTCTTCGCGCAGATCCACATCCAGAACTACGCCGTGTCGGGGTACGTCAACCTGCAGTCGAACCCTTCGGCGCACGTGCCCTCGGCGGGGAACGTGACGCTGTTCGACCCCACGAACGGCTACATCTATTCGAGCAGCACCCCGGTCGGAGGCTACTACTCCGCGGGAACGTACCCGCTCAACTTCGTGAGCGGGTCACAGCCGTTCGACGTGGTCCTTTCGTCGATCGGCTACGGGACGGTCTGGTATCCCCTGACCGTTTCGAGCTCGACCCCCCAGTACCAGAACGTTCTCGTCTCCCCGCTCGCACCGAGCCAGTCCGGTAGTTACCAGACGACCCTCAACTTCTCGGGGATCAACGTCGTCACCGGAAGCGGCAATCTCGCGGTCCAGACCGTGGCGACCCTCGGCAACGACACCGTGTTCCCGAACCTCCCCAACGCGACCGTCGGACAACTCTGGGCCCAGCTCGGCCTCGACTTCGACCATTCGATCGCGTTCTCGAGCGCCTCGCTGCCGACCGTGGCGAGCTTCGTGAACTCCACGGGGCCGTTCTTCCCCGCGGTCCAGGCTCAGACGATGGTCAACGGGACCGGATTCGTCGGCCCGACCGCTCCCCAGACGCTCGCGAGCTGGTCGTCCACCTGTTCGGGCTCCTGTGGTTTGTCCACGGGTGGGAGCCTTACCTACCTGTGGTCGCAGACCTACGGTCTCAACGGGAGCGTCCCGGTCAACGGAACCACCTACAAGATCGCGTTCGGATTCGCCCACCCGGCATCGAGCTCGGACGTGTACAACTATACCCTCGTTCTGCCGACGGGGTACGTTCTCGCGGCCAACACGCAGGCCCCCCTCGGAACGCGCCTCGCGGCGGCCGGTCCGGGTGGGACGTGGACGAGCTTTACCCTCCAGTCCCTGCCCAGCACCTCGCTTTCCGGGAGCGCCTCGTTCTCGATCGTGAAGTACTCGGCCCTGACGGCGATCGTCAACGCGTCGGTGTCGAACTTCGCGTTCTCGAGCAAGAACGTCCTCAACAGCACGAACGGCAACTACACGGTGGAGGTCGGGGTCGGCCAGAACGTGACGTTCAGCGCGCTGAACTCGCTCTACCCAGCCGGCACGAACGGGACCAAGTTCGCCTGGACGTTCGGGGACGGCGGAACGGCCTCGACTGCCTCCGCGACCACGAACCACACCTACTCGAGCGCGAGCGGTGCGACGGCCCTCCTCGGGAAGCTCACGGTCACGAGCTCGGGGGGCCTCACCAACTCGACGGCCTTCCATGTCTGGGTCGCCCAGGGGCCTGTCGTTGCCCAGATCTCCGCGAACTCGACCGCGACGCAGAACAAGACCGCGGGGTCGACCCCCTACTTGTTCGTCAACTGGGGTACGGTGCTTTACTTCAACGCGAGCGCGAGCTCCGCTCAGGTCAGCCCTACGTCCACGGTGAACGGCGTCCTCTCGGTCGCTTCGTTCGTCCTCGTGTCCTCGCACGGGTTCAAGCAGACCGCCAACTACTCGGTGGGCCAAGGGGCGTACTTCGGCTCGAACTTCACTGTGCAGTTCCTCGGCGCCGGTACCTACCTTACGGCAGGCATGGTCGCCGGAACCGCGGTACCGTTCCTGGGTTGGCAGTACAATCTCACCCTGACCGTCTGGTCCGGGACCGGCCAGAGCGCGAAGTCGACGCTCGTGATCCTCGTGAACGACGCGGAGAAGCCCACGCCGGCCTTCCAGGTGCTCACCTCGGCGGGAAAGCCCGTTTCGGGGAGTGGCGTGGTCGCGCTCACGAACCTCTCCGCGAACGTGCAGCTCAACGGCGCGAACGCCTCCGACCCGCACAACGGGTCCGTCGTGAAGTACTACTGGCACGTCTACAATTCGGCGAATACCCAGTTCCAGGTGGGTTACAACGTCACGACCGTGAAGCCGTACCCGTCCGTCTGGCTCCCGGCCTCCACCACTTCCTACACGGTCAACCTGACGGTCTGGGACCGCAACGGGAATGTGGCCAACGCCACGCAGCAGCTCACCGTCTCGCAGAACACGACCACGTCCCCGATCATGGCGGCGACGAGCCTCACCGGCCCGACGAGCCTCACGGACGGTTCCTCCGCGACGTTCTGGGTGAACATCACGGTCGGCGGCGGTTCGAAGTCGGTCGGGATGGGGGTCGCGGTGGCGTTCTACATCCTCTCCCCGAGCGGGTCGGGCAACCGGATCAATATCGGAGGCTCCCCGGCCACGGTCCAGTTCTTCAACTACACCTCGAAGGGCGTCCCCAACACGGCCTCCTTCGCGACCGGTAGCATCGCGAGCCTCGCGTTCAACACGACCGTTCGTGCGGTGGTCAGCTGGACCCCGGTGGTCACGGGGAACTATGTCCTCTACGCGAACGCGACGGCGACCAACGAGTTCGCGGGCGACTACAAGAACAGCCCGTCGGTCGTGTCGCAAACGATTTCGATCGGACCGAACCCCACCACCCAGTTGCTCGAGTACGTCGCGATCGGGGTCGCCGTGGTCGTGGTGCTCCTGCTCATCATCCTCTACTACCGCCGCCGCTCGCGCAAGGGCGTGACGAAGAGCGGGTCCGGCGGCCGCTCGGGCCTCGAGCGCTCGAAGCGCCCGGCCGACGAAGACGACGACGAGGACGACGAGAAGTAAGGACGGCTCCCCCGGCACGGCGGGGACGACCAACCCTTTCCTTCGCTCTTTCTAGCGTCGACCGCTGGTCGTTCTGCCCGCCCTTCGACCCTCGTCGCCCGGGGCCGCGGAACTCCCAGGGTATATCTTCCGAACGGGGCCTTTAGGGTCGGTCGTTCCAAACCGAGTCAGGCACCGATGAGCGAAGGACCGGGAGCCGTGCCGGCGCCCGTCGCACGGACGCCGAAACGACGGCGGCTGTCTCCCAAAGGCGCTGTCGCAGTCATGGTCGCTGCCGTCGTGATCGTCGGCGGGGTCGGCTACGTGGTCCTGAGCGCGATCTCGACCACCACCCAGAGTAATGGCCCGCATAGCTCGTGCGCCGTCCCGAATTGGTGTTGCTGCTCCGAGGGCGAAATCAACGACGTGGTCCTCTTCACGCCCTTCCTGCCGGGTATCGGACAGTCGATGGTCCCGATCGAACAGGGCCAATCGTTGCCCGCGACCGTCTCCCTGTCCGGGGGAGAGTCCGCCAGCAGCTTCACCGTCTACTGGGGGGACGGGACGAGCTCGACCCAGACCTCTTCCTCATTCACCCACATCTACCACGGCCTGGGGACGTACGTGGTCTACGCCACCGCCGTCGTCAACAATTTCACGCACCTCGGATATTCGTACCTCCTTCCCCTTGCCGTCACCCCGGCCCTCCCGGACACTTCCAGCGGGGAGTTTCCCACATTGGCGACGACCTTCTCGAACGGGTCGGCCTTCGTCGGTGCCTATCCGTGGGTCTCCGGGGCGGGGTCGGTCCGGGTCTCCGCCGAGTATTCCAAGCTTCCGACCGCCGTGGGATACGTTGCGCTCCCGCCCAAAATCATCTCCTCGGGGGGGAATCCGGTTTTCAATGACAACAACAGCACCGGCGCGAACGCCACCTACTCGTTCGGGTCGCCGGGAGAGTACCGAATCACGCTGGTGGGCCCGGTCGCAGGACCGAGCGGAACGGTCTACCAGAACTACACGTGGGGCGTGCTCGTCGGTCCCAACGGAACCAAATT
>JBEKEY010000006.1:0-57873 GCA_050013595.1 Thermoplasmata archaeon | reverse complement strand
ATCCTCGACGTCCGAGCCCGCTACCTCGCGAAGAAGTTCCACGGGTCCCTCCAGGCGTTCCACGACGAGCTGCTCGGGTTCGGTACTCCCCCGATCGGGTTCCTCGACCCGTTGCTCGGCGGAACGTAATCGCTCTCTTCCGCTCCGGGGCACCCCAAGCCGCGGACGGCACGCTCGACCAATACGCAACTCGGAAGGCCGGAAGGCGTGGGCGTCCCTTCGCTCCCGGAAATGAGCATCTATCCGCTCGTGTCCTCACGCACGAAAGGAACCCTTGGACGAAGAACTCCGCGCGGTCGCCGAGCAGCTCACGCGGCAGCTCGAACTCGAGCTACCGCCGGTCCGGGTCTCGTACCTCGACCATCTGCCGAAAGGGATTCCGGAACATCCGGGCGGTGTTCCCTCCGTCTGCACCTTCTTCGCCTTCGGCACGCGCTCCGCGTTCTACGCGGGCCTCCCCCAGCACGAGGACTGCGAGATCGGCGCGTTCGTGCTCGGGATCCCGCCCGAGGGCGCGGTCGGCGGCCGCTTGATGGCCACGATCGGCGACATGCAGAAGGAAGGGTATCTCAACCCGGGCGAGGAGGCGAAGGTCCCGCACAACGCGCAGCCTCCGAAGTTCGTTGCCTACGGGCCGCTCGGCAGCTTGCCGGTCGCCCCGACCGGTGTCCTCTTGTTCACGAACCCTCACGGAGTGATGCTGGCCGCGGAAGCCGCGGGGTCCGCGCCCGAGGTCTGGACCGTGCGGATGAACGGGCGTCCGATGTGCGCGATCATGCCGATCCTGAACCAGGGCGCGCCGGTCGGTCTCTCGCTCGGTTGCGTCGGGTCGCGGATCTACACGGACCTCGGGGTCGATAAGTTGGTCTTCGGGGTGAGGGGCGACCGCCTGGGCGCGTTCGCGAGCAAGCTCGAGCGGGTCGTGCGGGCGAACGAGTTCGTTCGCTCCGAGGATTCCGCCCGGAAGGCGAAGGCCACGACAGCGTTCCGCGCTGACCGTACGAGACGAGCGCCGTGATCACGAAAGGCTGAAGGCCCACCGCTCTCCCTCTCGGTATGTGTCCTCTCCTTCCCTGCCACCGCTGCCACCGCCGCACACCCGCGTCGGCGTCGGCGGGGTACTCGCTCGGAACGGTCGTGCGCTCGTCAACCGCGCGGTCTACCGGACGCGGTTCACCATCCCGAGCGGGTACGTCGACCCCGGCGAGTCGCTCGAGGGAGCCCTGGTCCGGGAATGGGAGGAGGAAACGGGACTCACCGTCCGGGTCGGGGCTCTCCTGCTGACGCGGCACAAGGTGATCGACGAGCTCCAGAGTGACGTCTACTTCGCGTTTCGGCTCGAGCATGTCGCGGGGGAGCCCGTCGCCCGTCCTCCGGAGATCGCGGAAGTGCGCGAAGTCCCGATCGCGGAGGCGGTACGCGCGGAGTGGATCTCCGAGCTCTCCCGGATCGCGATCGGGCTCGCGAACCCGCCGGTCCTGGGATGGCCTCGATCATCCTGGAAGGGGGGCGAAGTGCCGGGGCTCGCGACAGAGCTGTTCCATCCGGCTCGTCGATGAGGCGCACGACTCGCACCGGGGTCGGATAGTAAGCCGGGGACCGGAAGAACCGTCGCGGAGGAAGTCGTATGGGGTTCGCGGGGGGTAGCCGGGATGTGGCGCAGAGCTCGAGCCCCCTGAGCGACAGTTCCATCGAGGGGATAGGAATCCACCTCTCAACCGCGGCGGGGCGAATCGACTTGGCCGCCCGTCGAAGCCGGAGGTTCTCGTGGTACTGCTGGGGATTCCTGTTTGGTACCTACGCCGGATTGCTGGTTTTCTCGATTCTGGCGAATCTCTTCCAGGTTGTCACCACGACAACCACTTCGCAAGGCGTCTCGGTCACCACGACGTATCCGTGGTGGGACCTTCCGGTCTCCGCGGCGATTCCGGTGGCCCTGCTGCTACTAGCCGTTCGTGAGGTGGTCCTGGGACGACGGGAGCTGCGGATGCCTCCGACATCGACCGGAACCTCCGAATTGACCCTCGGCTGGACCGAGGCCGTTCAGCAGTGCCAGCGGAAGATAACTCACGCGAAGAGCGAGACCGAATGGTCGTTCGTCCCGCTCGTTCTGGGCCTCTTCAGCCTCACCGAGGTCTGCGTGTTCATTCTGTTTGATTTCATCTCACCGACCGGGACAAGCACGATTCTGATTGCGCCGGTTGTTGGGTTCGGTTCCCTGGCTCTTCTCTGGCCGTTGTATCGAGCGGCCCGGAAGTGGATCGGCTCTTACCAGAGACTCCTCGATCGCCAAGTAGGCGAGCTCGCGCGCCTTGAGGCCGAGTTCCTCTGGCGCTTTGCCGGGGCCCCACCGACAGCATGATGGACCGCCCCGACCTGTTCGTCATCGGGCGACTCCTAGAGGGACTCGTTTCGGGTCCGCTCCTCCGAACTCAGCTCCAGCAGCGGGCGGGGGTCAACTACACCGTCTTCCAGCGGTATCTCGATTTCCTGCTTCGGCTGGGGATCGTTACGGTCCGGCCGGACGACGACGGTCGTCTCGAGCTGACCCCGAAGGGCGTGGAAGCGTACCGATTCCTCTCGGAGGGGTTCGGTCGGATCTTCGGCATCGCCCCTCCTTCGAGGCGATCGTAGACCGCGACGGGAACCCACCGCGCCGGGTCGAGGTCGGGACCCCCCGGGGGAGTGCGGGCACCGGGATTTGAACCCGAGTTATAGGCTTGGCAAGCCTATGTGATAACCAGACTACACTATGCCCGCGACGCCGGGGGCCATCGCTCGTTCTATCTAAAGTCGCCCCTGTCGGACCCGTCTAAAAGCGGTAGCGGTTGAGGAACGAGAGGTCCTCGATGTGGACGTCGTTGAGGACCCGCGCGACGGTTCGCTTCTGCGATAGGAAGAACGGCAGGACGCTGATCGACAGGTCGCCCTTCGCGTGAAGGCGCGTCCCCCCGGGAACCTCCTCGTAGCGAACGTCGAGGTAGCTCCCCGGGGCCCACGGTCCCTCGCTGTCGAGGATCTCCCAACGTCCCCGCTCGGGGGGTTGGTAGGTGATCTTCCAGCGCGACTTCATCATCTTGCGGCGGACATCGATCACGCGGTCGACGACGATCTCGGACCCGGTCCGGCTGACGGTCGTCTGGGATTGGATGAGCGGGTGGATCGTGAGGATCTTCTTGTCGTCCAGGTGGTCGTCGAGGAGCTTCCAGACGATGTGCCGGGGCGCCGAGATCATGTCGTCGTCTTCGTAGGCGACCATGGCGGTCGACTCGAGCCGTCCGCGGCATAAGACAGTTCTCGACCACGTGGGGTCGGACGATGCGGCTCCCGAGCGCCGGGTTATTACGCGAGCGGATTCGTGGCGTCGTTGGGTCCGATGAGCGAGTCGTGGGCGGAGGGCGATACGGTCGCCCTGAAGCGGGCCGGAGCCCCGGCCCTCCTCGTGCGTCTTGCCCGGGGCCCGCAGAAGATCGGTGAGGAGGGCGTGCTCGACCTCTCCGGACAGATCGGGCAATCGGCGGGGGGTGCGGTCACCTGGTTGGGGGCGACGTACTGGGCCCTGCGGCCCTCGCTCGCCGACCTCTTGGTCTCGTTGCGACGGGGCGCGCAGATCGTCACGGCGAAGGACGCGGCGCAGCTCCTCTTCCTCGCCGGTGTGGGTCCGGGCGCGACGGTCGCCGAGGCCGGGTCAGGGAGCGGGGCGCTCACCCTCGTGCTTGCCTACGCGGTAGGACCGACCGGCCGGGTGGTCTCGTACGACCGCCGCGACGACTTCCTCGAGGCGGCCCGCTCGAACGTCCGGCGCGCCGGGCTCGAAGGCCGGGTCACCTTCCGTCGAAGGGACGTCGTGACCGAGGGCTGGGACGCGCGCGACCTATCGAGCGTAGTCCTCGACCTGCCCGAACCCTGGGGCGCGCTCGGTTCCGCCCGCTCCGCGCTCGCACCGGGAGGGTACGTAGCGACCTACACGCCGACCTACAACCAGCTCGAGCGGACGGTGCGCGCGCTCCGCGACCTGCGGTTCGACGAGGTCCGCGCCCTCGAAATCCTCGAACGCGGCCTCCACGTGGGTGACGGCGGCACCCGACCCGACTTCGAGATGCTCGGCCACACAGGGTTCCTCGCGACCGGCCGGCGGGTCGACTGACGATGGTCATCGCCTCGCTCACCCTCGGTGCGATCGTCGGGGTCATCCTCTCGGGGGCGTTCCTCTACTTCGAGGTGGGTCGCTACGCCGTCCCCCAGGTGCCGGTCACGCTCTTCGACGAACGGAAGGTGCTCTTCGCCTACACCGCCGGCTTGTTCGTCGGGATCCCGCTCGCGATCGCGTTCATCCTGTTCGAGCTTTCCATGGGCAATGGGGCGATCCTCAGCGCTCTCCTCTTCCTCGGGCTGCTCGTCATCGGGGACGAGGTGGCCCAGTGGGCGGTCCTCCGTACCAAGTACTGGGGGTCGGAGCCGGCCCGACCGTTCTACGCCACGGGGTTCCGCGCGGCGGTCGGCGGGATCATCTCGCTCGCCCTGGTCTCCCAGTACCTGAGCAACCCGACGATCACGGTAGACGGGACCGCCCTGGTCGTCCTCGAGTCGATGGCGGTCGTGGCGCTCCAGGTGGCGGGTTCGTTCCTCTCGCTCCCTCCGTCGACCTCGCGCGAGCGGATCGGGGGAAGTGCCGTCGCCGGGGGATTGTTCAGCGCCGTGGGCTTCTTCCTGCTCGGCATCGGCTACCTGGGAGGCGAGGCGACGGCCTACGTCGGGGCGCTCGTGGCGCTCCTCGGCGCCCTCCTGGTCTACCGACGCCTTCGGCCTCTCCTCGCGAGCGTGCCCGCTCCCTCCGCGGGCCCGAAGCCGCCGGAGCCCGAGGGCCCCCTCGCGTACGGTCGGACCGTCCGTTCGACGACGCTGCCCGACGGAAAGCCGCCGCGCGGGAACGACTGAGCGCGGCACCCCGGCCTCCCGGTCCACGGCACCCCGGTACCCTCTTAAGCCGAGCCGCCTCCGGCCGCCGTCATGGCGACTCCGGAGGCGGTCCCGTTCGGACGACGCCTGCGTCACGGCCTGCGGACCTACCGGGCGGAGATCGCGATCTTCGTGCTGGTGGTCGGGAGCCTCCTTACGGTGCTCGCGGCCGGTTTCTTCACCCCGCTCTCGAGCGAGGGACCGTTCCCGACGATCAACAGCGCCACGAACACCCCGGACGCCAACTACAATCTTCTCTTCGCGATCGTCGGACCGATCGTGGTGATCGTCGGCGCGTACATGGTCGGCGCCTACTTCAACGCCCGCCGCAAGTTCGAGCACTTGATGCTGACGAAGAGCAAGGCGGAGTTCCTGCGGAATATCCCTGAGCTCGAGGACCTCCTCTGGGAGCTGACGCCCGACGACGAGAAGCGCTACGAGGCGAAGCGCGGCGATCTCAAGGTCCGCCGATAGAACGGGGAACGTGCGTCCCGCGCTTCGGCCGAGTTGATAAGTACCGTTGGCCGGTCCGCTTGGCGTGGGCGCGGCCGGAGTGAGCAGCGAGGTCCGAGGGTTCCGGTTCCGCAAGCTCGAGAAGCCCGAGGAGTTCCGCCAGCTCGCGGAGGTGCACCGCGCCGTCTGGGGCGACGAGGGGGTGCCCCTGACCCTCCAGCGGGCCTTGCAGGACAACGGCGGTCTCGTGCTCGGGGCGTTCGCCGACATCTATCTCGCCGGGTTCGCCCTGTCGCTCATCGGCTGGGACGGGACGACCCTCTACCATTACTCGCACGTGACGGCCGTCCGACCGGAGTACCAGAACCACCAGTTGGGGTTCCGACTGAAAGCGTTCCAGCGGGACGAGGTGCTCAAGCTCGGGCTCTCCGAGATCCGCTGGACGTTCGACCCGCTGCAGAGCCGCAACGCTTGGCTCAATGTCCGTCGCCTGGGCGGGCGGCCGGATCGGTACTACATCCACTATTACGGGCAGATGGCCGATACCATCAATCGGGACATGGAAACCGACCGGGTCCGCCTGCGATGGGAGATCGCCTCGCCGCAGGTCGAGGAAAGGGTGGGGGGGAAGACACCGACCGCCGAGGAGGACCGCGACCGATGGAACCGCTCGGTCGCGATCGTGGAGACCGACGTCGGGGAGAAGGGTCTGCGCATGCCGACGGTGGTCGCGGAACCGAGCGGGGACCGGGCCCACCTCGAGATCCCGTTCGACCTCGCCACGGTGCGCGAGCACGAACCCGCCGCCCTCCGTCAGTGGCGTCACGCCGTCCGGGACGGATTCCGGGCCGCGTTCGACATGGGCTACCGCGTCGACGACTTCGCCGTGGTGACGACCGACCACGAGCGGCGCAGCTTCTACTTCCTCTCGCCGGCGCCCAAAGAGACCCCCGCCGACGCGGTGCCCCCCTCCCCAAGCGTATAAGTCGGCCCGCGCCGTTTCGAGGGGCGGGGTCGACCGACCTTGGCGAAGCCATTCGCGGATCGTGTTTCCCTCGTGCTCGTTATCGTCCTGGTCGCCGCCCTGGCGGCCGGAGCGGCCGCGAGCATCCTCGCGAGCGCGACGACCGCACCGGCGCCCACCTCGAGCCCGGCCTCCGAGCTGTACCTACCGTTGTGGGTCTTCTTCGTGGCCGTGCTGGGGATGCTCGCGGTCATCTGCGCGGCCTGGGTCCTAGTGCGCCTATCGTCAGAGACGAAGGGCGTCTCCAACAGCACGCTCGTGAACGCGCTGCTCGCGATCCTGGTCATCTCGCTGTTCATCGTCGGGCTGCGTGTATTCGGCGTGGGCGGGCCGCCGCCCCCGACCTGCACCTCGACCTGCAGCACCAATTCGTCGAGCCCGACGGGCACGAGCGGCTCCGGCAACACGACCAACCTCTCGGGGCTCGGCGCCTACACCCTCTTCCCGAGCATTCCTCCGTGGGTCCCGTTCGTGGTCCTCGCCTTTGTCGTCCTGATCCTCGTGGTGGTCGCGGTTCCCCAGACCCGCCGCTACCTCGCTGAACGACAGGACCGCCTCGCTCCGAAAATGGGGTCGGCGCCCGAGCCCCCCGGGGTTCGTGCGGCCCTGACCCGTGCGTCCGCCGAACTCGACCTCGGCGCGGACCCGCGGCTGGTCGTCCTCGCGCTCTACAGCGAGATGCTGATGCATCTCCAACCGATGGTCGGTAGCGTCGAAACGAGCACGCCCGAGGAGATCCGCACGGTCCATCTCGTCCGCCTCGGGGTCCGTCCGGAGGCGGCGAGAACGCTCACCCGCCTCTTCGAGGAAGCCCGATACTCCACCCACCCGATGGGACCGAAGGAGAGCTTGCTGGCCCAGGAAGCCGTTCGTGCGACGCTCGACGACCTGAAGCGACGGGTTCCTGCGGCATGAACGGCGCCCTCTCGGTCACTCTGTGCGCCGTCGCGATGGTCGCGACCTTTTTTGCGGTCGGCGCGGGCACGGACGCCAGCCTCGCGATCCCCGCCGCCGCCGTCGCGGTGGGGGCGGCGGCCTTCCTCCTCGTCGGGATCGTCGAGCGGACCCGATGGCCGGTCCTTCGCGAGATGCCGACCCTGCGCGCGGACCCGGCGCTCGTTCGTTCGATGTTGCAGGCCGGGTCGTTCGGCCGCCCCTCGTTGGTCCGCATGCTCGACGCCCTCGACCGGACGAGCGGGCATCCGGACGCCCCCGTGACCCCCCTCACGGAGATCACGCGCCTACAGTCCCTGCCGCGCGAAAGGTTCCAGGCATACCTCGACGCCCGGGTGGGCGACCTCGAGAGGCGAACGTGAGCGGCGCACCCTCCCATCCCCTCGGATGGCGTCCGCTCACCGTGACGCTCATCGGAGTGGGCGCCGTCCTCGTGTTCGCCGCCGTCCTCTCTCGCGACCCGGTCCCCATCTTCGTGGCACTCCCGCTGCTCCTCGCCCCCATCGCGGCGGGGGTGGTCGGGCCCCGGAGGTCCCCTCGGATCCGGATGGCCCTCAGCATCGAGGGCGCGGCGGCGGAGGTCCTCCTCCGGGGGACGATCGCCCCCCCGCCGGGGGTCGATGCCCGCGACCTCTTCGTCGAGTTCGAGCGACCTACGAGCCTAGTGGAAAGGTCCCCTCCGAAGTTCGAACGATCGAAGTCCGAGGTTCGGTTTCGGGTCGACTGGATCGCTCCCGAACCGATCATCACGGAAGTGCGCCCTCCGATGGTCCTCTGGAGGGACCCGATGGGGCTCGTAGAACGGCCCACCATCTCCTCCGCGACCCCCACGGTGATCTCGCGGTACCCTCCCGAGCTCCTGCGGATCGGGTCGGTCCGTCTCGAGCGCACCACGCCCCTTCCGGGCGAATCCCGCTCCCGACGCGTGGGCGAGAGCGGGGAGTTTCACGGGATCCGCCTCGCCCGATCGGACGACTCCCCCCGGCAGATCAACTGGCGGGCGAGTGCCCGGGCCGGGCGGCCGCTCGCGAACGAGTACGACCTCGACAAGACCGGAGACATCCTCCTGCTCCTCGACGCCCGGCCCACGCCGCTCGGAGCGGCCTACGACGAACGGCTCTTCTCGATCGTCCGCGCGGCCGCTCTCGGCCTCAGCGACTCCTTCCTGACGGTGAAATCGAGGGTCGGGCTCGGGGTGTTCGGAGAGTTCCTGGACGTCGTCCCGCTTTCGACGGGACGTACCCAGCGGGTTCGCATCGAGACCGCCCTGCGGGAGGCCCGAATGTCAACGGTCTTCGCTCCGGCCGAACGGTGCGCGGTCTCCGTCCGACGCCACTTCCCGCCCGGTCTCACCACGGTGGTCTTCTCGACCCTCGCGGACGAGAGCTCGACCGACCTGAGCCCGTACCTTCGTCGGCGGGGCTACCCGGTCGTGATCCTCAGCCCCTCCCCGCTACCCTTGATCACCGCCGCCTTTCCGCTCACGGGGATGGATGAACAACTCGCCCGACGGATCGGGGGCCTCGTCCGCCGAAACCGGATCGCGCACTCCTGGCAGGAGGCTCCCACCATCGACTGGGACGACTACTGGTCGCTCGGTAAGTTCGTGGAATTCGTCCGGCGCCCGCGTCTGCGGAGGGCCGGGTGAGCGCGTCGGCACGGCCCGCCGCACGTTGGCGGGTCCGACCCTGGTCGCTCGCCCTCCTCCTGGTCACCCTCACGTACCTCGGCTACCTGTCCGGCTACCCATACGGTTACGGGTTCCTCGTCGCTGCCGGCGCGGTCGCACTCGCCGCATTCCTGCGTGCGAGCCCCTCCGGGTCGGACGCGGCGTACGCTCCGGCCCCCGTACTCGCCGCGCTGGCGCTCGAAGCGGTCGCGGCCCCGGTGGGATTCGGCACCGAACTGTTCGCGGGGTTTGCGGCCCTCGCATTCCTCGTCTGGCTCGCGGACGACCCCGATCGCCCGTCCGGCGGCCCCGTTCGAAGCCTCCCCACGATCGCGGTGCCGGCGCTGGCCCTCGGCATCGCGTGGGTGAGCGGTATCATCCTTCCCACGGGCGCGCTCCCGCTCGGAGTCGCGGGCGGCCTGCTCGCGCTCGCCCTCGCGGCCGTCGCCTACCTCGTGGGGAGCCCATCGTTGTTCGACCGGGAGGAGGCGTGAACCTGATAGGGGCTCGGGCGCTACCCTTCCTGGCGCGGCATCGCTGCGCCCGGGTACCGACGAAGGGTCCCTCTCGACTCAATGCGGACGGGTCGTCCGCCGAGGATGACGTGAGGACAACCCCGGTGTCCGACACCCCCAGCCGGGGTCAGACCCCGGAGAGGGCGTGCGCCTACCGTGAGGGAGGTCGTTACGGCTGGGGAACATTGGAGTCGCGACCGACTCCCGTCCCTCTTCGCCGGGGCTCTCTCCTTATACACGCGCCGGCGTCCGCCCCGAGAGGCAGACCGTGAACCCGACGGAGGCCCGGGCCCTCGCGGAACGGATCCGCGGGGCGGTGCATACCGCGGTGGTCGGACGCGAGGTCGCGGTCGACCAGGTGCTGACCGCGCTGGTCGCGGACGGCCACATCCTGCTCGAGGACCTGCCCGGACTCGGCAAGACGCTCATCGCGAAGTCGTTCGCGAGCGCGCTCGGGCTCGGATTCCAGCGAGTGCAGTTCACGGCCGACCTGCTTCCGCACGACATCACCGGCGGAGAGATCATCGACCCGAAGGAAGGGTTCGCGTTCCGTCGCGGCCCCATCTTCACGAACGTGCTGCTCGCGGACGAGATCAACCGCGCACCGCCGAAGGTGCAGTCTGCGCTGCTCGAGGCGATGCAGGAGTACCAGGTGACGAGCGAGCGGTCGACGTACCCGCTCCTCCGGCCGTTCCTGGTCCTCGCGACGGAGAACCCGCTCGAGCTCGAGGGTACCTACCCGCTCCCGGAGGCCCAGGTCGACCGCTTCCTCCTACGGCTGCAGATCGGATATCCCACGGTCGAAGAGGAACGGGCGATCCTCGAGCGCCGGCGCGCGCGCAAGGTGGAGAACGTCGAGGTCCCGGCGGTCGCGGGTGCGACGACCTTCCTCGGCTTGCAGGGGGCGGTCGAAGAGATCACGCTCGACGCGAGCCTGACCGACTACATCGTGCAGCTCGTGCGCGCGACCCGGAACGACGCGCGCGCCGAGGTCGGGGCGTCCCCGCGGGGCTCGCTCGCGCTCCAGAAGCTGTCCCGCGCCCGGGCGTTGCTCGACGGTCGCGATTTTGTGATCCCGGACGACGTCAAGTCGTACGCGGTCCCCGCGCTCGCGCACCGGATGATCGTCAAACCGGAACCGTGGATACGCGGCGTCCGCGGAGCGGACATCGTGAAGAGCGCGCTCGACGCGACCGCCGTTCCCAAGGTCCGTTAGGCCCGGGACGGGCGCAAAGGGTTTTCAGCGCGACCCGGGTCGCTCGCGCGATGCCGGCAGAGCGCGTGGTCGTGGTCGCCGACCCAATCGACCGGGAGGCCCTCAATCGACTGAAGGGCGGTCCCTGTCGCGTGGTCGATGCGAGCGCCGACCCGGCCTCGCTGCCCGACCACCTCGCCGACGCGTGGGCGCTCATCGTCCGGAGCCGCACGAAGGTCACCTCGGAACTTCTCACGAAGGCGCCCCATCTCGAGGTCGTCGCCCGCGCAGGCGTGGGCGTGGACAACGTCGACCTCGCGGCGACCGCGGCCCGAGGCATTCGGGTCGTCAACGCGCCCGCCGCGGCTACGGTCAGCGTGGCGGAGCTCACGGTCGCCCTCTACCTTCTCCTGGTTCGTGGTCTGTACCCGTCGATCACCGCCACCAAGTCGGGAACGTGGGCGCGCGGAACGCACGGTCACGAGCTCGCCGGTCGGACCGTCGGCTTCGTCGGCTACGGGCGGATCGCCCGCGAGGTCGCCCGTCGGGTGACGCCGTTCGGCGTCCGTGCCGTGGCGTTCGACCCGTTCGTCCCGAAGGCCCTCGATGCGACCGAGGTCGTGTCGTTCGACGAACTGCTCGGCCGGGCCGACATCGTGAGCGTTCATGCCGCCCTGACGCCCGATAACCGCCACCTTCTCGATGCGCGGGCGTTCGGACGGATGAAGCCCGGCGCCTTCCTGGTCAATGTCGCGCGCGGCGCCCTCGTCGACGAGGCCGCCCTTCTCGCCGCCCTCGCCTCGGGTCATCTCGGCGGGGCCGCGCTCGACGTCTTTGAGGTGGAACCCCCGATGAACCGAGAACTCCTCGCGCACCCGAACGTGATCCCGACCCCGCACCTCGGCGCCTCGACCCACGAGGCCCAGCAGCGCGCCGGCACCGACACCGTGGACGAGGTGCTCCGGGCGCTCCGCGGAGAGCCTTTGACCGCGCTCGTCACCATGCCGACCGGAGGTCCGCGATGACGTTCGACCCCGAGACCGCCACGTTCCTGATCGCGGGACCGGTTCGGATCCACCCCCGGGTCCTCCGAGCGATGTCGATGCCCTCACTCAACCACCGGGGCGACTACTTCCACGGTATCGTCGCCGAGATCCGCGAGCTCCTTCCCGTCCTGTTCGGTGCGAAGGGCCACCAGCTCATCCTGAGCGGAAGCGGCACGGCCGGTCTCGAGGCGGTCTACTCCTCCCTCGTTCCGAAGGACGGGCGCACGCTCGTTCTCACGAACGGGAACTTCGGGGAACGGACCGACCAGATCGTCCGTCGGTACTCGACCAACGTGACCACGGTCACCGCCCCCTGGGGCCAACCGTTCTCCACGGACGCGGTGAACGCCGAGCTCGCGAAGGGCGACGTCCGCGCGGTGTGCGTCGTGCACAACGAGACGAGCGTCGGGATGGCGAACGAGCTCCAGTTGATCGCCCCCGCGATCCGCGCGTCGGGCGCCCTCTTCCTCGTCGACGGGATCAGCGCGGTCGCCGGCATTCCGATGGCGATCGATGCCTGGGGCATCGACGCGGTGGTCGCGGGCAGCCAGAAGGGGCTCGCGGCGCCCGCCGGCCTCGCGCTCGTGCACCTCTCCGACCGCGCGGTCGCTGCGCTGCACCCGGGCTCGTTCTACCTCGACCTCGCCGCGCACTTGAAGTCGCTCGAAAAGAACGACACGCCCTGGACCCCCGCGGTGCCGCTCTTCCTCGCGCTCCGCGAGGCTCTTCTGATCCTCAAGGAAGAGGGTCTCGAAGAGCGCCTTCAGAGGACCCACCGGCTCGCCGAAGCCACCCGGGGCGCGGTCGACGCGCTCCGCCTCGAGCTCTTCCCGGACCGCCGTCACGCCTCCGACACGGTGACCGCGGTGAAGAATCCCGCCGGGATGGGCGACCCCGAGTTCCGCAAGGTGCTCGAGCGCCAGTACAACATCCTCGTCCAGGGAGGACAGGGGGCGCTCACCGGCAAGATCTTCCGGATCGGCCACATGGGGATCGCCGACTGGCCGGACCTCCTCGTCACCTTCGCGGCGATCGAACGTATCCTGGGAAAGGCCGGAAAGCTCCCCACCCCCGGCGCAGCCCTGCGCGAGATCGTCGATCGGATGCCCTGAGCCGGCGCGCCCCGCCTAGATGTCGACGATCACCCGGGCGCGCCCGTTCACGAGGTCGAAGACCAAGTCGTGGTAGGTCACCGCCTTCACCTCGGTCCGCGAAGTGTGACGCGCCGGGTCGAACCGCTCGCCCAGGACGCTCGCCACGATCGCGGTCGGAGGGTTCCCGACCGGCCGAGCGCGGATGTCACGACCGATGAACTGCTCGGTCTGCTCGAGGTTGAGGAGCTCGGTGAGGAACGCGACCACGAGCCCGGTCGGGTCCTGCCCGGACGCGCTCACCGCCCGCTCCTCGACGCAGCGGACCTTGCGTAGGTCGGTCATCAGCGAGTAGAGGCCGAGCCCGAGCGCCTCGAAGAGGGCGGCCGGCGACGACCCCCGCGCCCAGATGCCGACGTCGGCGGTCGTGGGAAAGCTTCCCCACCGGCGGGGGCGGCTCCCGCGCTCCTTCCGCGCTCTCGTGAATTTATGCAGCCGGATGATACCTTTAAGGGTCCGGCCGCTCCGTTTGGCACCGCCGATGCGCGCGACCCTGCTCATCCCCACGCTCAACGAATCCGCGTCCATCGGGCACGTGATACGCCTCTTCCGGGACGCGGCGGCCGAAGCCAACACGACGATCTTCCGCGGCCATCCGATCGAGTGGGAGATCCTCGTCGTCGACGGGGCGTCCGCGGACGGCACCGCGGCGATCGCCGAGGCCGAGGGCGCCCGGGTCCTCATCGAGCGGCGTCGTGGCTACGGACGGGCCTACAAGACGGGGTTCGCCGCCGCGCGCGGGGACGTCATCGCGACCGCCGACGGCGACTCGACCTACCCGGTGGAGACGGTTCCGGGACTCGTGAAGAAGCTCCTCGACGAGCCGCTCGATTTCCTCACGGGGAACCGGTTCGCCTACCTCGACCGCCGGGCGATGACGACCGAGCACCAGATCGGGAACCGCCTCCTGAACCTCTTCGTCGACGTCGCCTACCACCGGTTCGTGAAGAGCATCCCCGGGGGTCTCGAGGACAGCCAGAGCGGTTTCTGGGTGTTCCGGCGCGAGCTCCTCTCCAAGTTCCATCTCACCCAGGACGGGATGGCGTTCAGCGAGGAACTCAAGATCGAGGCGATCCTGCACGGGGTCCGCTTCCTCGAGATCCCGATCCAATATCGGGAGCGCTGGGGACCCCCGAAGCTCTCGAGCTGGAAGGACGGGACCCGAAACTTGATCTTCCTCGCGCAGAAGCGGTTCGCCGTCGCCCGCGAACCTTCGAGCGTCCTTCCCGCCGCTCTCGCGAACCGTGAGAAGGGTCGCGCATCGCCGTAGCGGAACCACGTGCCCGGTCGCGGTTATTGCCGAGGTGGCGGGCGCCGACCAAGTCCCTTCCACGCCGAGCGACGCCGCTCAAATACACTACGGCAGACCCGGTCGCTCGGCGAGCGAATACGCCCCCGACGCCCGCAGGGGGCACTCGCCGATTACGCCGTCTTTCCCGAGCGTTCGCGTGACTTCACGCGGAGCCCCTTGTAGCCGCAGCGGCGGCACTGAACGGCCTTCGGCGGGTTCCGAGCCGAGCAGTTCATGCAGATCTTCTTGTTGAGCAATCGCTCGACCGCTTCGGGGAACGGCATGAGGAGGCCGCCCACGCGACTTCGGCTATAAATCGTAAGCGGCGCGGGTTCCGAAGAGGCTTTCCGCGGACCCCGCGCTTTCGCCCTCGTGCTCTCGACCGAGGAAGGCGTGGCCGCGGTGCGACTCGCCCGACGGGCGATCGACGGCGCGCTCGGGCCGCATCGCACGGACTCCGACCCGGCCGAAGTGGCGGCGAACGAGCCGCTGCCGCCGGTCTTCGACGAACCCCGGGGCGTCTTTGTGACCTTGAAACGCTACCCCGATGACGCGCTGCGGGGCTGCATCGGCTACCCCCTTCCCGTCCTCCCTCTGCGGACCGCGCTCGCCCGGGCCGCGGTCTCGGCGGCCATCGAAGATTACCGGTTCCGGCCGGTGCGCGCTCCGGACCTGCCCCACCTCACGGTCGAGGTCTCGGTCCTCACGGTCCCGTCGCCCATCCCGTTCACGAGCCCCGAGGAGATGGTCCGCGCGGTCACGGTCGGCCGAGATGGACTCATCGTTGAGGGTCTTGGGTCGAGCGGGCTCCTCCTTCCGCAGGTCGCTCCCGAAGAAGGTTGGTCGGCAGAGGAGCTCTTGGACGGTACGTGCGAGAAAGCCGGCCTGCCTACCCGCGCGTGGCGGGACTCCCGTGTGAAGGTGCGCCGATTCGAGGCCGAGATCTTCCGTGAGGTCGCGCCCGGAGGGGACGTCGTCCGGGCGAATCCGACCGTGGCTACGACCGACGGACCACCCGCGCGGAAAAGGTGACCCCGTCGAGGTCCCATTCCCGGACCTCGGGACCCGCCGGGAGCGGCGTCTCGACCAGCTCGAACGGTTCGGCGAGGAGGTCGCTCGCCAGCGTCGCGCGGCGGGCGTCGAGCGCGCGGTAAAGCGACCCGGTAGCGGCGACCGTGATGCCCACGTTCTCGGTATACTTCAGCCCGAGCTCCTTGCGCCTCTGCTGGAGACGACGGGCGACCTCGCGTGCGAGCCCTTCCGCGGTCAGCTCCTCGGTCGGATGACGTGGTAGCGCGGCGACCGTGCGACCCCCGTCCTCTCGGACGACCCAGTCGGCCTCCGGGAATCGGGCGCGCTCGCCGACCGGCACCCAGCGCACCTGTTTCACATTGAGTTCGTCAGCGAGCAGTTCCGTGCCTTCGCGACCGAGTCCGACGATGGCCGCCGACGGTGTGCCGAAGAGGACGAGCTCCGCGAGCGGGATCCGGGACTTGACTCCCGCCCGGTGCCGGAGTTCGCGACCAACCTCGACGAGGGCGCGAAGCTCCTCCATCGCCGCTTCCAGGGTCTCGTCCCGGGTCGCGAGCGAGCTCGGCCACTCGGTACGGTGCACCGAGCCATCCCGCTCCCGGTAGCCTCGCTCCCCGACCTCCTGGTAGAACCATTCGGCCGTGTACGGGAGGAGCGGCGCGACCGTCCGGGCGAGTCCGAGGAGCGTGTAGGAAAGGGTCGCGTGGGCCGCCTTCCGGTCGGGCGAGGTCGCAACGGCCCAGAACCGAGGCCGAGAGCGACGCAAGTACCACGTGGAAAGGTCGTCGACGAAGGTCCCGACGGCGCGAGCTCCGCTCCCGATGTCGTAGTTCTCGAGAGCCTGGCCGACCGCCGCGCGGGTCGCCTCGAGCCGAGAGAGTAGCCAGCGGTCGAGGAGGCCGGTCGGGGACGGTCGCTCTTCGACCGGCGCGAGTCGGTCGGCCCGGGCGTTGCCGAGGTGGAAGGCGGCGACGTTCCCGAGCGTTCCGAGCGTGCGCGCGGCGGTCTTGCGGATCGTGTTCTCGTCCCCCCGCATCGGCTCCGTGTAATCGAAGGAGAGGAACGTCCATCGGAGAGCGTCCGCGCCGTAGCGGTCGAGGAGCGCGAGCGGGTCGAGGGCGTTGCCCTTCGATTTCGACATCTTCCGACCTCCCTCATCGAGCAGGAGGCCGGTCGTGAGGCAGGTTCGGTAGGCCGGGCGGTCGAAGAGAAGGGTCGCGATCACGAGCAGGGAGTAGAACCAGCCGCGGGTCTGGTCGAGGCCTTCCGCGATGTAGTCGAGCGGCGCGGCGGGGTCGAACGGACCGGGCTCGAACGGGTAGTGGAACTGCGCGAACGGAGCGGAGCCGCTATCGTACCAGGCATCGATCGTGTAGGGCTCCCGCCGGGCCTCGCCTCCGCAGGTCGCGCACCGGACCCGGAGGCGGTCGACCGTCACCCGATGCGGGTCGAAGGGTGCGGGCAGTGGGTTCCCGACGAGCTTCTCGAGCTCGGCGAAGCTCCCGACGCAGGTCGGGTGACCCGCGGAGCAGACCCAGATCGGAAGCGGGGTTCCCCAGTAGCGGTTCCGCGAGAGCGCCCAATCCTTCGCCTCCGTGAGGAAGTTCCCGAACCGGCCCTCGCGTAAGTGGGCGGGCACCCACTGCACGGTCGCGTTGTAGCGCACGAGTCGGTCGGTCGCGCGGGAGGTGCGCACGAACCACGAGTCGATCGCCCGGTAGAGGAGCGCAGAGTCGCAGCGCCAGCAGAACGGGTAGGTGTGTCGCAGGGTCGTGTGGCTGAAGAGCCGGCCCCGGGTCTCGAGGTCCTTCAGGAGGATCGGGTCGGCGACCTTGAACGACTTCCCCCGAACGAGCGGGACCGCCTCGGTGAACGCTCCGCGGCTGTCGAGCGGGTCGAAGACGCCCACCTTCTCGCGCGCCCCGACCCGCAGGTCATCGGGTCCGAAGCTCGGAGCGATGTGGACGAGACCGGTGCCCTCGTCGGTGGTCACGAAATCGTCGAGCACGACCCGGTAACGTCCGGGACCGGGCCCGGGCGTATCGAACGGAGGCTGGTACGTTCGCCCGGCGAGCGCCGTCCCCGAAAGGCGTTCGACGACGAGAGCACCGTCCGGGAAGTACCGGGGGAGGGCGGCGGAAGCGAGAACCACCTGATGTCCTTCGCTCATTCGTACGACCGAGTACTCGAGGTCGGCTCGAGCGGCGACGAGCAGGTTCGCGGGGAGCGTCCACGGCGTGGTCGTCCAGACGAGAAGCTCTCGCGTCTCCCCCGGGGGTCCCTCGATCGGGAACCGTACGGTGAGCGACGGGTCGGTCGTGTCGTGGTATCCCTGCGCGACCTCGTGCGACGAGAGGGGGGTCTCGCAACGCGGGCAGTACGGGAGCACGTAGTGGCCCTTCTCGAGGAGTCCACGGTCGAAGAGCGTCTTCAGCGACCACCACACGCTCTCCACGTACGGCGGGTCCATCGTTCGGTAGGCATGCTCGTAGTCAAGCCAGTAGCCGAGCCGTCGGCTCATCTCCTGCCAGACCGACGCGACCTCGAGCGTACCGGTACGGCACTCCTCGCAGAACCGTTCGATGCCGTACGCCTCGATCTCCTTTTTCGACTTGAGCCCGTGGCGTTTCTCGATCTCGAGTTCGACGGGGAGGCCATGGCAGTCCCAGCCGGCCATCGGGCTCACGATGCGCATCCCGCGCATTCGTCGGTAGCGCAGCTCGACGTCCTTGAGGACCCGCGCCACGAGGTGCCCGAGGTGGGGGGCCCCGTTCGCCGTCGGAGGCCCTTCGGTGAAACGGAATACCGGTCCGTCCGTTCGCCCGGCGAGCACCGACGCCGGTACTCCCGTCGTCTCCCAATAGGAGAGAACCCGGGCCTGGACCGCCAGCGGGGAGGGAACCTCGGAAGAATCCTCGCCGGCCGCCATGGGCGGCCGCGACGGGGCCGGGAAAGATAAAGGCGAGCGGGGAGGCGCCGGCTACCGCCAGAGGCCGTACGGTCGCGGGCTCCGCGATTCGAACCCGACCCGGCTCGAGGGATGGCGTCGAACGATCGTTCCCTCGTACTGGGTGACATGGGCGTCACGGCCGAGCGTGATCTTCGGGGAACGGACGAACTTCACGTCGACCCCTTCGAGGTCGACCGTGTCGGCCTCGACCCGACGGATCGTGACCGCCATCTGCCGCCCCAGGACCTTCTCGACCAGGTTCGGGATCTTCGCGCGCAGGATGACCGACCGTGCCCGCACCGTCCACAGAACGGAGTCGCGCTTGAAATGGGCCGTCACGGTCGTGCCGACGATGTCGCCAGGGATCCGGGCCTCTCCCTCCAGCGTGAGCCCGCCGACCGAGAGCGACGGGGCGGTCAAGCTTCCACGGGACGTCAGCATTCGGTCGACGGAGACCGCGCCGATCGCGAGAACTTCTCCCCGGAGGTTGGCGTCCACGGCGTGGACCGTGCTCGCCGCATGCAGCCCGCCCGAGCTGTCGAGCATCCCCTGGACGTCGACCGGACCTTCGACCTCAAGCGCCCCGCGGGAGCGGAACGCGCCGGCGGTGAGCTTTCCGGCGATGGAGACCGTTCCCTCGAGCTGAGCGGCGATGACGTCCACGTCGCCCGTGACCTTCACCGTCCCTCGAGCGGTCCATCGACTCGCGTAGACGGAATCTCGACGCACGGTGCCCACGTCCCGGACGTCTCCTTCGCGAGGCCGTGGTGCCGGAGCGGACGGTCGGGTGGGGGTGGAAGGGGTCGAGGGGGCGGTTGCCGGTGGGGAAGAAGCCGCCGCCATCTGCTCCTCTCAGGTCGCCCGGGCCCCGAGCGAGCCGCGGAGCCGGCGGTGCTGGACCATGATGCAGAGATTCTCGAATACCGTTAGCCCGGCGGCGCGCGCGTTCGCGGCAGCCTCGGCGTTCTCGACGCCGAGCTGCATCCAGACAACCGGCGCTGCCCGCGCGATCGCTTCGTCGACCACGGGAGGGACCTGGTCGCTGCGGCGGAAGACATCGACGATGTCGATCCGGGTTTCGGTGGGGATCGCGGCCAGGGTCGGATAGGCCCTCTCTCCGAGGACCTCGGTGAGCATCGGGTTCACCGGGATGATGCGGTATCCCTGGGATTGGAGGTACCGAGCGACCTCGTTCGAGTCCCGTTCGGGCTTGTCGGAGAGGCCCACGACCGCGATCGTTTTCGAGCGTCCCAGGACATCGCGGAGCTCGGAATCGGTGGCCGCCATCCGACGGGGGACACGGACGTCATTCTTGATGCTGACGGGGGCGAGCCGGCTGTGGGAGAAGCCATAAACGGAGTGCGTCGGTTCCCCGGCCCATGTTTCTCGACTATGCCGGCATACGGGTGACTAACCTCGCGAAGGCCGTCCGCTTCTACACGAAGGGCCTCGGCCTCATCGAGCGACAGCGCGGCAAGATGGACCACGGGGGCATCTGGGTGCTGCTCGAAGACCGCATCTCGCACCAACAGCTCGAGCTCAACTGGTACCCGAAGGGGTCGAAGTACGCGACTCCGTATGTCCTCGGGGAAGGACTCGACCACCTGGGGGTCCGGGTCCGGGACATCGGGACCGCCGCTCGCCGCCTCCGGGCGGCCGGGGCCCGGAAGGTCGAAGAGTTCCGCGGGAGCGAGGTCGTTCTCGCCTACTACGAGGGTCCGGACGGAGTCTGGATCGAACTGATCCCCACCGAAGGCGAGTAAGGACGCGTCACACCCTACCGAAAGATGGGCGGGGGTGGGCCGATCGGCGCGAGCGGGGACGCATCGTTCCGAAGGTAGTGGACAAGCCCGATCAGCGCCCCGACGAGGACGACGGAGTAGCTCGCGATGAGGCTCCACTCCTCGGAGACCAGGGAGAGGAAGGACGCCGCGTCGTGCGCTCCGTGGAGGACGGCCGGGACGACCAGGTTACCGCCCGAGAACCGGTACGTCGCCGCGAACGCGAACCCCAAGAGGAAGAGGCTGGGGAAGATCAGAGGGGCCGCCGCGCCGTAGGTCGTGCCGTAGTAGAGGTGGACGCCCGCGAAGACGACGCTCGTCCAGACCGCCGGGACCATCCAAGAGCCCGAGCGGTCGCGCCAGTACCCGAAGATGAACCCCCGAAAGATCGTCTCTTCGAACGCTCCGATGACGAAGGAGAACCCGACGTAGAACCAGGGATTGCCGGCCGCCTGCTGGAGGGCCGGGTTCGGTCGGCTCAGCAGTTGGAGGGCACCGGGGTCGACGATCTCGTAGATGATCGCCAGAAGGAAGTAGATGGCGAGGGCGAGCAGCGTGAGGAGCCCGTAGAAGCGGAGCCCGTGCCACGTGGCGAGGCCCATCCGGCGGCCCCAATCCCTCAACGGAGCCGAGCCGACGAGCAGGACGAAGGCGATGATCGGGATCCCGTAGACCACGAAGAGGTCGCCCGGGAGATTTCCGTAGAGGAGGTTCGCCGCAGGGATCAGCTCGGGAACGAAGTACTGACTCACGATCGCAAAGACCGTGATGAAGACCCCGAGGAAGTACCGGCCTTGCGGCGCCGGATTCACCCCCGACGTTCGGGTCCCCCACGCCACTTCGGCCATTCGCTTTTGATTCCCGCCGGCCGCTTATTCACTCTTCGCAGCGAGGGTACGGTCGCTGATCGTCCGCTCCGCCGCCCGGAGACACGCGAGCAGGTCCTCGAGGGTCGCCCGAGCGCTCGCGGCGGAACTCGAGGTGAGCCGGATCTCGATCTCGTTTCCGACCGCCTCCACGGAAACGAACGACGGATTGTCCGCCCGCAGCGCGTCGACGACTCGGAGCGCGGTCGTCGGGTCCGGGAACGTGCCCCGGAGCCGGACCGTCAGCTCGACTCCGGTCCCTTCCGAGCCGGCGGCGTCGATGGGTTCCCTCCTGCGGGCGCCGCTCCGGGTCCACGGCTGAGCGCTCCGGGGACGATCGGTGCGGTGTGGGTCCGGCGAACGGTCTCGGCCTGCGCACGGTCCTTGAGGTAGTTCACGATCGAGGGCCAAACCTTGCCGTCGTTCCGCGCCTTGTTCTCGAAATTGTGCTCGCCCAGGAATCGAGTGAAGGCGGCCTGGCTCACCGCGTCCCACGCCCCCGTGAGGCGCCCGGTGTAGTAGCCGAGCACGCCGAGGTCGTGCTGGAGCCCGCGCGCGACATCCCCCTCGATCACGAGAAGGGTCGCCGGGTCCTCCCGGCTCAGCATCGTCAGGTCGTAGATCTTGAAGACCCGCTTGAGCTCCTCGATCGGGGAGGGGTGCTCGTCGACCCTCAGGTCGACCCACCGGTCGTTGTTGCCGCCGTAGCCGCCCCCCTTACGCACGGCGTAGAGCGCGGCCGATTGCATGCCTCGTCGGTCACCGCCCTCGCGCTGGCCGGCGGCGAGGGCGGCGAGCAGGCGGTCGAGGAGGTCGCCGCCGGTCGACTCGTACGTCCGTGCCATCGCGCGGACCACGTCGGGGCCGAAGAGGATGTTGCCCTGACAGGCGAACCCGTTCCCCACCTCGTGCCCGGCCCAGTCCATGCACTTCGAGCCCGTGAACGATGCGGAACCTCCCTTCGCGTCGACCACCCCGAGCTGGCGCTCGTCACGTCCGGGGTCCGCGTCGGTGAGACGACGGACCACCTCCGAGGCGGAGTGCCCCAGCCGCAGCAGCGCGAGTCCGTCCGGTCCGTACGCGACGTTCGCGAGCGCCTGGGTCGCGATCGCCCCGACCTCGGCCTCGGCGAACGGGACCACCGATCCCACGGAGATGAACTTCGACTGGACCGCGACACCCCAGGTCGCCGTCTCGCGGTCGAACGCGACGATCGAGAAGGTTCCGAACCGAGGCAGCGTCATCGTGAGGCGGAGAGTTCGTCGACCCTTAAGACGTGGGCTGGCCCGGGCGCGCATCGGCCCCGGCCTGCCGTTCGACCTCGGTGAGGACCTCGTCGACGATCCGACGACCCTTCTCCCGCTCCCCGTCTCGGAAGGCCCGCTCCGCGAGTCGGAGCCGGGTGACGGCGGCATCGACCGAGTGGCCGTGGGCACGGGCGAAGCCGAGGAGCCGCGCCGCGAGACGAAGCCGGTTGAGGTCCCGGTCCTCCTCGGGCGAGGGAGTCGCATCGGGAGCGCCCGAAGGGAGGTAATCCACCAACCCCCGAGGCCACTCGGTCACTTCGCCCTCCCCGCGGCGAACGCGGCGGCGACCGCCCTTCGGCGGTTCCTCCGACACGCGACCCTACGCTTCCTCGACGTCGGCCGCGGCCGCCGCAGCGGCGGGCGGGGCTCCGCCTGGGGGGGCCGGAAGTCGCCCGAGAAGGTCGGTCCAGATCGTGTCGATCTGCTCGTAGAACGCGACCAGCCCGGCGGGCTCCGCGAGCCGCGCGCTCGCGGTCTCGAGCTTGGGGGCGAGGTCCGTGGTATCGATCCCGTGGGCGGCCGACCAGGCGATGCTGCCCCGAGCGAGCAGAAGCTGGTCGTCCGCGGTTTGGCGAGCCCGCTTCGCTTCCTTCTCGGGCGCCGCGAGGGCGTGGTCCGGGTCCCAATGAGGAGGAACGGGCGCTTTGATGGGCACTCGAAGGAGACGGAACGGCTCGGGAAGGATCGGCCACCGGGGTTCCGCGAACCGCACCGAGAGCTGGTCGAGCGAGCTCAGTGCGCCCGAATAATCCCCCGCAGCGAACGCCGCCTCGGCCTTCCGGTAGGGTCCGGTGAGGTCCGGGTTCGGGGCTCCCTTCCACATGTCGAGAAGGAGCGTCACCCGGGTCGGCACGAGGCGGCGAAGGACTTTCTTCTGGGGCGGTTCCGCCACGGGAGGCGTGACCGGCACCTCGGGCGTCTTCTCGGGCGGGCGATTCGGTGCCCCCGGCATGAACGAAAGCGAAGGAGTTCAGAGGAACGCCTCGAACTCCTTCGTCACCTCCGGATATCTCTCGTGGACCGCTTTGAGGATGTTGTGGACGCTCAGCTTCTCGAGCTTGAAGTCCTGGAGGGCCTCGATGACCTTGTCGAACACCTCGTCGCTCAGCTGGACGAGCTTCTCCTTCGCGAGCCAGTTGCGATAGAGCTTTTCCTCGAGGAGGGCCCGCCAGCCCTTCTCGTACTTCTGGAAGAAGTCCTTCGTTGGCGTGCCCGCGTGGACCGCTTCGGCCGCGACCGTTCCGCAGATCTTGCCGGCAATGCAGCCGTTCGCGATACCGCCGCCCGTGAGCGGGTCGATCATTCGGGCGGCATCCCCGACGATCATGATGCCGTCCCCGACCGTCTGCTTGAGCGGCGCCGAGATCGAGACCCCGCCGCCGACCATGTCGATCTTCTTTCCCTTCGCGTAGCCGGGATGGTGGTCGATCCAGCGGTCGAGGTAGTTCCGGGCGTCGGCCATCCCCTTCACCTGACTCACCTGAACGCCGATCCCGACGTTGGCGAGACCCTCTGCCTTCGGGAAGATCCAGACGTAGCCGCCGGGGGCGACCTTGCCGAGGTAGAAGTCGCAGTAGCGGACGTCGCTGTCGACGTTCGTCATGCGGTACTGAAGACAAGTATCCATGTCCCGCATCGCGATGTTCGTGGAAATGCCCGCCCAGCGGCCGACCTGGCTCTCAAAGCCGTCCGCCGCGACCGTGACGGGAGCGCGGACCTCGAACGTCTGGCCGAACTGCTTGACCTTCGCGCCGACGACGCGACCGTTCTCCTTCAGCACCCCGACCGCCGCGGTCTTGAGGACCACGTCGACCCCAGCGTTCGCGGCGTCGATCGCGAGCTGCTTATCGAACTCGTCCCGCTCGACGACGTAGCCGACCTCGTTGCCCGCGTGCTTTTCGTTGATTTCGAAGACCTTCTCGTTGGGAGCAAAGATGCGGGCGCCCTCGACCTCGAGATTGATCCAGCGGCCGGGCTTGATGCCGACGTCCGCGAGCCAGGACTTGCTCATCCCCTCGCCGCAGCGCACGGGAGAGCCGATCTCCTGGCGCTTCTCGATCATCAGGACCTTGGCACCGTTCTTCGCGGCCCACTTCGCGGTCATGCTGCCGGCGGGACCGGCGCCGATGACTAGAACGTCGGTTTTCATGTCGGGCATGGAACTCGAAACCTCCCTCGGCTCACCCGATCTCGATCGCGCCGACCGGGCAGCCCTTGACGCAGACCTCGCAGCGGGTGCAGACCTTCTCGTCGAAGGTGATCCGCGTCTCGTCGAGGTAGATGCAGTTGAGCGGGCAGATCCCGACGCAGGCCCCGCAGTAGATGCAGAGCTGGCCCGACGACTCGATGTGGAGATGCTTCTTGCTGGGCATCGCCCGACCCGAATTCGCACCCCGCCGGACGATATTAAAGTCTATCTCGCGCCGAGAAAGGGTGGCGTCTAGCGGGCTAGGGGCGAGGTCGCCGCGTGCGGTCGCTCGTGCTCGGCGAGCCAGCGTTCGGCATCGATCGCGGCCATGCAACCGGAGCCAGCCGCGCTGACGGCTTGTCGATAACGACGGTCGTGGACGTCACCCGCTGCGAAGATACCCTCTACGCTGGTTCGGGTCTCCTCGCGGACCTTGAGGTACCCTTCCGTGTCCAGGTCGAGAGCACCGCGGAAGACCTCGGTCGCGGGAACGTGGCCGATCGCGACGAAGAGGCCCCCGACCTTGAGCTCCGTCACGGCGCCCGTCTTGAGGTGCTTCACCCGCAGCCCTTCGACCGTCTCGCGTCCGAGGACCTCTTCGACCACCGAGTCGAGCAGGAACGAGATCTTGGGGTGTGCGCGGGCTCGCTCGAGCATGATCGAGCTCGCCCGGAACTTGTCGCGCCGGTGAATGATCGAGACGTGGGTGGCGAAGTTCGTGAGGAAGAGCGCCTCCTCCATCGCGGTGTCACCGCCGCCGACGACGGCGAGCTCCTTGCCCTTGAAGAAGAACCCGTCGCAGGTTGCGCACGCCGAGACCCCGTGCCCCTTGTAGCGGTTCTCGGACGGCAGGTCGAGCCAACGGGCGTTCGCGCCCGTGGCGACGATCACCGCCTCCGCGAGGACCGTTCCCATCGTGCCGGTCTCCAGGACGAACGGGTGTCGCGTAAAATCCACCCGGGTGACGTTGTCGTCCACGAACTCGGCCCCGAACCGGGCCGCCTGGCGTCGCATTCGGTCCACGAGATCCGGGCCCTGGATCCCCTCCGGGAACCCGGGGTAGTTTTCGACATCCGTCGTGATGAGGAGTTGGCCACCGGCGGGAACACCCGAGATGACGAGCGGCTTCAGCTCGGCGCGGGCCGCGTAGAGTGCGGCGGTGAGCCCGGCAGGGCCGCTGCCCACGATCGCGACCTTCACCTCGCGCCGTTCTCCGGCCATCGTTCGACCACCGACGGCCGAGGATAAAGCCGCAACTCCTAGGCTTTCGTTCGGGTTCCCAGGTGAAGGCGGTCGGACCCCTCGACCTCGGCGTACCCGGACCGGAAGAAGAGGAGCGGGAGGTCATTCCGGCCCAACTCCTGGTGAACGACCTCTCCGACGAAGAGGACGTGGTCGAAGGCGGGTGCGCGCGAGACCACCCGACACTCGATCGCCCCCAGGGTATCGTCGAGCAGCGCGAGTCCGGTGCGACCTCGGTGAATGGGCAGACCCGCGAATTTCTCGGCGGGGTTGCTCGGCCGGGCGAAGCGTTCGCTGAGCAGGCGCTGGTCGGCCCCGAGGAAATTGACCGCGAAGAGGCCCGTCCGCTCGACCACCGGTGCCGTGTCGGAGTCCCGGGTGAGGCTCACGAGCACCGAGGGAGGAGCGAGCGAGATCGATAGGAACGCGTTCACCGTCAGGCCCGCGTCGACCGGGCCATCCCGCGCCGTAACGACCGAGACCCCCGTCGGCCAACGACCCATGAAGGAGCGGAACGCCGCGCCGTTCGCGAGAGGGGGAAGAGGTTCGGGCGTCACTCGTCCCTCCACTTGAACAGTCGGATCGCCAGCAAGAACACGACGACCGAACCGATGAGGACGACCAGAATGTCGGTGAACGCTCGGGCGGTGTTCGAGTAGAGCATGACCTGGTTCATTCCGTCGATCACGTAGTAGAGCGGCAGGATGCGGGCGAACGCCTGTAGTCCCACCGGCATGCTCGAGACCTGAAAGAACGTGCCCGAGAGGAACATCATCGGGAAGGTGATGATGTTGCCAATCAGCGCCGCGCTCTCGGGGGTCTTCGCGACCGACCCCGCGAGCATCCCGAGGGAGACGAAGAAGAACGGTCCGAGCACGAGGAAAGGGATCAACCCGGCCGTGAGAGTGACGTGGGCTCCGAACAGGAGAACCCCGGTGCCGATCATGATCCCCGCCGTGACGAACGTGAGGGCGATGTACCACAGGATGCGGGAAGTCAGCCACTCCGCCCGAGTGATCGGGGTCAGGGAAAGTTCCCGGAAGATTCCGTCCTTCCGGTAGGAGGAAGCGATGTCGACCATCGAGAACATCGGGCTCGTCAGGATCGCGAAGCCGATGAGCCCGGGGATCAGGTAGTCGATGTACTTGTAGACCTGGCTGCCCACGTTCGCCGTCGAGAATCCGACCACGGGCGGGCAGGTCTTCTGCGCACAGACTGCCTGGAGATTGAAGTAGGCCGCGACGCCCTGTACGGCTCCTTCCACCGTCCCGGCCGAGGAAGCGTCCTCGGGGTCGGTATACAGGGTCAGACTCACCGGAGTACGGTTGGCGAGGTCGCCCTGGAAGCCGGCGGGTATCACGAGTCCGGTCGAATAGTCATTCTGGCCGAGGTAGGAGGAGAAGTTCTGGGGAGAGACGGAGACCACCTGGACCTTCACGACGGTGGTATTGTTGAGCGCGGAAAGGAACGCCGCACTCGCCGGGGAGTTGTGGTCCTCGTTGACGACGACGAGGGTAACCGATCCGGCCCCGGCCGCGGAGAAGATCAACCCGAACATCGAGATCAGGATGATCGGGAAGATCAGCGAGAAGAACAGGGCCACCGGGTTGCGGAAGTACGTCCGAGAGACGATCCGGAAGTCGGCGGCAATGTTCCGAAGCCTCACGGCGCCTCCTGCGACTTGAGCGCGCCTTCGTCCATCTGACCGACGAGACGTACGAAGACGTCCTCGAGGGTATCCTTGGTCGTGCTGAACGAAGTCCAGGGAAGGCCGCTCGCCTCGATCGCGGTCAGTATCTTGAGGGCGTCCCCCTTGTCCGAGAGGCTCACCGAGACCCTTCCGTCCTCCACGACCGCCGCGGCGCCGAGGTTCATCCGGAGGTACTCCGCCAGAGCGGGACTTCCCTCCACGCTCATGCGGGCGGGCTGTCCGTGGGCCTGGATGATCTCGGCGGGGCTCCCCGCGGCGATGATCTTGCCGTGGTCAATGATCGCTACTTGGTCCGCGAGGAGCTCCGCCTCTTCGAGATAGTGGGTGGTCAGGAAGACCGTTCGGCCCTCGCGCTTCAGGTTCCGGATGACCGTCCAGATCGCCCGACGGGCCTGGGGGTCGAGACCCGTGGTCGGCTCGTCCAGAAAGCAGATCTCCGGGTCGTTCGTGAGCGCGAGGGCGAGCCCGAACTTCTGCTTCTGTCCTCCCGACAGCGTGTCGTAGCGGGCATTGGCCTTGTCCGAGAGCGCGACCTGCTCGAGGAGCGTGATCGGGTCGACCTTCGTGCCGAACAGGGTACGATAGTACACGATCGCCTCCTTCGGGGTGATCTTGTCGAAGAACCGAAAGTCTTGCGGAATGACCCCGATGCGTCGGTGAAGTTCCGTGCCGTCGCTCCACGGGTCGAGTCCTAGGACCCGGACCTCGCCCTCCGTACGGCGTCGCAGTCCTTCGAGGATTTCGGTGGTCGTGGTCTTCCCCGCACCGTTCGGACCGAGGAACGAGAAGACGGTCCCCGACGGGACGGAGAATCGAATTCCGTCGACCGCCGCCAGAGGGCCGTAGCGCTTGACGAGGCCCTCCACCTCGATCGCGGTCGACATTGAACGTGCCTGCGCTCGAAGAATAATAAGACTCTCTGCACCGGCCCGGGAGGGCGAGGGGATTGTCGGGATCGCGCCCGCTCGAGTACGTCCTCAGACCTTCCGGAACCGACCACCGCTCGTTTCGGGTCGGAACCACGGGATGAAGCGATTCCGCGCGTCCGCGGTCCGCTCCGATCGGTTACACCGCACGAGCCTCGATTGCGCTCTCTGCAAAAGCGTACGGGGACGAAACGATTTATCTCGTCCGACCCCCCGAGGCGGAGGGCCGAGTTCAACTCCATGGTACGTTCTCTCTCGGAGGCACTTCGCGCCGGGCCGCTCTTCTTCGAGCCCGTGCCTTCCCCTGCGAGAACTCCTGCCCATCGCGTCGAGGAACGCACGAGCGCGGTCGTCCGACTGATCGAGGAGGTCCCGCGCGTCGACGCGCTCGACATCCCCGAGCTCGTGGACGAGAACCATGAAGGTCAACCCCACTACCACTCCGGTGACCTGCCGGGCTACGCACGGGCACTGGCCGAGCGCACCGGTCGCGAGGTCATTCTGAACAAGGTCGTGGCCCATCTACCCAGCACCCAAGCCCTCGAGGAGTGGGCTCGCGAAACCGTGGCGAAGGGGATTCGCCACGCCGTCCTGGTCGGAGGGAGCAGCCGGTACATCCCGTACCCCGGGCCTCCGGTCGCCGAGGCCGACCAGCTCTGTCGGCCGATCTTCGCCGCGGCGAGCGGAACGATCGGCAACATCGCCATCCCCCAACGGACGGGCGAGGCCCACCGGATGCTCGCGAAGACGCGCGCGGGAGCGTCGTTCTTCACGACCCAGCTCCTGTTCGATGCCGAGTCGGCGCGAAAAGTCCTGCTTCAGTACGACCTACTCTGCCGGCAGGCGTCCATCCCCCCGGCGGCCGTCCTCCTGAGCCTGGCCCCCATCGCGGACGACCAGGACGCGGAATTCGTTCGCTGGCTCGGAGCCGACCTCCCCGACTCCGCCGAGCGTGCCATCCTGGAAGGAGAGGAGAGCGACGCCGCTCGCCGCAGCGTAGAATTGGCGGTTTCCGTGTGGCAAGAAGTGACCCGATCGGCGCGCGCGGAGCACCTAGCCGTTCCGATCGGCGCCAACGTCGAACAGGTTTCCGCCCGGCACCTCGAGGTCGCCGGGACGCTGCTCCACGAGCTCGCCCGACGCATCGACACCGTCGGGTCCTCCTAGTCCGCCATTCGCGTCGAGCGCGGCGAGGCGACGGGGTCACCCTCGCGAAGAAACGGCTCTCCGTCGAGCTCGACCGTAGCACCGGTGAGGGTGGTGAGGTAGGCGAACCGAGACGAGTTGCGACCGCCCAACGACCGGTTCCTTCCGAGGAGGAGGCTGACCGCCCCCGCGGCGACCTCCGCGACCTCGGGCGCATGCGAGATCGCCGGGTTGACCCCGAGGAGGAGCCCGCTCGGCTGTTCTCGACCTCGTCCTCCCCGGGCGTACTCCCGGGCGAACGCGGCGCCACCGCGGTCGAAGGCGTACTCCGAGAGTCGGCCCCGATGGAAGGTGAATCGAGCTCCGAGCCGGAGGGGCGGGTCCGAGAAGCGATGGTAGGTCGCCCAATTCGACTCCCAGAGACCCTCCGCGGCCCCCGACAGAAGAGGGACCCCCACCACCCCGGTCGGGATCTGCGTCCAAAGACGACCGGCCCTCCGATCCGCTCGGTCGACACGACCGTCTTCGATAATCGCAGGCGCGTGGAGCAGCTCCACGGTGAGGTCGGTCCCGTTCGGGTGCACGATACGTACCTGTTGCGCACGATGGAGACGTCGCACGAGGTGATTCGCGGCTCGCGCGAGTCGGTCCGGAGCCACGAGGCTTCCGCGCACGAGCTCCCGCTCCCAAGCCTCCCGGTCCACTCCGAAACGGGCGGCCGCCGTGGAGGTCGCCGCGCCGACCGCGAGGCGTGCGGCCCGCAGCCCCGCGCGACGCGCGCCCCGCCACCATTCGGCGCCGTGGCGACCGAGCACCGCATCCCTCGCCTCACCCGAGAGTCCGAGAAGACGGGAGAAGTTGGCGGGCCCGGGAAAGTAGACGTAGGCGTCGCTCGCCTCCGCGACCGCCGCGGGGGCACCGGGCACCGTACGGCCGCTCGATTGCGCGAGCGAGCGGAAGAACGTCTCTTCGTCCTCGACCACCAGGGTCGGTTCGCAACCCCGGCGACGGGCCTCGAGGACAACGGCTCGGGCCCAGGGTAGGGCGTGGTCCCACGTCTCCACCGTGACGGTCTCGCCGCGACGGACGCCGAGGCACTGACCCAGGACCATCCGAGCGAGGCGGTCCTCCGCCCGCAATCGACCGGCCCGCGTCACCCTCGACCGCCGTGCGGGTGGTGATGGCCGGTGCGACCGCCCGCGACCGCGGGGGCCGTCACGAGCCAGCCGCCGTCCAGGACTCCCTTCACTCCCCGAAGGTCCTCGGCGGCCCTCTCGATCTCGCGTCGGCGGCCGAGCAAGAGCACGACCTCGGCGCACGCATCTCCCTCGAGATGGACATGGGTGGTGGACCGGATGTGCTCGCCCCACCGGTGCTCGGCCGCGGTGAGGCGCCGAAGGACGTTCGGCGCGTCGTGCCGGTAGAGGAGCGCGACCACTCCCAGGGCGTCCGAGTCCGGGTCGGAGAGGGTCCGGTCCGCGAGCTCCTTTCGGATCAGCGATCGGATCGCGTCCGACCGGCTCGGACTGTTCCGCTCCGTGACCCATCCGTCCAGGAGCGCGAGCAGTTCGGGTTCGAGCGAAACCGCCGTGCGGACCACCTTACGTGTCATGCCTCTCCGAGCACGTCGACCTCAGGCGCGGGCCCGCGGTTCCGCGGACCCCCACCCGATCTTTTCGTACCCCTTGATTCGATAGATCGCCATGGCGACCGCCCAGCTCCCCACGAAGAGAACGACGATCCCGATCCCCAGGGCTTCGAAGTCGAGGTTGTTGAGCCAGACCCAGAAAGGTCCCCCCCATCCGAGTTTGCTCGAGGTCACCTGAAGGAGCTCGACACCTCCGATGACGAAGGCGACCATCACCGAGATGATGGTGAGCGTGAGATTGTAGAAGATCTTCCGGATCGGGTGATTGAACGCCCAGCCGTAGGCGTAGCGCATCGCGAAGCCGTCGGTAGTGTCGGCGAGCACCATGCCGCAGGTGAACAGGAGAGGTAGGAACAGCACCGCCCACAGCGGGATCGCGCCCGACCCGGCCACCAAGATCGTGAGACCGATGATGAGCACCTCGGTGGCGGTGTCAAAGCCGAGACCAAAGAGGACTCCGATCGGGTAGATCTGCCAGGGTTCGGAGACCACCCGGAAGAAGCGTCCGAAGATCCGGTTGAGGAACCCGCGCTTCAGCATCTGGTCGTCGAGCGCCTTCTGGTCGAGCTTACCGTCCCGAACCCCCCGGAACATCCGGTAGACCTCGAGAACGATGATCACGTTGACCATGCCGATGATGAAGAGAAAGACCCCGGAGATCAACGTCCCGAGGACCGCGCCCACGGTAGCGAACGTGTTGTACTGCCGCGAGATGAACTCGGTGGCCGCCACGAGGGCAACGATCATCCCACAGACGATGGTCGAATGTCCGAGGGAGAACCAGGTCCCGACCGTCAGGGGCCGCTTACCCTCGTTCAGAAGCTTGCGGGTCGTGTTGTCGATCGCTGCGATGTGATCGGCATCGAAGCCGTGGCGGATGCCGAGGATGTAGGCCGTGATGGCGAGCCCGGTGAACAGGAGCGCCCCGGCGGAGATCTCGCCGGAGAGGTGATGCGGCAGGTATTCGAAGGCACCGGCGAACGCAAGGACCGTGACTATGGCGAGAACGCCGTAGAGCACCCCCATCTTGAGAATCTCCACGGGCCGCAGGCGCAGGTCGCCGGCGGGGTCGCCCGATGACGGCGTCGAGCTCATCGACCGTCCGAGCGGAGATTACAATTTAACGGTTATGTCGTCTTTCGAAAATCGTTCTACTGCCCACGGAATCCCGAGACGCCTCCGATGTGCAGCGAGGGAAGAGCGAACTCCCGCGCGCTTCGTTCGCGACCCTGGTTCGGGTTGTCGTCAGGGTTCCGGGAACGCTCGCTGGCTACGCGCGCCGCGCGTCGGGCTCGGATGGGAAGGTGTGGGAGATCTTACCCTTCGACGATCGGCCGGCGGTGCTTGACGAAATCTCCGCCGCGGAGCTCGCGTACGGCCTCGACCAACTGGGCCTGCGTGTTCATCACGATCGGCCCATACCACGCCACGGGTTCGTGGAGCGGACGACCGGAGACGAGCAGGAATCGGGAGTCGGTCTCCATGGCGTGCGCCCGGATGGGGCCGCCCGGGCCGAAGAGTGCGGTCTCGCCGGCCTCCACGGGAAGCCCGTCGTTCCCGTCGAACCGGACGTTGCCCGAGATGGCATGAGCGAACGCCGTGTGCCCTGTCGGCGGAGTGACCTCGAACGAGCTTCCGGCCGGCACGGTCACGTCCAGGTACGTGGGATCCACCGAGATCCCCTTCACGGGGCCTTCGGTCCCGCCGTACGTGCCGGCGACGACCTTGAGACGGCTACCGTTGTCGGTGGTGACCTCGGGAAAATCGGCTCGAGACAGGCCGCGATACGCGGGCACGGCCATCTTCTCCTTGGCCGGAAGGTTGACCCACAGCTGGAAGCCGGACATGGTGCCTTCGCTGCGTTTTGGCATCTCCTGATGGATGATCCCGCTTCCCGAGTTCATCCACTGGACATCGCCCGAGCCGATGACCCCGGCGTTGCCGAGAGTGTCTCCGTGCTCGACCTCGCCCTCAAGGACGTACGTGACGGTCTCGATACCTCGGTGGGGATGCCACGGAAACCCGGCCAGGTAGTCCTCCGGGTTCGAGGACCCGAATCGGTCGAGGAGGAGGAACGGGTCGAACAGCGGCACCTCGTTGTTGGAGAACGAACGGCGAAGCCGTACGCCCGCTCCTTCCAAGGTCGGCACGCCGGGGAAGCGGTGTTCGATGGATCGCGGGGATTCGGACACGGTCGTAACCTCACTCTACTCAATTACCTTTGGTTACTTAAAGAGGAGGGGGCGTTCGGGTAACTTCGGGCCCGCTCCCCCGGAAGTACCGTCACAGAAAGTGGAACCGGACGAGGACCGAGACCAACCCGAATCCGAGCGCCAGGCCCGAGACCGGCCCCGCAGCCCAGCCGAGAAGGATGCTCCGGATCGGCCTCCACAGGACGGTCGATTTACGGCGGGCCAAACCCGCGCCGATCATCGCCCCGACGAGGGCTTGGTTCATCGAGGTGAATAGGCCGAAGGCCACCGAGACTAGGATGACGGCGGATTGAGCGAGCTGAGAGGCCGTGGCCATCCGTGGGTCGAGTTCCACGAGGTCGAACGCCACCCGTTGCAGGAGGGGCCGGCCCCACGTGAGGACTCCGAGCGCGATGCCGAGGCCTCCGACCACTCCCGCGAGGAAGAATCCGAACACCCCCGTCATGATCAGCGCGCCGGAAGCGTTCGAGACGTCGTTCGCCCCCATGGCGAACGAGGCTGCGGCCCCGACTCCGACCAGCCCAAAGATCGCACTGCGTCTCAGTGCCGTCGAAGGCCCCGCGCGCGAGGAGTCGGGCGGCGGACGGTACCGGTCCGCGGCCCGCACGAACAGAAAGCCGAGGGCGAACGCCGCGAACGGCGCTACGGCCCAGAGAACGACCAAGGCTCCAATCGTTCCCCACTGGATGGGGAGACCCGCCGCGAGACCGGCGCCGACGGTCGAGAACACCAGGATCTGGATCGTGGAGGTCGGGATGGTCACGAGATTGTAGGCACTCGTCAGGACGAGGGCCGAGGTCACGATCGCGAGGGCGATGCCGAGGACGACCGTGCCTCCCCCGAGAAGGTTGTGGCCGACCGTCGCCTCGACCTGTCCGCTCGCGAACGCCGCTCCGACGAGGGCGAGAGGAGCCATGAGGAGGAGCGCGTGCCAGGGCCGGATCGCGCCGGCCGCGTAGGGCATTCCCATGCAGGCACCGGTGTAGTGAGCGCCGATGCTGAACGCGAAGGCGACGGCGACGGCCACCAGAAGGTCGGCTGTGAGTGTCACGGAACCTCCGCGAGAAGGAAACGGTCCGTTCTGGGACGAGCCGCCTCGCTCGCGACGCACCGGTCAATTCGAGGAGGCGCCAACGCCCAGGGAGATACGGACGGGGGGATAATCCGGTGGGCTTGTGGAACGCCCGGAGTACGGCGTTTCAGAGGGAACCGTCAGCGCGTGCGAGCCGCTGCGGTCTTCTTCCGGAGGGAGGCTTCGATCTCATCGAGCTGTTGCAGAACAGCGTCGGGGCGCATGCGTTCGGCCACAGGACCACTCGACGGAGTGGAATCGGTGTCCCAAACCTCCTCATGTTCCGGCGTTGCCTCATCGGGGCCAATCAAGTCCTCGTCCCACAGCGCAGCCGAGACCGCCGGACGCGGGGGCGACGGCGGGGGGCTCGGGGTGGCCGCGCGGGCGGCCGCCGAGGATTGCGTTGGGTTCACGCGGTCCGGCAAGATCGCGGGCTCCTGCACCGTCGGGCCCGGATAGCCCTTGCGGGGAGCGAAGAGAGGATGCGGTGCTCTCGCCTTCGCCGGAGCAGTGGTCTTGGATGGAACGGGAGCCTTCAGCCCCTCCCGGGGAGCGGTGGGGGCGTCCTCGACCCAAAGGGCGATCGTCCCCGCAGCGATCCCAGTGATGCCCAGGGCCACGAAGAGAATCCAGGGTCGAAGGTGCACCGAGCCGTTCGCGCCGAAGGTGGTCGAGGCACCGGCGAGGTAGAGGTAAACCGCGAATGCAACGCAAACTCCGCCCACGATGAAGAGGGGCAGGGCCGCGAAGAAACTCTCCTGCCAGCTCTCCATCTCGGGCGGGGAGGCGGCCGCGGCCGGGGCGAGAGAGGGCAGGCCCACGGGTGAGGGCGCTGCGCGAGAAGGAGATTCGATCACCACGTTACCACCGAATACACCTTGGGAATATCATGGGCAACCCGTGGTGGCGTTGCAGCGGTCCAGGGATACTTCGACCGCCCTCACGGTCGGAAGCGCGGCGCCGAGGTTGACGTAAAAGTCGAGTGTGACCCTGGACGCGGCCGCCCCGGTCGCGAGCCCGGTCGAGAAGTATCCCTTTCCGAACACCCAGCCGGTCGTCAGGTGAACCGCGACGTCCACGTCGAACCCGATGGCCGGACCGGCGTGGTGGGGCTGGGTCACGGTAAACGTGACCTCTTCCACATACGCTCCGGCCCGGAGGGCGGCCGAAGAGGCGGGGCGGTAACGGTCCGTGCAGGCCGCGGCACAGGCCGCGAGGACGGCCGTGGTCCCCTGAAGTCCGGGGGAGGTTCCCTGAACTCCCGCGGCGGGGTATCCGGGCGCAGCACCGAGGTGTACCAAGACATGGGCTCCGATGGTCACGGGTGGCGCCGCGGCGGGCGTGATGTGGGCGGCGAAGTAGTGGTGGGCCGTGAACACGCGGACCGTGGTGGCGGCCGACGCGGACGCGGGGATGACCACGAGCAGCAGGAGCACGACAATGCCGACCCCTTGCCACCGGCGTCCCGACCATTTCATCGTTCTACGTCCCACGGCGACATCCCGGCCACGCCATTCCAGCGCGCCGATCGAACATTAAGGCCCGGACGGGGCGGTGGTCCCGCCCCGCCGGAGTGTGGAAGGGGTTCCGCGCTCGAGCGGTGGTCGGCGGTCCGGAGATGCCGGCCCCCCGCTAGGGGCACGCCGTTGCGCTCGAACACTGGTTGAAGACCACGGTCAGGGAGTTGATCACGGGTGCCGTGGTCGAACCCAGGTCGACGAAGACGAACACGGGGATCGTCTCGGTTCCGACCGCGGTGCTGACGCCGGTCGCAAGATACCCCTGAGCGACGACCGTTCCGGTCGAAGCCACGACGGTGACCGAGAAGTCGAACCCGAGGCTCGTGCCGCCCGTCGCGGGCTGGATCACGTTCACGACCACTTGCTCGCCGTAGTTGCCCGTCGTCTGGGCTCCCTGGCTCGCGTCACGGAAGTTCTGGGCGGCGCAGGGGGCGACCGCGCAGACCGCGAGCGCGGTCGGGGTCCCGCTCAGACCGACCGTGCCGCCCGTCTGGGTGCCCGCCGTCACGAGGGCCGTCATGCCGGCCGAGAGGATGACGAGCTGTTCCGACCCGATCGAGCCGATGTTGGCGAACCCGCCGGGGGCAGGTGTATTCGTGACGTTCGAGGATTGCTGGGGATTCAGCGTGGTCACGGTCGTCGCCGCCAGCGCATAGCCTCCGATCATGGCGACCATGAGTGCCGCGGTCACGAGGTAGATCGTCCGGTACTTTCCTTTGTGTTCTGCCATGGTGTCGACCTAAGAGCGGAATGAAAATGTGTATGTATACGTATTTAAACATGCTTATGCCCGACGCGGGCGGGAGTGCTAGGAGTCGTCAGGGTGGACCATTCCGTACACCGGAAAACATTACGAGCCCCCGCCGGTAGACGCGGTTCCACCACGCTCGAGGAGGGAGGGACGATCACCGACGGTCGAGAGGTCATTGTTCGCGCCCAGAACCTCGGGTTCGCGTACCGGCCCGACCGGTTCGCGGTTCGCGGGCTCAACTTCGAGCTCTACCGGGGTCAAGTGTTCGGTCTCCTCGGCCGCAACGGGGCGGGCAAGACCACCACCGTTCGTCTCCTGACGACCCTCCTCACTCCCACGGAGGGAGGGGGGACCCTGTTCGGAAGGGACCTAAGATCCTGCGGCCGTGCGGAGAGGGCTCGCATCGGAGTGGTCCTCCAATCGGAGTCGCTCGACTTCGTGACCGTCGAGGAAAACCTGCGCCTCTATGCGTTCCTCTGGGGAGTCGGGCGGGAAACGGCCAAGGCTCGGGCCGAGGAGATGCTCGAGCTGTTCGAGCTGGGGCACAATCGGAAGCAGAAGCCGTGGGCCCTTTCCGGAGGGGAGCGACGCCGGTTCCAGGTTGCGCGGGAGCTGATGCACGACATGGAACTCCTGTTCCTCGACGAACCGACCGTGGGCCTCGATGCCCTGACCCGAAGCCGGATCCTCGACTATCTCGCCGGCCGGGCGCGGGCCGGTCTTTCCATCGTTTTCACGACCCACATCCTCCACGAGGCCGACCGTCTCTGTCAGCGGATCGGCGTCATGCACGAGGGCCATCTCCTGACGGTGGGCTCTCCCGCTGAGATCAAGCGGGCCTACAGCGGGGCTCGAACGGTCGAAGCGGAGTTCGAGCGACCCCTTACTCCGGAGGAGAGCGAGGAGCTCCAGGCGATCCTGGCGCAGGGGGGAGAGGGCCTCGTCCTGGTGGAGGGCCGAGGCGCGCTCCTCGTCTTCCGTGCGCACAACGCCGAGAGCCTCGTGGCCGGCGTGGTCCGGTGGGCCGGCGTCCGCGGGATCGCCGTCGAACGGGTGGGGGTATCGGAATCTACCCTCGAGGACGCCTTCGTCCACCTCGTCTCGGGGCCGCCGCCGTCCGGCGTGCCGCTGACCTTGGAGGAGCCATGACGCTGCCTCCCGTCCTTCGTCTCGTCGGACGGAACTTCCGCGCCAGCATCGACCCGATCACGCTTCTCGTGATGTTCGGCCAGCCCGCGTTCCTCATCGTCATCCTCGGGACGATGTTCAACCAGCTCATCCCGAGCGTCGGAACGTCCGGGAGCTACATCGCGTTCCTCGTCCCGGGCATGATCGCCTCGCAGATGATCACGGGGGCGGTCCTGGCGGGACGCATCTTCTGGCTCGACCGGCGCTGGTCGATGGTCGAACAGATCTTCTCGGGGCCGTTCCTCCGGGCCGAGTACCTCGCGGCGCTCCTGCTCACGACCCTTCTCTTCTCCCTCGTGGGCGTCGGGATCATGGCCCTGGTCGCCCTTCCGCTCGCGGGACTTCCCGCCATCTCGGGCGTCGAGCTCCTCGTCATCCTCGCGACGATCGCGCTCGGTGCGACGTTCTTCGGCGGTCTCCTGATCGCCCTCGGAGGCGTGATCCGCTCCGCGAACCTTTACTTCACGATCCAGTCCTTGCTCCAGTATTTCCTCATCTTCGTCTCGACGGTCTATTACCCGGTCACCGCCACGACCCCAACGGTCCTCAAGGTCGTCGTCTATGCGAACCCGCTCACCTACGCCGCCAACACCGTTCGGGACGCGTTCACGCACTCGTTCGGGGCGAGCGACCTCACCGCAGGAGCGATCCTCGGGGGCCTCGCGCTCGTGACCTTCTCGCTCGCCATCCTGTCGTTCCGACACCTATCGTTCGGACCGGTCCAGTAGAGGTCGGCGACTTCGGCGGTCGTCGGGTCACTTCGTCGCGAGCTTCGCGGTGATGGCGGCGCTGTCCTGCTCGAATTCGAGCGCAAAGAAGCCGAGAACGGACGCTTCGATCCGTGTCGCCGATAGGGTGGGCGAGACAAAGTCGCCCACAATCGTGACCCGGGTCTTGTTCCCCCGGGGCCGGTAGTAGACAAAGAATTTTGAGCCGGTGAACGGGCCCTCGAGGACGTCGTACGCGATCCCGAACAGAGGGAACGAGGTCCAGCGCATGGTGAACTGCTCGGACTTGCCTTCGAAGTCCTGCTCCCACGTGTACTCCCCCGCGTTCCCCGGAAGGGCCTTGCGTTCGACCTTCCGGTGGCGGTGGGCCTCGGAGTGGGCGGAGCCGGTGGATAGGAATCGCCAGACTTCGTCGACCGGAGCGTTGTAGACGCTCCCCTCGTCACGGACAAAGACCATAGTCAACCTACCCGGCTCGGCCAAATATCTCTGATGGGGGGCCGGATTCAGGGTTCGAAGCCCTTGACGATGTGGGCGAGCTTCGTGACCGTGTTCCAGTTTCGGCTGGTCCCTCGGGTTCCGAGGCTCCGTTCGATGAGGGCGATGGTGAGCCGGGAGCGGCCCTGGCCGTTTGGATAGACAATGTACGCCTCCCGCCCGATCCCGCGGACGCGCTCCGGGCCGCGGATCGCCGCATCGAGGGCTTTCCAGTTCTCCGGCGTGGGAGCGTCCTTGAGAGCGGTGACGACCAGGTACCCCGGGGCGGCATCGGCCTCGCGCGGGAACGGATTGGCCCGGACGATCGAGCTCCACGCCTCGCTCGAACGCAGAAAGAAGTCGGTACGGACCTTCAGGTCACGGGCCACTCGGTCCTGGAGCTGGCGTTCCAATACGGCCGGGTCGCGGGCATGGCTTCGAAAGACAACATTACCGGATTGAAGGAGGGTCCGAACACCCTCGAGACCCATCTGCGCGAGCAGCGTTCTCAGGGCGTCCATGCTCACTTGGGTCGAGCCTCCCAGATTGACCGCTCGAAGTAGCCCCACGTAGACCGTCATGACCCCTCCCCCGAGTCGCCGCCGCCATAAGAGAACCTACGGGCGGGGGTCACGGTCCGTGGAAGGTTGGAGATTCGAAGCGCGGGGGCTTAGTTCAACGCAAAGGAGTACAGCTCGTCTCCTGCCCCGACCAGAACCGTGCCGGGCGCCGCCCCCGGAGAGATGAAATGGTCCACGGACCCCAGCGGGAAGGAGAAAAGAGGCTGGCCTGTCGAGAGGTCGAAGCCGATCAAGTGCGCCGAACTGATGTTCACCGCCCAGACGATGTTGCCGGTCACGATCGGGGAGCCCGAATAGAAGCCGAGTGTCGACCACGTCAGCGAGAAGTCGGTCGCCCCCACGTCGATCCGGACGAGGCCGTTATCGCACGGCACCAGCACCGACTCTCCGACCGTGGCGGTCCCTCCATACCCTCCCCCGCAGATGCTTTCGTTGAACAACTGCCCACCGATCCCGCCCAGATGCGCCGCCGAGAGGAGGTAGCCGACCCCCGCCTTCCCGATCTGGAAGATATCCCCGTTCGGCAGGACGGTCGGGGCCACCGAGCCGAGGTCGATGTCCCCCGAGTTCAGCTGGGCCCAATTCGTCGGCGCAAAGTAGTCGAGTTCGGTGAGCGCGGGAGAGAGCTCGATGACCGCGTCGCCGAAGTCGAAGGTCGTGGTCGCTTCGCTGTTCCCCGTGGCGACGTACAGATTGCCGTTGGGACCGAGCGCCAGGCCGGCGTTGCCCCAGATTCCACCCTCTCGGCCCGTGGGCACCTGGTAACTCAGTAGAGTGCTCGAACCGTTGGTGCTCGCCCCCACGACCCAGCCATGGTACTGTCCGCAGTCCCCGTCGAGACCGCCGTACGGAATGTACACCACGCCGTGGTCGAGGAGGAGAGCGCCCCGCTGCTGTTCGACGATCGGATTCGCGCCGTTCGCGTCCACCACGACGTGGGAGAGCACGGTGCCGTTGTGGATGCTCACTCCGAACAGAACGTGCTGGCCGGGATCGAGAAAGGCGACCGCATAGAGGGTGCCCGTGGCCTCATCGATGACCGGTGTTCCGGTGATCCCGCTCGGGTCGATGTCCCCGCACGGGAGGGCCGACCCGGGGACCGGGGTTCCCAGGTTCGTCCTCCAGAGAACGTGGCCGTTGGTGGCATTCACGGCGTACACCGAGTCGTCTTCCGTGGCGACGAAGATGGCATCCCCGCACGTGAGCGGCTCCCCGTAGACCTGCCCGTCGAGACCGACCGGTCCGGCCCACTTCGCATGAACCGAGGTCACGTTTCCGGTCGGTAGGAACCCACCGCGGGATACGCTCCCGTGGTAGGTCGTCCAATTGCCCGCGGTAAGGTTGTAGGTCCCGGACGAGCCCCCGGAGGCACCACCGGTCGTCGTGCAGCCGGACAGCGTACCGGAAGGGGAGGTGCTGCTCGAGGAGGACGGGACGCTGAGGACGACATAGGTCAATACTCCGGCCACCAGCACGACGAGGGCAACGGCGACAGGCACGACGATCTTCCTTCGGTCGTTCAAAGCGGATCCTCCGGGGCGCTACCAGGATCGGTTCCGGTACTGGTTTTCGATGTATTCAATCTGGTCCCGAGCGAAAGTACGCCCGACCCTCCCTGGGCGGGAGAACCGACGAGGGTCCCCGACAATCGGGCCGTCAGCTTGTGATCTGGCCGATGATCTCTTCGGCCGATCGGAAGACCACGTTCTGCCGACAGAATCTCGGAAGATACTTGGCCGCCTTCCCGGAATTGGTGGCCGTGGTCTTGTGCCCCATCTCCTCGATCGGGGAGACGACCATGCAGGTGTCCGCGACGACGTTCCCGCCCGCGGCCTCGACCGTAGCGACGTACCCCATCCTCTTCGAAAGGTCCTTGACGGCCCGCGAGGTGCAGACCCAGAGCGTTACCCCGTCCCGGATCCTCTTCCCCTCGAGCAGGCCAGCGATCTCCTTCACCTCGTCCAACGACGCATGCGGGCAACCGAACGTGACCAGGTCCAGCTCCGCCGCGTTGCCCGTCGTAAGTTTCGCCTGCACCGCGTCGAGGGAATCCCGCGTGATCTCGATCGTTTCCTCGATTCCGTCCAGCTGGATGAGTCCGGCGCTCGCCTCGGGCGTCACGCCGGCGATGTGGTAGAGGTCGATCGAGCCGGAGGCTGCGCCCGCGGCGCTTAGGACCTTGAACTCTTCGAGTGTCGGGCGGCCCCGGATCCCCGTGATGTAGGGAATCCGTCCCGTGACGAGCTCGCCCATCCGGTAGCCGAGGAGGCTGTAATCGACCACCCCCTTCAGCTCGCAGCTCACGTGCATCTCGACGCGGGGGTTCCGATTCTCCGGAAGGTGCAGTCCGTAGCGCGGACCGTAACCTGCGATCGCGTAGAGCAGGGTACTGAGTCCGGACTCGCGGTTGGTCCGCACTCCCAGGACGGAATTGGCGTAGGCCACCACGGAAGACTCCGAAAGGAAGGCGTCGGTGAACGCCGCGGGCATGCTTCCGATCAGGTACGGGGTACAGGTGATGGTCGGAATGGCCCCCATCTTACGGTAGATCTCGATGACCTCGATCTGTTTCTCGGCAAAATCCACCGGGATCCCGTGCGCCCGCCAATCCTCCATATCCATCCCGGCCGGATTGATGGTAACGTGCTTGGAACGGAACTTGTACTTGCTTCCGAAGTACCTCCTCAGCTCGAGACCGGTCTCGGTGATGGTCTTGTAGGAGACTCCCGCGATCTGAACGTGTTCCGCGGGCACGAACTCGTCGGTTCCGAGGAGCTCGCCGGCCCTCACCAGGAAGTCCACAATCTCGGTTTCAATGCCGAGCCGCTCGAGCTTGCTCCGGTCGACCGACCGCTTGACCGTTCCGCTGATTTCGATGTCGATCTTTCCGAGAATCGCGCCCCACATCGTGATCGGGTCGGCTCTTTCGAGCACGATGCGCTTCGGAGCGAAGCCGTGGACCGCCAGGTTCACGATGCGATCCGAGCCAACGGTCGAGCCGGAGGCGGACGGAAAGTAGAGGACGCTCCCGGCGATGGTCTTCCCGTACAGCTCGTGAGCTGGGTTGATGATGACGCCGTTCCGGTCGACGTCATCGAGCCAGGAGATCTGCTGTTTGGTCCGGAGTTCCGGCACCGGCCCCGGATCAGCTGTCAAGGGCGAACACCGCCTTCTGCATCTTCAGTTGCCTTTCGGCCGGAACGACAAGAGGTCGCGTCGCATCGATCGCCAGCTTGCTTCCGATGCCGTCCGAAGTGGCCATGGGGTCCAGGCTCGACCCCTTCACGCCCTTCATCACGACCTCTTTTCCGGCTTCCCAGTACATCGTGACCGCGTAGTTGACCTCGTTCGGGTCGGTGACGTCCACGTCGCTGTCGACGATGGTGATCTTCTTCAGGCTCCGATGGCCGCGGATCGCCGCCTCGATCGCGATCCCCGGATCCTGATCGCTCTTCTTCCGGATCGCCACCACCGCGTCGAGCCACCCGCTGCCTCCCTCCGTGAGATACACGTTCTGCACATCGATACCAGCAGCCCGGAGCGCTTGGTAGATCGTTGGGGTCCGCGGAGCCCCCATGAGAAGACGGTGCTCGTTCGCCCCGGGGAGGAGGGCGTGGTAGACCGCGTTCTTTCGAAGGCCGATCTTGTCGATCACAAAGACCGGCTGCTCCCGCACCACGTCGTACGTGTTGGTCAGGTCGACAAACGGTCCCTCGGTGGCGGTCTCGTCATGGAGGATCTTCCCTTCGAGCACGATCTCGGTGTCGACGGGGTAGCTGGTGCTGTTAGTCGTGGCCTTGGTTACTTCGATGCCACCCTCCAAGGCTGCGGCAATCCCCAATTCGAAGAGACCCCTTTCCATGCTGGTCGCCCCCGCCACGAGCACTCCGGAACTGTTGCCGATGCCCACCGAAACGTCGAGGTCCTCGCCGTGCTCCTTCGCATCGAGGTACATAGTGTGCAGGTCACGCTTCTCGACGAGCCGGCCCACGAATCGGTCGTTGCCGATCCTCGAAAGGCGATGGAACGACATGTTCCGAGCGCCCCCTCGCTGGGCGAAAACAACCCCTGACGTCACGTACAGCCCCTGGTCCTTCGGGTAGTGCGTCAATATCGGGAGGAGGTTGAGATCCGGCGCGACGTACTCGAAATCGCCGCGGCCGTCCCGGACAGGGCCGGGATTCTTGATCGCGAGATTCAGTTTCGCGATCCAATCCTCCTTCCGTATCCCGAGACTCTTGCAGAGCAGGTCCATGCTACTGAGAAGGTTACCGGCGACGGGGATGGTGCTTCCCTCGACGTTCTCGAAAAGGGTCGGCCGACCGTCGTATCGCTTGAGGAGGGTCGCGATCTCGAATTTCGGGCTCACCGGTTGCGGTACTCGGTTGAGGAGCCCTTCGGAATCCAACTGACCAAGGAAATCTCGGAACTTCATGATCGGTGTATCAACCCTTTACCCGGGTCCAAAGCGCCGGATCCCGTCCCCGCCGGTGGTTTCTCCAAACCCTTCCGTGACCATTTCCCAACCCGTTCTCTCGGTCGTGTGCTCGGTTCCCTCGATAATCCTTCCGTAAAGTGCGGCCGAGGTCGACGACCCTGGCGCGAGAAGCTTCGGGGTGTCCGCACCCTCCGCCCCCAAGACGGATGAGACCGCGCGCGTTCAAGCCCGGGGCTGCAAGAGACCCGTCCGGCAACGCGTGGGCTGGCACGGTGGCAATTCGACAACCATGATGGCAGGTCACCTCCAGGGATGGGTGTTTGTCGGCTTCCCCGACGAGCATCTGCGATCGATGCTCCGGCCAGGGACCGTACGTCTCTGGGACGACGCTCGGACGATCGGTAAGCAAGCGGGGCAGCCGGTCTTCTTTCTACAGACCCGAGAAAGAGGTGCCGCTTGGGTGGGGGCCGGAGTCGTGGGTAGCGTGGAAGAGCGTTGGAAGGCTTTCGGGGTTTACGTGGAGACTCGAACGGTCTTGCCCCGCATGATTGCGGCGATCACCGGCGACCCCGATCGCCATTCTGCGAACGGAAACCATGGCGTTGATTCAATCCGTTCGCAAGGGATGGCGGCGTGGGAGAACCGGACGCTGGCCGCGCGGATTGGGTTTGCCGGGTTCCGGTCGCGGACTCCCTACCTCGAGGAGGCCAGGGATCTCCGACTGACGGCTTCGGACTGGGGCGTCCTCTGTCAGCTCCAGCCATCGCTCCGGACCCTATTGCCCGAATAGACCGTTCCGGCGCTTGGTGCCTAAAGTCGCCTCCCCAAGGTGCATGTGCCGTTGCACCCTCGTTGAAGCGAGAAACCCGTCCGATGCGGTCGACTGCGGTCAGATCTGCGTGCCCGGGTGGGGCTCTTATCTCACTGCCGTGTCGCGTCGGCATGATTCGTCTCGAGCCCCTGAACGAGGCGGAATTCCAGGAATTCATCAAGCGGGCGATCCCGAGATACGCGTCCCGAAAGGTCCAACGAGGCCTGTGGACCGAGGAAGCGGCCATCGAGACCAGCAAGACAGACCTCGCTCGCTTCCTTGCCCAGGGGAAGGACACGCCAGACCACCATCTCTGCAACCTCCGGGACGAGACCACTGGGACACTCGTCGGGGAATCCTGGTACACTGCTTCGAAGAAAGGCGGCAAGGTGCAGTTCTGGATCGAATGGATTTGGGTGGAACCGCAGCACCGAAGGAAGGGGTATGCTACCCAGGCGCTTCAACGCCTGGAAGAAGAGGCCCGCAGCTTGGGGGCGGATCGACTGGGCCTGAATGTCTGGATGGACAACCCGGGCGCGATTGCGCTCTACTCAAGTCTCGGCTACCAGACCGTTAACATGGCCATGGCGAAATCGCTGGGCCGAACGCCTTAGACGCGTAGGCGACTCAACCCCTGGCCAGTGCGTGCAAATGCCATTACACCCAAGGAAGTGGCCGAGCCTCGCCGGCGCCCTCGATCAATGGACGCTGAGATCAAGGGTCCAGCTTTCTCATTCTCTTGGCGGGCGAAGGCTTAACTTCAATTGAATCAATTGAGAGGCTATGCTCGATGACCCGCACACGACGGTCACTGTTCGCAGTTCCACGCTAAGGGCGCTCTCGCTTTACAAGATCGGGAAGCGCAGTTACGATGAGGTTCTCCGTGAACTCATGGACGAAGTACCGCCGGCCTCGTTCCTCGAGTGGGCCGAGGCAGAACTTCGGCGCCCAGCTCTCAACCTCGCTGACGCTAGAAAGCGCCTGGGTCTTCCGAACCCGTAATGCCCCGAGTGACCTTTTCGCCCGAGGGATTCCGATCTCTCGCCAAGTTGCCGGCGCCGGTTCGACGCCGATTCAATGAGTTCTTTACGATGCTCGAAGAGTCCGGCCCAGACGTAACCCTTCTCGACACGCATCCCTTGTCCGGAACCGGGGATCTGTGGACTTTGAGGATCGACCACTACCGTGGAATCTACCGGTGGAGAATCGATGAGGCGCGTTTTATTCGCTTTGGGCATCGGGCTCGGGTCTACCTACGACTACCGAAGTGAGCTAGGGTTTCCAGTAGGTGTAGGTGCCATTGCACCCACCCTTCGCGACGGGATGTCCGGTGATAGCCTTGGTGACCCTGGGCGGACGGCCTGGAATCAGACCGATTCCCGTTCCGGAGCGGTCTCGAGGTACCGGAAGGCGGTGCTGCCCATGACCACGAAGGCAACCGCAACGCCGACGAGGACCAAGGCTGCACCGGCCGGCGTCAGCGGCGCGGGGAACCCCGCGAGCGGTCCACTCGGGAGTTCGCTGGAAAGGAAGTTCCTCAGGTAGAATACCAGGGTCAACCGAGGCGCGGAACCCGGCAGCAGCAGGACCAGCTCCTCCCAAAGAAAGCCGTAGAGGAGCCCGATGAGGAGGGCCGCGCGACTCACCAGTCCCAGGAACAGGAAGAATCCGCTGTAGGCGACCGCAGCGAGAACCGCCGCTTCCGCGAGCGTGACGGGAACCTCTATCGGATACATCGGCCCGCCGCCGAGGACGGCGATCGAGAGAGGGACGAGGGCGGCGGGTACCACGAGGACCAGCGCCGCGGCGAGCGAACCAAGATACTTTCCCACCACGATCATGGGACGCGTGATCGACCGGTCCGAGAGATACAGCAAGGTCTCGTTGTCGATCTCGTTGCGGAACTGCGCGACAGCCAGGACGAGAACGATCACCATCGTCACGATCGGCAGCGTGAGGACCGCGAACAGATCCTCGGCGGAGTTCGAGAGAGTGGCTCCGGCCGGATGAGTCGAGGCCCCGCCGGCCACGATGAGACTGGGAACGAGTGCGAAACATACCAAGCCGATGAGCCGCCAACCTCGAAGGCTGCCCCGGAGCGATAACCAGGTGACCGCACCCAGTCGGGTCAACTCCGCGGTCATCGTCCACCCCCGGCAAGGTAGCGAAACACCGCGTCCAAGTTGTCGTCGGCGCTGTGAACAGAACGGACGGTGAGTTTCTCCGTCACGACCAGTGCCGGAAGGGCCGCATAGAAGGTATCCGGGGAACGGGTCAGCACCCTGAGCTTCTCCGGGCCGGTGAACTCCATGGAGACCACGTGGTCCCACGCACCGAGGAGCCGCGCGAGACCGCGGGGATCCGGGGTCTCTAAGTCGACCATGTGAGGGCGAGAGTCGATGAGGTCGCGGATACGGTGCAGGTCCCCTTGGGCAATCACCTGTCCGTGCGCAATCATCACGATCTGTTCGGTCAAGCGTTCGACCTCGTAGAGGACGTGGGAGCTCACGATCAGGTGGTGGCCGGTGTCGCTCAGCTGTCTCATCAGGGCGCTCAAACTTGCGCGCCCTACCGGGTCGACCCCGTTCAACGGTTCGTCCAGGAGAATGACCTCCGGGTCGTGGGCGATGCACTGGGCGAGCTTGATCCGTTGCCGCATCCCCTTGCTGTACGCCTTCATCCGACGGTCGCGGGCCTCCGCGAGCCCCACGGTCTCGATCGCTCGAGCCGCCCGTTCCTGTGCTTCGGTCCGCGAGAACCCGTCGACCCTCAGCAGGGTCGTGACGAAATCGAACCCCGTCATCCAATCGAAGAGGGCCGCCTGCTCGGGGCAGTACCCCACGCGCCGTCGAAACTCGCCTTGTCCCCACGCCGGGAATCCAAGGAGGGTCAACGTCCCCGCATCGGACCGAAGTTGACCCGCGAGCAGCCGAAAGAGAGTGGACTTGCCCGCCCCGTTCGGCCCCACCAAACCGGTGATTCCTGGGGGGAACGAAGCGGTAAACCCATTCAGCCCAAGTACCTCACCGTAACGCTTGGTCACCGAATCGGCGTCCACTATCCCGGTCACTCCCCGACCACCTCCACACGAGTGATCCTCCAACCGGCGAAGACCGCAAGGAACACTCCCGAGAATGCGAGCAGAGCCGCGGAGGTGAGAGGGTCGGTCGCGTACGGTCCCGACATCCCGAACGCACTCTGGGCCACGCTCAGTATGTCGGTGATCGGGCTCGCGTAGGCGATGGCCGTGTTGCCCGTGAGTCCCGAGACTAACGGGGCGCCGATCTCCAGGGAAAGGACCACGCCGAAGATGGAGACCCCCGCGTAGAGGCTGCGGGTTGTCAGCGACGAAAGCGCGAGAGCGAGGCCGGTGAAGAAGAGCGAGGCCAGAAGGCCGGTTGCGAGGAACGCGCCGGCGCCGGTGAGGACGAGCGATGCAGGAGCCCAGCTGAGCGCCAGGATCACAGCCAGACCAGCCAGACCGGGTCCCACCGCGGCGATCACCATCCAAGATCCCGTCGCGGCGGCCTTGGCGGCGAGATAGTCGATTCGGCGAATCGGACGAGAGAGATAGAGGGTGATGGAGCGATTCCCCACGTCTTCGGCGATGCTTCCCGCCCCCACCGAGGTCGCCACGATGAGCATGAGGAAGGGCCAGGCGGGCGACGAGTACGGGGTTTCGAAGGTCGCCAAAGTGACGGTCCCAGTCAAGGAAGCGAACTCGGTGTTGATCGAAAGGATCAGGGTCACTGCCAGGTACGTCAGTGCGATGACCAGCCACGTTCCCAACCCCGTTCGGCGAAGGAGCTCTCGGCGAACGATCGCCAACGTTCGGTAGACCCGCCCCGTCCTCACCACCGGGGCTGCACCGTAGCGGGGAGCAGCGATGCTCATGCGTCCGGCCTCCCCGGGGTCTCGTCAACGAGCGACAAGAACAGGTCCTCAATCGTACGGACCGAGGGGCCTAGGTACCGCACCTGGGTCCGGGTTTCGTTCGCTGCTTCGAAGACCGGCCGAGTTTCGCCGGAGGGCAGAACGAGGTGGAGTTCCGATCCCTGCGACCGGGCCTCGATGCCGCGTTCGGAGAGGGCCCTGATGAATCCGGGGACGTCTCCTCGGATCCGCACGACCGTTTCCGGGGTTCGGCTTGAGAGGAGGGAGGCCACCGCGCCGGTGGCAAGCATCTTTCCCGCGTTGAGGAGCAGGACCTGGTCGACCAGCCCCTCGGTGTCCGGCAGTAGGTGAGTGGAGAGCACGAAACTTCGGCCCCCGAGCCGTGCAAGGGACGCGATCAGCCCTAGCATCTCCTCTCGCCCCTCTGGGTCGAGGCCCGAGGTAGGCTCGTCAAGGAGGCAGAGCGGGGGGTCGTGTACGATTGCTTGGGCCAGCTTGACCCTCTGCCGCATCCCGACCGAATACTCTCGGATCTTGCGGTAGCGTTGTTCTTTGAGGCCAACGAACTCGAGCACCTCGTGTGCCCGGCTCATCGCGGTCTCCCGGGGAAGTCCGCTCACCCTACCCATATGGGCCACGAAGCCCACGCCGCTCAGGTCCGGCATCAGGCAGTCGTGTTCCGGCATGTAGCCTACCTGTTCCCGGACGAGCAGCGGCTCATTCTGTGGGTCGCGGCCCAGCACCGAAAGTGTCCCGAAAGTGGGGGTCAAAAGACCCAACAGGAGTCGCAGGAGGGTGGTTTTCCCCGATCCGTTTGGGCCGACCAGACCAATCGTTCCGGGGAACAGTTCCACCGACAGGTTCGAGAGCGCCTCGACCGTGTCAAATCGCTTCGTGACGGAATCGGCGCGCAGCAAGCTACCCGCCACGCTCGGGTCAACACCCCGAACTATTTGGGACGAGGGTCGCGAGAACCTCCGGTTCGCGGAGGTGTGTGTAAGTACAATTGCACCGAATGGCGGGTCAACGAGGACGCCTACCGTTCCTTCGGGCAGAACCCAATCTCGACGGTATGCTCCGGGGTCACTTCGGCCGCGCCGAAGCCGACTGCCGAATCTCACGCCCGAGGCGGACCGCGTCTGCCTGGGTCAGTTTGGAGGACTTGAGGAGGTGATCGTAGAGTTGGAGCTTGTCCAGGTGGTCGCGAAATGCTGTCCTCGCCACCTCGGCCCATTTGACCTCCGGGTGGGCTCGCATCTCTCGGTGTAGTTCCTCGGGAATGGCGAAGGTAACGTTCGACATCTTCCTTCCCTTATTCTACAGTTAGTGCTCTACTTACCTTAAACTACATCGAAAGTTATACGAACCGGCCTCTCGGGAAAGCTTAATGCCAGTCTGCATCGGTTTTGATTCGAATTGTCGTCCTGTCACCTCGCGACTTGGCGGGGGAGGGGCGGCGACAAGCGGGCGACTTAGGAATCAAATGCAGGAGAGGGTCTAAAATGTTGTTCAGAGCGCTAAACGCCCGTCAACAGGAATCCGGTCGCCATTCTGACGCAGCAATCCCGCGGGGCCTATCCCACGCCGCCCGGAGGGAGCGATGAAGCCCCTCCTCCCGTCTCCGCGCGGTCGTGGCGTTTGGCTGGTCGCGATCGTCGCCCTCATCATGTTGGGCGCCCCGATTGCAGCGGCATACGCTGTGGTTGTCCCTCCTGCAGCATCCTCCGGGGGTGCTACTGCACCTTCGGTCGCCTTGACCAGCTATACGGTGACGGTGGGAAGCCCATCAGCCGGAGGCTCGGTCACTTCGGGTCCGATTACTGTTCAGCCCTCACCTTCTGCAGAACCTTCCGGTGCTCAACTCGCGCTCGCGCCCTCCACGGCGTCTCTCCCGCCGAAAGGGGCCGGGCCTGACACGCATTCTATTCAGCTCGCAACCTCCGGTAGCCACTCTCCCCTCGCAAGTTCGGATCCCGCTCCGGGTCCCAGCCCGCTAACGATTGATGGGAACGGGACGGGAGAGTGGTCTACGGGCCTCACGTTCACCGTTTCACTCACGACCGCGTTCACCCACGACCTACTGGTAGCCGCGGTCACCAGTAACGGCGGGGCCCTGAACTCTCCGTTCGTCTCGGACACGTTCGGACTTACTTGGCAGCAGCGCGGGTCGGCCGTTACGCTCCCGAACGGCTCGATCAGCGAGACCGAGTATTACGCGCTGAGCGGCCTCCACAGTGGCCCCGACACGGTCACCTTCACGTACACAGGCGCCCCTACGGACGCTACCGCGGTCATATTCGCTGTCGCGAATGTGGACACCGGCCATCCTTTCGACACAGGAGCGGGGATACCCTCGGACAATTCCGGGACGGGTCCCTCAGTGGCTTCGACGCCCTTCACAACCGCAGACTCCAACGACATGATCCTCGGACTCCTCGGGACCGAGTCCACCGCGGGTGCGGTCAGCTCGGCGGCCGCTATCATCAATCAGGTCGGAACGACGAACACTACGACGGCCGCTCTGAATGGGACCCGGACCTCGACCACCGGGAGCCAGGGACTTACCGCCACTCTGGCATCACCCGCCGATTGGGCGTTCATTCAAGATGCCGTGGTCCAGAGAGTGGAGACCACTACCCCGAGCCCCACCCCAACCTCCGGCCTGATCGACGTCGGCCAGTCGGTCACGTTCACGACAAATGCCAGCGGCGGGACTGGTGGTTATACCTACACGTGGACTCAATCCGATCCCAACTTCGGATGCACGTTGGGGTCGACCAATTCGACCACCTGCACCCCCACGGTCGCCGGAACGTACACTGTGTCGGTCTTCGCCACGGACTCAAGCAGCGTGAATTCGTCCACCAAGATCTCCGCCAACTTCGTGGTCTATGCCCTCCCAGTCACCACCACCCCAAGCCCGAGCCCTCTTTCCGTTGATGCGGGCCAGGGCGTCACTTTCTCCACCTCAACGACGCTGGGGGCGCCTGGGACGGACACCTACTCGTGGACGACCCCCGTCGGCCTGGCCTGCACCGCCTCGACTACGGATTCGATCGCGTGTCCGAACCCGGCCTCGGGGACCTACGATGTCTCAGTGTCTGCTACCGACCTGAACGGCGGGGTCTCAGCTACGGAGACCTTGTCGGGCTTTGTGGTCTACTCGGTGCCGGTCACCACGAGCACCCCCAGTCCCTCGCCGACCTCGGGATTGATCGACGTTGTTCAAACGGTCACCTTCACGACCGGCGCGAGCGGTGGAAGCGGAGGGTACACCTACACGTGGACCCAGTCGGACCCCAATTTCGGTTGCAACCTTGCCTCCACCACCGCTACGATGGCCTGCACTCCAACAGTCGCGGGGCCCTACACCGTCTCGGTGTTCGCGACGGATTCGAACGGCGTATCTTCAGCCACGGAAACCTCGGCAAGTTTCGTCGTTGACACAATCCCGGCCGTGACCACGCCCAGTCCCTCGATCGCCTCTGCAGGTATCGATGTGGGCCAATCGGTCACGTTCTCTACGAGCGCCAGCGGTGGGAGTGGTGGGTACACATTCACATGGACCCAATCGGACCCCAATTTCGGATGTGTGTTGGGAGCTACCGACACCATCACCTGCACTCCCACGGTCGCCGGGACGTACACTGTCTCTGTGAATGCCACCGACTCGAACGGCGGGATCTCGACCACGGTGACTTCTGCGAACTACGTGGTTGACACTGTCCCGGTTACCACCACGCCGAACCCCTCCATCGCCTCGAGCGGGATCGATGTGGGCCAAACGGTCACCTTCACGACCAGCGCCAGCGGCGGGAGTGGCGGGTACACTTACACGTGGACCCAATCAGACGCCAATTTCGGATGCAATGTTGCCTCCACCACCACTACCATGGCCTGCACTCCCACGGTAGCAGGGACCTACACCGTCTCGGTGTTCGCCACTGATTCGAACGGCGTATCCTCAGCCACGGAAACCTCGGCGAGTTTCGTCGTGGACACAATCCCGGCTGTCACCACGCCCAATCCCTCTATCGCCTCGGCGGGTATCGATGTCGGCCAATCGGTCACGTTCACGACCAGCGCCAGCGGCGGGAGTGGTGGGTATACCCTCACCTGGGTCCAATCGGACCCCAATTTCGGCTGCGTGTTGGGGGCAACCGACACGATCACCTGCACTCCCACGGTTGCCGGGACGTACACTGTCTCTGTGAATGCCACCGATTCGAACGGCGGTTCCTCGGCAACGGTAACTTCCTCGAGTTATGTTGTGGACACGTTGCCGACAGCAACGACCCCTAGCCCCTCTCTCGCCTCCGGCCAGATCGACGTAGGTCAAGCGGTCACGTTCACGACCAGCGCCAGCGGTGGAAGTGGCGGGTACACCTACGCTTGGACACAATCGTCCTCCAATTTCGGCTGCGTGTTGGGGGCTACCCACACGATCACCTGCACTCCCACGGTTGCCGGGACGTACACTGTCTCTGTGAATGCCACCGATTCGAACGGCGGCATCTCGACCACGGTGACTTCCGCGAACTACGTAGTGGATACAGTCCCGGTCGCTACCGCGCCGAGCGCCTCCATCGCCTCGGAAGGCATCGATGTGGGCCAATCGGTCACGTATACCACGAGCGCGAGCGGTGGGAGCGGAGGATACACTTACACATGGACACAATCCGATCCCAACTTCGGTTGCAACCTGGCGTCAACGATCGACACCATGGTGTGCACTCCCACGGTCGCGGGCACATACACGGTTTCAGTGCATGCCACTGACTCGAACGGCAAGCACTCGACGACGGTGACCTCGTCCAGCTTCACGGTCGAAACTATACCGACAGTCACCGCGCCCAACCCCTCTCTCGCTTCCGGCCATATATCGACGTGGGTCAATCGGTCACCTTCACGACCAGCGCCAGCGGCGGATCTGGCGGCTATACCTTCACGTGGACCCAATCCTCGGGCAACTTCGGCTGCAACCTGGCGTCGACCATCGTCTCGATTACATGCATTCCCACCATCGCCGGAACGTACACGGTTTCGGTGTTTGCCACGGACTCGAATGGTGGCGACTCGACCACGGTGCCGTCCTCCAGCTTCACTGTCGACTCGCTTCCGACCGCAACCACGCCGAGCCCGAGCCCTGCCTCCGCTCACATTGACGTGGGCCAATCGGTCACGTTCACTACGAGCGCCAGTGGTGGCAGCGGGGGTTTCACCTACACCTGGACGCAGTCGTCCGGCAATTTCGGCTGCAACGTGGCCTCGACGAGCACCACCATGGTCTGTACTCCGACGGTGGCGGGGACCTACACCGTCTCGGTGTTCGCCGTTGACTCGAACGGTGGACACTCGACCACGGTAGCGTCATCGAGCTTCGTCGTCGATACTCTCCCGACCGTCACCGCCCCAAGCCCCTCCGTTTCTTCGGGTGGCATTGACGTCGGTCAGTCGGTCACCTTCACGACCAGCGCCAGCGGGGGAAGAGCCGGTTACACCTACACCTGGACGCAGTCGTCGGCCAACTTCGGCTGTAACCTCGCGTCAACGACCTCCACGGTCAGCTGCACTCCCACGGTAGCCGGGACGTACTCGGTTTCGGTGTTTGCCGCGGACGCCAACGGTGGGCAATCGACGACGGTAGCGTCGGCAAGCTACGTCGTCGATACGATCCCGTCCGTCACAGCTCCCGGACCCTCGGTTTCCTCGGGCGGGATCGACGTGGGCCAATCCGTGACCTTCACGACGAGCGCGAGCGGCGGTAGCGGTGGTTACAGCTACACGTGGACGCAATCGTCCGCCAACTTCGGCTGCAACGTGGCGTCGACCATCGCCTCGATCACATGTATTCCAACCGTCGCCGGAACGTACACCGTTTCGGTCTTTGCGGCGGACACCAACGGCGGAGACTCGGCCACGGTCGCTTCCTCGAGCTTCACGGTCGATACCCTACCAACCGTCACCAATCCCAGTCCCTCGGTTTCCTCCGGGAGCATCGACGTCAGTCAATCGGTGACCTTCACGACGAGTGCCAGCGGGGGCAGCGGTGGTTATGCCTTCACGTGGACAGAGTCGTCGGCCCACTTTGGATGCAATCTTGCGTCGGTGATCGACACCACCACCTGCACTCCAACGGTCGCAGGCACGTACACCGTCTCGGTCTTCGCCACGGACACCAACGACATAGCCTCCGGTACCCAAACCTCGGCAAGCTTCGTGGTTGACACCCTCCCGGCCGCCACGACGCCCAGCCCGAGCCCCGCCTCCGCCCACATCGACGTCGGTCAATCGGTCACCTTCACGACCAGCGTGAGCGGCGGGAGTGGAGGAACTACCTACACCTGGACGCAGTCGTCGGCGAACTTTGGTTGCAACCTGGCGTCGACGTCCGCCGCGATGAGCTGCACACCCACGCTCGCGGGGACATACACCGTCTCGGTCTTCGCCACGGACTCGAACGGTGGGGACTCGTCCGTGGTGACCTCGGCGAATTACGTCGTAGACGCGCTTCCGACCGTTACTACACCTGCCCCCTCGCTCGCCTCCGGCCACCTCGACGTCGGCCAATCCGTCACCTTCACGACCAGCGCCAGTGGGGGAAGCGGCAGCTACACCTACACCTGGACGCAGTCGTCGGGCAACTTCGGCTGCAACCTCGCGTCGACCACCGACACCATGGCCTGCACTCCGACGGTCGCAGGAACGTACACTGTCTCGGTGCACGCCTCCGACTCGAACGGCGGCCTTTCGACGACGGTCGCGTCGTCAAGTTTCACAGTCGACACGTTACCGACCACCACAACGCCCAGCCCGTCCGTGGCCTCCGGCCACCTCGACGTCGGTCAATCGATCACCTTCACGACCAGCGCTAGCGGTGGAAGTGGCGGATACACCTACACGTGGACCCAGTCATCCGCCAACTTTGGCTGCGATCTCGCATCGGTGGGCGGCACCATGGCCTGCGTCCCCACCGTAGGCGGAACATACACGGTCTCGGTGTTCGCGATTGACTCCAACAGCGGGCACTCGGTCACCGTGACATCGTCGAACTACGTTGTTAACACGGCTCTGACAGCGCCGGCGGCACCCACTCCGAGCGTGACCTCGCTGGACGCCGACCAGGCGATGACGGTGACCGCGACGCTGAAGTCGACCGGAACGGCACCCTATTCATGGCAGTGGAACGTCTCGGTCAATGGCGGCGCTTATGGATCAGCGGCGACGCTGTGTTCGATTTCGAGCGGTACCGGGGCGACCGGCGGTACGATGGAGACTTGCACGATTCCGGGCAACACGCTTTCTGCCAGCACCTCCTACAACTTCAAGCTGCAAGTAACGGACAGCGCGACGACGCAACAGGTCGTTCTATCTCCCGCGTCCGCGACGATCACAACGAGTTCGGCCCTGACCGCGGGGACCCCCACCCCACCGATTTCCGTCCTCGATAGTGGTCAATCGATCACGCTGACGGCGAACCCCTCGGGCGGAACGCACGACTACACCGCTTTCCAATGGTACACCGGGATCTCCGGTCCGGCCTGCCTAACGTTGGACAACCCGATTTCCGGGGCGGTATCCTCTACGTATCAGCCCGCTCCAACAACCCTGACCTACTATTGTTACAATGTAACGGACTCGAACAACGACAACGCGACTTCGGCAGTCTCCGAGGTTACCGTGAACACTGCATTGACCGCGCCCGCTGCGCCCACGGTGAGCGCGACGGCGCTCGACGTGGATCAACCACTCACCATACTTGGAACAGTCCCGACTACGGGCACTCCGACCTACTCCTGGCAGTGGCTCGTCGCGATAAACTCGGGTACATACGTCGCCTCCACCCAATGTGTGGTGAATAGCGGAACCGGCGCCGCCGTTGCGGCCAGTGTGACGTGCCTCATCCCGGCCCACACCCTCACCGCGGGCGACTCCTACAGTTTCGAACTCCAGATAACCGACAGCGCAACGAACTCAGAGACGATGGTGTCCCCTACCTCATTGACCGTGTCGGTGAGTTCCGCGCTGACCTCGCCCGCGACGCCAACGCCAAGCGCGGCCAAACTCGATGTGAACCAAGCATTGTCGGTATCGGGAATCATCCCGACCACCGGAACGTCGACCTACGCCTGGCAATGGCTGATCGCGGTCAACGGCGGGGGATTCGTCGATGCTACGCAGTGCGCGGTGAACAGCGGGATCGGGGCGGCCAGCGGTGTCCCGGAGACCTGCAGCGTCGCAGCGAGCATTCTGACGATCGGCGATACCTATGCTTTCAGCTTGATGGTAACGGACAGTGCGACCTCCGCCGAGACTCAGAGCTCCGTCGGCTCGTCGACGGTGGCGGTGAGTTCGGCACTGACCTCGCCCGGGACTCCCACCATCAGTGCGTCGGCGTTGGATGTGGACCAGGTACTGACCATCACCGGATCGCTCCCATCGACCGGGACCTCCGCCTACTCTTGGCAGTGGCTGATCTCGGTGAACGGTGGAGGCTACACCAATGCGGCGGAGTGCATCGTGGGGAGCGGAGGCGGGGCTCTAGCCGGGGCCACCGAGACGTGTATGGTCTCCGGCGGCACTCTGACGACCGGGAACTCCTATTCCTTCGAGCTCAAGGTGACGGACGGTGCTACCTCGCCGGAGACGCAGACGTCGTCCGCCTCTTCGGTGGTGTCGGTGAGCACGGCTCTCACTGCGCCGGTGACGCCCACGGTGAGCGCCACGGCGTTGAATGTGAACCAGGCGTTGACGGTGACCGGGTCGATCTCGTCGGACGGCACGGCGTCCTACTCCTGGCAATGGCTAATCTCGGTGAACGGCGGCGCCTACGCCAACGCGACGCTGTGCACGATCAACAACGGCACGGGCGCCGTTGGGGGTGCGACCGAGAACTGCATCATTCCCGCGAATTCGCTCACGGCAGAGGATTCCTACACTTTCCAGCTCGAAGTGACCGACAGCGGGTCGACGCCCGAGACCCAGACCTCGGTGGCGACCTCGACGGTCGCGGTGAGTTCGGCCCTGACCGCGGCCGGCGCCCCGACACCGAGTTCAACCCAGCTGGACGCGAATCAGGTCCTGACGGTAACGGCCACCATCCCGTCGACCGGTACCCCCACCTACTCCTGGCAGTGGCTGGTCTC
>JBEKEY010000005.1:0-56324 GCA_050013595.1 Thermoplasmata archaeon | reverse complement strand
ACCTCACCGTGACCGGCCTATCGATGGAGGCTGGGGACGACGGGTCCGTCGGGCGCGGGAACCGCGCGAACGGTCTCATCACGCCCTGCCGCCCGATGAGCCTCGAAGCGTCCGCGGGAAAGAACCCCGTCAATCACGTCGGGAAGATCTACAACCTGCTCGGCAACCTCATCGCGAACGACATCGTGAAGGAAGCCGGCGGCGACGTCCGCGAGGTCCACGTACGGATCCTCTCCCAGATCGGAAAGCCGGTCGACCAGCCGCAGGTCGCGAGCCTGCAGATCCTCACCGCGGACGGCGTCAAGCTCGCCAAGGTGAAGCCGAACGCGGAGGGCGTGGCTCAGAAGTGGTTCGACGACATCGACTCGATCCCGCGGCGTCTTCTCACCGGTAAGCTATCGGTCTTCTAGGGGTCGGGCGCTCCGGGCCGGTCGTGCGGGTCTACGTCGAGTCCTACGGGTGTTCCCAGAACCAGGGCGAAGGCGCGGGGATCGCCCGCGACCTGGCCTCCCGGGGCCACGAGCTTTCGCCCGCCCCGGCGGGCGCGGACGTCGGGATCCTCGTGACCTGCGGGGTGATCGGTCCCACCGAGGCTCGGATGGTCCGACGTTGGCAAGCCCTCGCGGACCGGGTGCCCCGGCTGGTGGTCACGGGGTGCCTCGTCCCCCTTCGGGCCGACCTGATGAGCGGGCCGGCTCGGGAACGGACCACCTTCGTCCCGATCCGTGAGCAGGACCACCTTCCGGCCCTCCTCGACACTTGGTCGGTGGAAGTAGCGCGACCACGCTCCTCCGCTCCTTCGACGCCCGAATCCGCGGCACCGGTCGTGTCGGAGGAGGTGGTGATCGCCCAGGGATGCACGAGCAGCTGCACCTACTGCTTCAGTCGACTCGCCCGCGGCCGGCTCGCGAGCGTCCCGGTCGCTGAGGTGCTTCGCCGGGTCCGTGAGGCGACGACCCGGGGAGTCCGGGAGATCCGGCTCACCGGCCTCGATACCGCGGCATGGGGCGAGGACCTCGCCGGGCCCGAACGTCTCCCCGACCTCCTACGGTCGGTCGCCGGGGTCCCCGGAGGGTTTCGGGTCCGCGTCGGGATGATGAGCCCGCAGAGCCTCGAGCCGCATCGGGACGCTTACCTCGACGCCCTCGCGGAGGGGCCGGCCTATCGATTCCTCCACCTTCCGCTGCAGAGCGGCTCTGACCGGGTGCTCGATGCGATGCATCGCGGCTACCCGGCCGCGGTGTTCCGGCGCCAGGTCGAGGCCGCCCGTCGGCGACTTCCGGAGCTGCACCTCGCCACCGATGTCATCGTCGGGTTCCCGGGCGAGACCGAGGACGACTTCCGCGCGACGGAGGAGCTTCTCGAGGCCGTCGGCCCCGAGACGGTGAACGTCACTCGGTTCTCCGCCCGGCCGGGGACGCCCGCCGCTCGGCTGGCGGCCCAGCCTCCTCGGGTGGCGAAGCGACGCTCCCGGGAGCTCGCGACGCTGCGTCATCGCATCGCGCGCGACCGCCTCGAACGCTGGATCGGGACCCGGGCCCTGGGCCGGGTGCTCGAGCACGGACCGGGAGGGAGTTCGGTCGCCCGTCTCGACAATTACCTCCCCGTGGTGCTCGACCGGCGCCCGCCGCTCGGATCCGATGTGGAACTTCGAGTGGACGGCGCGCGCTCGACGTACCTGCTCGGAACCGCGGTCTAGTTGCCTTCTAAATACCCGACCCACCCCTAGTTCGACCGCCCTGGCCACCCCGACCGGGAGCGACGAAGGAGGATCCGGTGGCGAGCCTCACCAGCACGGAGGTCATCCTCATCGCGTTCATCATCGTCCTCGCCGTCGTCTCGGCGGGCGTCCTCCTCCTCCTGATCCGGCGCCTTCGGTCGCGAAAGGCGAAGCTCCTGAGCGAGCTCGACGACCGGCCCGAGCTGAGCCAGGACCGTGCCTTCAACCGGCTCGCGATGGCGCGACGGGAAGCCGGCATCCTGGCCCGGCAGGGCGTGGACGTGCACCGGGCGCAGGAACTGATCGCCGAGTCCCAGGGCGCCTTCGACACCCACCAGTTCGACCAGTCCTACCGGATCGCGCAGTCCGCGCACGAGGCGCTCGTGAACGCGCGCCAGAAAGGAGCGATGTCGACGGGCACGCCCCTCCCCTCGAAAGGGACGGTCACGGCCAACCCCCCCGGGAATCCTCGGGAGACCGGCACCGTCGCCGCGACTCCCGTGTCCCCTCCTCCCGCGACGCCCGCGCTACCCAAGAACCGGGCGGAATCCCATTTCCAGATGCGCATCCTCTCGGACGAGCTCGAGGCGCTCGGTGGTCGTCGCGCGCGTGACCCTGCGGTCGAGGGGGCCAAGGCGCTTCGCGACCAGGCGCAAGCTGCGTTCGACAAGGGCGACTTCACCGATGCGTTCCGGCTGGCGCTCCGCGGTCGCCGTACGCTCGGAGGGACGGTCGAGGGTCTCGCCGCGGTGGCCCCGGCCACCGGGGGGGGCGGTCCGGGAGTTTCGGGCAAGGGCCCCGCGACGGCCGACCCGACCCAAACGGCCGAGGCCGTCGCCGGCGGGGAGCGGTGCCCGGATTGCGGCTACCCTGCGCTCGCGGGAGATGGCTTCTGCCGCGGCTGCGGCCGGCCCCGCACGACGATCACGTGTGCCAGTTGCGGGGCACCGCGGATCGGGGACGAGGCGTTCTGCGGTCGGTGCGGCGCTCGATTTCCCTGAGCGGGTCGGGACCTACGACGCGCTGACCAGCCAGTCGTCGAGACGCCGCTGCGTCCGGGCCTCGTGAAGGAGCGCGCTCGCCGTCAGCCACCGGGGGAGCGGGATAGCGAAGGAGGCGCCGATGTGCTCCGTCAGCTCGGCGAGCGAGGCGACCTTCTCGTGCGGTTCATGGAGGGCCGCCCGCACGTGCTCGCGAACGTTCCAGACACCGAGCGGAAGGATCTCGCCCGGATGGACCTCGCGGAGAACCACGACCCCGGCCTGGCGTCCCATACGCAGGAGCGCCTCGCTCGTTGCGAGCCGCGCCGCGTAGTAGCAGCCTCCGATCGAGGCATACGTGGTCCGGCCCCGGAACCCCTCGTGGTCGCCGATCATCACGATCTGGTTCGGGTTCGGATTCCAGAGCGTGTTCGGATACCACGCTTCGATCGACTCGTAGCGGTACGACCCCGGCAGGAACACGAGCACCCAACGATTGTCGAGAGCGGTGAACCGGTGAACGAGGATCTCGCCGAGCTCGGGAAGGGCTCGGATCTGCTCGAGGTTCATCTTGGAGAGGAGGTCGTCCACGGCGGTGATGCTCCAGCGGGTCGGCACGAGACGACGCCGCCCGCGGCGACCGAGCGTGCCGATACTGAACGCCCTCTGGATCCGACTGACCCGGACCCCTCGGTGGTAGAGTTCCTCGACCGCAACGCGGGCGTTCGCGTGGATGTCCGAAGTGAGACGATCCAGATGCGGGTCGACCCGGCGGACATCGAGCCGGATCGTCTCGATCGGTGCCGTGGGGCCGAACGGGGGGGTGGAATCGCTGAGCGAGAGGTGACCGCGAGGAGGCCGACGGAAGTGGGCCTCGCTGTCGACCGTCTCCCCAGCGATCCCGAGCAGCTGGAGGTCCTCGAGGATTGGGATCGGACGCTCGGCATCCGTCACACGGATCGGGGTCGTGCCGCGGACGAGACCGGTCCGGAACGACACGACTTCCTGGACCGACCGGCCCACCCACTCTTCGGGGGTGTCGAAGAGCTCGGTCGAACCGTGCTCCGGACTCAGGAGCGGGCCTACCGACACTTTGGGATAGCCGAACCGACCGACGAACAACGCCGGAGGCGAGGTGCCGTCGAGGTCGAGGCCGTTGACCATGGGCAGCGTCTTCTCGAACGCTCGGTACTTGACCAGGATCGGGCAGACCGGTTTCCCGCAGAGCAGCTGCGCCGAGCGGCAGCGCAGGCACATTGTCGGGTCCTCCTCAAGACCCGGCACGCTCCACGAAAGCGAGTTCACCGGCGCGATCCCGGGGATGGGCGGTACGGAGCTTTGGCTGGCCATCTCGGTCCGGGCTATCGGCGACACCGAATGTAAAGGCGGCGGGGGAGGTCGTGAAACGGGCCCCGGCGACGGGCGGGGTCACGCCGCGCGCCCGCACGTTCAAATAGCGGGGGCGGCTGGCAAAACCGCGTCCGGGACTGTGGGGTAGCTTGGTCCATCCTTCGGGGTTCGGGACTCCGAGACGCCAGTTCAAATCTGGCCAGTCCCATTCGCGCGTCGCGAACGGGGGCGTTCGAGGCGCCGGCGCGGTTCCCGGGCTTAGAGCTGCTGGGTGAGGGCGCGGACCGCCCCGCCCCCGTTCTTCAGGATCGGGCCACCGTGGTAGGTCAGCAGGGAGTCGACCGAGAGTCGTCCCATGCGACGGGCGGAGATCTTGGCGGTCGGCGTGTGGAACGTGTACTCGGGGGGGGTGAGCGTTGCCTTTTCCCCTTCGACGAAGAATAGGTCCCCCGAAAAGAGAAGCTTACGCTCCGGTTGGTAGAACGACGAGTGCCCGGGGGTGTGGCCGGGAGTGTGGTAGGCGATCAGGCCACCGGCGGCGTCGATCGGGTCGCCATCCTTGAACGCCTCATCGACGATCACCGGCTCCGCGGGCGGGCTGCCGGGCCCGTCGTATTTCGGGTCGAGTGCGATGTAGGCAGCCTCGACCCAGTGGGCGAACGAGCGGGCGTGCGTCTTCTCGAGCATCACCTTCAGCGAGCCGGTATGGTCTCGGTGAAGGTGCGTGATGAGGATCTTCTTCACGGCGGTGGGTTCGACCTTGACCTTCACGAGGTACGCGAGGATCGCCGTCGACGCTCCGGGAAGGCCGGTGTCGATGAGCGTCCACGACGCCCCCTTGTCCTTCACCAGGTAGACGTGCGTCGAAAAGTCAGGTGACGGGTCGACTCCTTCCACAAGATGCACTCCCGGCAAGATTTCGGGCATCGGTTCCCTCGGGGGGTCGAAGAACTCGTGGGTTAAGTCGGTTCGGCTGTCGGCTCGCCCGAACCGAACGCGGCGCCGAGTGCGCGCACCGACCGCCCGACCTCATCGCTCGGTAGCCCTCCGAAGTCGAAGATCCCGAGGACCTCGTCCACGCCGGTGGTACGGAACTCGCGCAGGCGCTGCGCGACCTCTTCGGCAGAGCCGAAGATCGCCCAACCGCTCTTCTCGATCGTGGCGGCGTTCGCATGGGCCGGGTCGCGTCGGACCTTCTCCTGGTAGAAGGCGCTCTGGGTGGCGAGCCGGCTATCGAGGTATCGTTGGAGCGCGTGCCGGGCGTGCTCGGGGTGGGGTCCGGCGTAGAGGTGCAGCGCCGCCGCGACCTCCCCGCGGGCTCCGGCGGGAAGCTGCGCCCGGTACTCCCGCACCTCCTCCGCGAGCTCGGCGGGAGAGGCGAGCGTCGCGTACGGCACGAGCGCCATGGAAAGGCCGCGACGGGCGACGAACGGTATCGCCTCCCGTCGCTGAACGGCGACCCAGCATGGCGGATGCGGCTGTTGCACGGGGCGCACGTTGATCCGCACCGGCCTCGCATTCGGTCGGGCGGCGCGGACCTCCTTCCCCTCGAAGGCCGCGAGCAGGGTCTCGAGCGCGCGGTCGAAGAGCTCGCGCTTCGCGAGAGGGTCGACGCCGAAACCCTCGAACTCGAGGGCGATGTATCCGCTGCCGACCCCGAGATTGAGGCGACCCTCGAGGAGCCGGTCGACCATCGCGTACTGTTCCGCGAGCTCGACCGGGTCGTGGAACGGAAGGACGCTCACGAGGGCGCCCAGGCGCAGACGATGAGTGCGGGTTCCGAGGGCGGCCAGCAGAACCGGCGGAGAAGGGGAGATGCCGCCCGAATGGAAGTGATGTTCCGCGACCCACAGCGTCGAAAGGCCTCCCTCCTCGGCCGCCTCGGCGAGAAGCACGACGTCGAGGAGGCGGTCGTGCGGTTGGTCGGACGGATAATCGTCCACGACCGTGAAGGCGCTGAGCCGCACGACGTGGCGACCGGCGCCGAGTAGAAGGCGTTTGTCGGACCGGGCCGGAGGATGCCGCTAACGCGATGAGCGAAGTCGACCTCCGTCGTGCGATGACACTTCCGGCACTCGGTGTGGCTCCCGGTCGTGCCACCGGCGCGGCGCACCTCGTGGACGACCCGCTCCGCTGGGAGTCCGGGCGCCCGTCGCCGGAGGTCCTCGCGCTCCCCGCGCTTTGGTGGCCGCCGACCGAGTCGCTTCCCCCGGGAGTGGTGGCCGTCCTCCTTCATGGGGTTCCGGTCGAGACCGGGCCCGCGGGGGAGATGCCGGTCATAGCCCGGGTCGATCCGGAGGTGGTGCGCGAGGGAGAGATCGTCGAAGTGAACGGAACGATCGGGCGGTTTCGGATCGACGGCGTGGAGGAGGTCGAGGTCGTCACGGCGTTCCTGGAGCGGGACGACGGTCGGATCCTCCTCCTCGAGCGTTCGGAGAAGGTGGGTTCGTTCCGGGGCCACTGGGCCGCCGTCTCGGGGTACCTCGAGACCGCCCCCCCGTTGGAGCAAGCGTTCCGGGAGATCCAGGAAGAAACAGGTCTCGGATCGAATGACGTAGAACTCGTGCATTCCGGTTTCCCGGTCCTCGCCCGCGACGGGTCCCGCGTGTTCATCGTGCACCCGTTTCGGTTCCGCGTGCGGCGAACCGAGGTTCGGCTCGATTGGGAACACACCCGGTCCGAGTGGGTCGAGCCCGCGGAGATTACTCGGCGCAGAACCGTCCCCAAGCTCGACCGGGCCTGGGAGTCGGTCGCGAGCCCACCTACGAAAGGATAAGACAACGGAGCCTCCCTCCGACCCGGGATGGGCTGGTAGATCAGCTCGGAAGATCGCCGGTTTTGCAAACCGGAGGCCTCGGGTTCAAATCCCGACCAGTCCATCCGACCCTTCCCGAACCCATGGCACGGATTCGGCCGATCTACGGCAGATGGCCTCCCGGTTCCGCCGGGCGACCGAACGTTCACCGGCGTTGGCGGTGAGGACGGGACCCCTTTTCTTTAAGGTCGGGCCACCGATTCGAGCGATCGGAGGTTCTGTTCGTGTCGATGGGTCCTCCGTCGTTTCAGAATAGGAGGACGGTCGTCCTTGTCATGGGGGTCGTGGTAGCAGTCCTGCTCGGGGCCATGCTCGTGGTGCTGCTCCAGCCGGGGCCAAGCGGGAGCGGAGGCACGCCGGGGATCGGTCAGTCCGTTTCCGTCCACGGTCACGGGTGGGGGGTCAACACGGGTCTCAATCGGTCCGCCCCGAACGGGCCGGCGTCGATCTATAGCCACACGTACGGGATTGTGGGCTCAACCTCCGGGACCGGCCCGGGCGGCCCGATCTCGGTGTACAGCCATGCCTCGGCGGTCAGCGAGGGCCCCACGACCACCACACCCTCGTTGCCGGTCCCCATCGGGAGCGCGGTCTTTGTCTTTGTAGGCTACGTGAACGGGATAATCGGAGGCGGGGCGGTCTCCTCGGTGACGGACTCGCTTGGCGACGCCTACTCGCTGGTCACCACGACCGGTTTTGCCGAGAACCACTCGGAAGACCTCTATGTCGCGGAGCCCATGCCCGCCAATGCGTCCCTCACCGTGTCGGTGAACTTCTCGACCGGGGCAACCACGGTGGGAGGTTCGGTCGCGGTCGTCGACGTGAACGGGTCCCAAATCCCGTTCGTGGACGGGGCCTTTACCGAGAGTGGTGCCGGGAGCTTCGCTTCGGTGTCGGTCACGACCAACCTCTCGAACGACCTCCTCCTTTACGGTCTCTCCGGCCAGGCGAAGGATACCCCGTTCTCTCCGACCTCGGAAGCCACCCTGCTCGACACGGGCAACGGCACCTCGGGACCGTTTGAGGACGGGGAGGGGTTCGCCACGTACTCAGCTACGGAAGCCGGCACGAGTGCTGAACTCTCGGCCACTCTCGCCCACTCCGCGGTGTGGAACGCTATCGGGGTCGGCCTGGTCGGCTGTGATGGGTGCTTTGCGGGCGCGTCCACGACGACCGCCCCTTTCCACATCGTGGGCGGGAGCGCGGTGTTCGTGTTCGTCGGTTACGCGAACTCTCTGAGTGGTGGCTCGGTCGCCACTTCGGTGACGGATTCACTCGGCGATTCCTACTCAATCATCGCCACGACCGGTCTCGCGCAGAATCACACGGAGGAGCTCTACGTCGCCGAAGCAGTCCCGTTCAATGCGACGGTGAGCGTGACGGTGACCTTCTCCGACGGAGCGCGCTCGAACGGCGGGTCTGTCGGGGTCGTGGACGTTACCGGTTCCGGGACTCCGTTCATTGACGGGGTCTATCACCAGAGCGGTTTCGGCGACGCCGCCTCGGTCTCGGTGTCGACCAATCACTCGAACGACCTCCTCCTCCTGGGCCTCTCGGGGCCGGCGGAAGATACTGCCTTCGCCCCGACCTCGGGAGAGACCCTCCTCGACACGATCAACGATACCGGTGCTCCGGCGGGAACCGCGGTGGGATTCGCCACGTACTCGTACTCGGAGACCGGCGGGGCCGCCGAGCTTTCGGCGAACCTCGCCAACCCCGGCGTCTGGAACGCGATTGGCGTGGGCATTGTTGCCTGCAGCGACTGCGCTTCGGGGGGAAGCACCACCACCTCCCCGGTCAGCGTCGCCGCCGGGAGCTCGGTCTTTGTCTTCGTCGGATTCGTCAACCCGGAGATCGGCGGTGGCGACCTCGCCGCTATCACCGATTCGGCCGGGGATAGTTACTCCCTGGTCACCTCGACCGGATACGCTGAGAACCACACCGAGAGCCTGTTCGTTTCGCAGCCGATTGCCACGGCCACGACCCTCACCGTTTCGGTGACCATGAGCGTCGGGGCGACCACCATGGGTTGTGCCGTCGCGGCCGTCGACGTCGTGGAATCGGGCACCCTCACGATCGACGGCGTCGCGAACGAAAGTGGCGACAGCGGTCTCGCCTCGGTGACCCTCGTCACCGATCACGCGAACGACTTCGTCCTGCTCGGCGTTTCCGGGCAGGAAAAGGACGCGCCGTTCGCACCTGGCTCGGGAGAGACGCTCCTCGACACGGCAGGCAACACGACCGGACCGTTCGACGACGGCATGGGGTTCGCCACATTCTGGGCCATCGAAAACGGCACCACGAGCTCGCTCTCGGCCACGCTCGAGAACTCGGCGGTGTGGAACGCGATCGCCGTCGGGATCAGCTCGCCCTCCTTGGCGAGCGTCGTGTTCGGGGCCGGGGGCTCGGCGACCCTCCCTTCGGAGATCTCGTCCGCGACGACCTACGTAGCGCGCGTCGCCTAGGACGACGGTGGACCGTCGGGGCGCCGGGGACTCGATCTGCCGGGCCGGCTCAGGTCGTCCGCCGATCGACCCCGATCCGCTCCGCTATTGCTCCACCCAAGGGGCGGGAGGTGCCGCCTCCTCCGAGCTGGCCGGCACCGACGGAGTCGATCCCGACACCGGCTCGATCTCCCTAGGGGGAGGGCGGCGGGCGCGGGACCGGTACCCTAAGGTCACGAGCAGAAGCACGACCGCCAAGGCAGCCAGGAGCCCGATCGTGGCCCATGCCGCCGAGCTCACGCCGGGGGCCGGGGCGGCGGGGATCGACGTGAGGATGACCGCGAGCGACGTGTTGGAGGCGCTCGTCACACTGACATTGTTATAGTACGCAAGATAGCCCGAGTTCGTCACTTCGACCGTGTAGATCCCGGGAGCCAGCGAGAGGGTCGCCGTCCCGCTCGACGCGAGCGCGACCGAGCGACCGTTGACGGTGGCCGCGGCTCCGGCTGGCGAGACCTGCACCCAAAGCGTTCCGTTCACCGGAGCGAAATCGATCGTGATCGTCGCGAGTTCGGTCGACACGTACGACCCATGCGAAGGCGAGGCGGTGAAGCCCGCGGCGCTCACGGTATAATTGAGTGGCCCGGGACTGACATCGAGCGTCGTGAAGGCGATGCTCGAGTTTCCGGAGGTCATCGTGGTCGAGTAGTTCCCCTGCACGAGGTGAACCGACCAGGCAATTCCAGTCGGCAGTCCGTGCTCCAGGAAGAGAACGACCTCGGTGGCCGTGAAGACCACGGGAACGGTGACCGGGCTTGTCCCGACCTGCGTCGACCACGCGGACTGACCGTATCCGTCCGCCGAGGCGGACCCTGAGTACGCGATCGGTGTCCCTCCCCCGGGAAGGTCGAGCACGAGCGACCCCCCGTTGGTGATCCCCTCGTACGGGAAAAACGGACTTGTCTCGTTCACCGTGATTGACCACGTCCACCCGGAAATCAGCCCGCTCTCCTCGAACGTTACCGGCACGAGCGGGACCCAAGAGACGTTCACAGAGGTACCCACCCCACTGACGGTGAAGTTTCCGCTGTCGTCCAAGCTGAGGAAGGTCGACGGACCGGAGAGGGAAAAGTCGTACGTCCCGTTCGGGGCCCATAGGACAAGACTTGAGGTCGAACCTGAGGTAGTGACTCCGAGCGCGTTGACGTCCCACTCTAAGCCGGGCGCGAGACCGATTTCGTTGAACGTCACTGGGTAGAGCGTGGATGCCACGAGCGGCACGTAGTCGCCTCCGAAGGCGATCGCTCCGCTGTTGTTGTACGGAAGCACCCCGAACGGGTCCGTGCTCGTGCCGTAGTTGGACCAGTAGTTGCCGCCTTCATACCAAGTTCCGATAATGCTGCCCGTCAGGTTCCACCCGTCGACGATCGTGTAGTTCGTGGCCGGTTGGTCACTGACATTCCAGGCATCGGTGTACGCCACGGTGTAGCAGTATCCGTACTGGTCGCACTGGAACGGGTCATAGGTCGGCGTAATCGCGGGGATCGCGACCTCGAAGAAGTTGTTGTACACCATGTCCCCCGACTCCGTTTCGTTAACGCCCGTGATCCACCCGCTATCGTCGACCGAAGCGGGGTCCGCGGTCGCGACAAGCGTGGGGAGGAACGTGTTGCCCCAGACCGTGTTGTTCGTTCCGCCGTAGAGCAGGAGCGCATTCCCCTGGTCGTCGAACGTGTTGGAGGCGACCAGCATGTTCGTGCAGTTCCACACCATCACCGAGCTCTCCGGGAATCCGAAAAGGAACGAGCTCATCCAACCCGAGATCCCCGCCGCATGGACGAGGGAAATGTTGGACGCATCGTAGAACTCAAGCTGCAGGTCGTTCGTCAGGGGCAGGCCGAGGGCCGCGATGTACGGGGCCGCGAGGTCCCACGAGGGCAGGTTGATCTCGAACGACGGGGGTGTCACGTCGGCCCAGGCGGACGTGCCGGCGATCAGGAGGCCGGGGAAGACCGGGAAGAGGAAGTCGTCCCACGATGCGAATTGGGGGGCCAGTGTCCCGTACTGGTTCCTGTCGACGACGTACGGGTTCGCCTCGGTTCCCGCGCCCCCGGGTGCCGAGATGGCCGCCAGCTCCACACTGTCGAAAGCGAAGAGGGGGGTGTACACTCCCATCGCCACGTCCACGGCCAAGTGAACCGCTGGGAGGGTCACCGAGGCGGTGGCGGTGACGACCTCGCTCGCGGGTCCGTGTTCGCTCATCAGGAAATCGAGGAAGTAGGTGCCGCCGGTAGGGAGGGAGAAGGTCGTCGTCCCGGTGATCGACGTCGGCACCCACTGGGCCGTGCTGTCGTCCTCTACGTTGCCGGTGTTCACGAAGAGAAACGAGTATTCCGCGACGGGGTTCACCGTGACCGTGTCGGCCACAGCGCCACTCGTTGCCGAGTAATTCCAGAGGCCACCGACGAGGGCGGGACCGTTTCGAACGATGCCGATCGGGCTCGCCCCCCCGCTCGAGTAAACGAGCAGGCCGACGCAGGTTTCGCCGGTCTCCTGACCCGCGTTGAACGCTGACGGTACCTCCTGCATCTTCCCCGCGGACGCGTTCCAGTACTGCAGCGAGATCGTCGCGTCGGCCGACAGGAAGGCCGTCGTATCGCCGTTGTCGTTGCCCAGAAGGTCGATCTCCATGTCGTTGATGAGGCCGATAGGGTCGTAGTTGTATCCGTCCGCCTGGTAGTAGGGGGTCGGTGCCGCCGCCGTCGGGGTGCCGACCGTAGAGTTGAAGATCAGATAGTCAAAGGAGCTCGATTGCCGGAACGTGTCGTTCGACAGCGTGTAGTTGAAGTAGAGCGCCGGACGGTCGGCGATCGTCGAGGTGTTGAGGTAGAGCGTGAGGGCGAAGGGGTACCCGATCGTGATCGCGGGTCCGTAGCCCTGGTACAGGAACGGGAAGTCGCCGAACGTGCCGTTCGGACTGAACCCATACACGCTGCTGGTAGGGAAGAGTCCAGAAGGGCTCGAGAAGTTCCACACTTCGTCCCCGAAAACGAGCTGTTGCGTGCTGATCGTGTAGTCGACGTAGTTCTGGCTCCAGAACTCGTAGGACGAGTTGCCGAAGACGGTGACCCCGTTGACCACCGAGTTCAGCTGGATCCCGTACGTGTCCGGGCCGTCCCCGTCGAGGTAGAGGGACTGGAGGTTCGTGATATTGACCGTCCCCGCGACGCTCGTCGTGTTGAGCTCGTACGGCACGAGCACGCCCGACCGGTTCTCGAGCCCGATGTCCGCGACGCCCATGGGTGCTGGCGCTTGGGCATACGAAGGTTGGATCGGCTGAGCCGTATCCGTGACGGCCCCGGCGAAGTTCGGGAAATGTACCGTGCCAGGAGAAATGCCCTTCGCGCGCATCGCGTCCTCGAGAGCGAGCGCTTTGGCGATTCCGGTCGGCGATCGTGACGGCGCCCCTGTGGAGTCTGTCGTCCTGGAAACCCCGGGGGAGACGCTCGAATGGCCGCCGGCAGAGCCCACGCTCGCTCCCGCGGAAATGCCCGTGACGAGCCCCAGGGACCCGAGAACGACACAGACGACGACACCCAGAGCCAGCACGGGCCGAGACCGAGCGAGCATACCCCAACGGAAAGCTAGGTTCGGATAGCCTTTCCGGAGGCAACGCGCACCGGAGGCATCGAGGGAGGCTCGAATAGGAGGGCTCCGAGCCGGCCGTGCCCGGCGTAAGGTGCGAGAGACCGCAACGAGTCTTCACGCAAACTCTTTAGCCGCCTGCGCCCGAAGGGGCCCCGTGAGCCCCGAACCTCTCGACCCGATCCTCATCCAAGTGACCGTCCCTCTTCCCATCCCGATGATCTATGCCGCGTTCACCGACGCGGCCCAGGTGAAACACTGGCTGGCCGACGACGCCGAGGTCGAGGCCCGGGCGAACGGGGTCTACCATCTGTCCTGGAAGGGCGAGACCTCGTTCGAGAGCCCGGGAAAGATACTTCGCATGACCCCCGACCTCGACATCGGGTTCAGCTGGTTCGGTCCCCCGGCGTTCGTTCGACTGATGAACGAACCCGAGCCCAGGACCCAGGTCTACGTGCGGCTCCAGGAGTCTCCCGAGGGGATCGACGTCACGCTCGAGCACGAGGGTTGGGGTGCGTCCGGCGAATGGGAAGAGGCTCGTTCCTGGCACTTTCACTTTTGGGAAGAGCGACTCGACCGTCTGAAGGACTACCTCATCAAGACCGCGTACGGTTGACGGGTGAGCTCACTGCTCGGGTTCACGCCCCGCCGGGAGTATAGCGGCGGCAGACCGATTCCCCGCAGAGGACACACGGGCCGGTCGGTGCCAGTCGAAAGCTCGCGGTCGTTCCGATCGCGGCGACCTCCATGTGATGCGTGGGAAGGTGGCTGCACCGACATCGGGGACCACCGCCGGGCCGCGCCGTGCCACCGGACGCGGCATGAGCCCTCACGAATCCTCGATTCGCTTGGCGCGGCAAAAAGGTTGTCGCGCGAGTTAGGGCTATGGCCTCGCGCGAGCGTTCCGTCCGTATGGAGGTCGCGGGGTGCCCGCTTCCCGAGGACCGGCTCTACGACCTCGAGCACGATGTCTGGTGGGCGGCCGACCCCGAGGGCGGGACCGCTCGGCTCGGCATCCTGGGGACGCTGAGCGCGTTCGCGGGACCCATCCATTCGCTCACCTTCCGCCCTATCGAGGGGAGCGTGGGACGGGGTCGAAGCGTCGCCACCGTCGAGAGTACCCGGTTCACGGGCGCCGTCCGAGTGCCGGTCGACGCCGTGCTCCTGGGTCGCAACGATGAGGTCGTGCGGCGTCCCCGTCTTCTCAACGACGCTCCGTACGGGGAGGGGTGGGTCGCCCGGGTCCGCGCGGCTCGCCCCGAGGACCCGGGTCGGCTGCTCGAAACGGCGCCCGCGATCGCCGCGCGCCTCGAGGAACGGATCCGAACGCTACGTATCCATTGCTGGCCCGCGACCCCGGACCTCGAGCTCTACGAGATCGGGCTCGAGTGTTCGGCGGTCCTCACGAAGCTGAACGAGGAGCTCGCCGCCCGCGCGCCGGGGGACGCGATCCTGCTCGTCACCGACGACCCCACGAGCCCGATCGAGATGGTGCGCTGGTCGGACCAAACCGGCCACCCCGTGCTCGCCCACCGCAAGGAGGGTACGCTCCACCACTTCCTCGTGCGGAAAGAAGCGGACCCGAAGCCCCGCCGCCGTCCTCTCTGACGGTGCGCGCCCGCCGATCTATTTCTCGATCGGGGTCCGGATGAGGTTCCCCCATTCGGTCCAGGAACCGTCGTAGTTCCGAACGTCGGGGTATCCGAGGAGATACTTCAGCACGAACCAGGTGTGACTCGAGCGCTCGCCGATCCGGCAGTACGTGATCACGGGGTGGTTCGGGAGCACGCCCTTCGATGTGTACAGCTCTTCGAGCTCCTCCCGCGACTTGAACGTCCCGTCCTCCTTGACCGCCTGGGCCCAGGGGACGTTCTTCGCACCGGGGATGTGGCCGCCCCGCTGCGCGTGCTCGGTCGGGTATTCGGGAGGAGCGGTGATCTCTCCCGAGAACTCCTTCGGACCGCGCACGTCGACGAGCGAGAACTTCCCGCCCTTCACGTCGGGCAGGACCTTTCGGACATCCTCGAGGAACGAGCGGAGCTGGGCGTTCGACGCTTGCGCCTTCAGGGTTCCGAAAGGGTGCTTCGGGACGTCCTTCGTGAGGGGGCGGTCCTCGGCGATCCATTTCTTGCGGCCGCCGTTCATCAGCTTCACGTTCTTCGCGCCGTAGTACGTCAGCACCCAGAACGCGAACGCGGCGAACCAGTTGTTGAAGTCGCCGTAGAGCACGAGGGTCGTGTCATCGTGGACGCCCGCCCGGCCGTAGAGGGCCGAGAGCGCCTCGGCCGAGAGGATGTCCCGGGCGATCGGGTCGTTGATGTCCTTGCGCCAGTCGAACAGGACCGAGCCCGGGATGTGGCCCATCTCGTAGTTCGCGGTGGCGTCGTAATCGACCTCGGCGACCCGAACCTTCGGGTCGTTAAGGTGGGACGCGAGCCATTCGGTCTCGACCAGGACTTCGGGATGCGCGTACGCTGCCATCTCAGGGCTCCCTCGGGCGGACCGTGACCACCGACGGATATACCTTCGATGGCCCGCACCATTCGTGTCGGTCGCTCGGGTTTTCGCCGGGCCTTCCCCGAACCGAACGGTCGGAGCCTATCCGCGACGCCCGCGCTTCGGAAGCGCCGTGTCGGACACTTCGATGGTCGCGGGGTCGAACCCGAGCTTCGCGAGCTCGTCCCGTATCCGGCTGCGGTGGTCACCCTGCAAGTAGACCTCGCCGTCCACGACGGAACCGCCGGTCGCGAGTCGGTTCTTCAGCGACCGGGTGGTCTCGGCCAGGTCGACGCCCGGCGGGAACCCCGAGATCACCGTCGCCGGCTTGTTGTAGCGACGGGGTTCCGCGCGAACGCGGATGCGGGCGGTCTCTCGGTCGAGCGCGGATAGGATCTCGTCGAACTCATTGTTACTCATTTCACGTCCCCCCACCGCCGTGGGACCGACGGAACGAGCGGTAGGAGAGGTACGGTCGGGCTCGCAGTGGTGCAGCCGGGACGCACGATGTATCGGAAGCGGGTCTCGGTGAAGGCACCGAACTGTACATACCCGCACCCCGCTTGAACGTTTCCTAGTCCACTACCCCTCGCCCCAGCGGTAGAGGCGCAGCATGATGACGACCCCGACCGCGGCGCACGCCACGAGCAGCACGGCGTAGAGGACCATCTGGGCCGGGCTCGCGGGCGTGATCCCGAGGGCGCCTTGGACGAGCAGCGCAGCGTAGGTCGTGGGGAGGAACCGCGCCGCATCCTGCCAGAGCGGCGGGAGCGCCGAGAGGGGGTAGTAGAGCGGCGACAGCATCCCGAGGATCGTGAACGTCAGGTTCCCGATCGGCCAGATCTCGCGCTGGGTGCGGATCCGGCTCGAGATCCCGATCCCGATCGAGGAGAAGAGGACCCAGAGGACCGCGAGGCAGGCCACGAGGACGAGGAAGGCGAACGGCGTGAGCGGCGTGCCTTCCCGCCCCCCCGCCCAGGCGAGGAGGACCGTCAGGATGAGCAGTGCCGGCGACATCGCGATCAGGTTCGAGAACGCGATCCCGAACAGGTAACGGATCCGGCCGAGCGGGCTCGCGACGAACATGTCCTGGAGCGAATGCTCGATCCGCCAGTACGCACTGTCGCCGAGAACCCACGAGCCGATGTTCTGCATCGTGAACAGCATCGCTCCGACGATCTCGAGCGGTAGCAGCGAGGGCGGCGAGATGAGCGACAGGAAGTACAGGAAGATGAAGGGCAGCAGGATCGGCGTGATCGCGACCGCCGGGTTGCGGCTGATCCAGCGCCATCCGACGATCAGGAAGGAGGGCAGCGCCCGCCCGGACGTGGGAACGTTGGGGAACTCGGAGCGCATCGCGGCCATCTAGTTCCCCCGAACGGTCCGACGAGCCCAGTAGATCGCGAAGAGGAAGACGACGATGGTTTCCACGACGAGGCCCCCCACGGCCAGGGCGACCTCGCCCGAGGTGAGCTGCGTGATGCCGAGCGCCGACTGGACGAGACCGGCCGCTGCGCTCGGCGGCATGAGGAGCGCGATCGGGTGCAGGTAGGTCGGAAAGAGCCGGTATGGGTAGAAGACCGGGGGAAGAACCCCGAAGACGTTGAAGAACAGGCTCGAATACGCCCAGATCGCCCGGTTGTCGCGGAAGAACGTCGAGAACACGTACCCGACCGACGCCGAGAAGAGCCAGACGACCGCGGCGAGCACGAAGACGAGCAGTCCCTCCGCGACGGTGAAGTGGACGACCAGGGTCGCAAGGATGCCGAGGACGATGACCGGCGCGAGGTAGACCACGAGGATCCCGCCGGCCATCCCGAGGAAGTACGCCTCGGGGGACATCGGACCGGCGAGGTAGAGGTCGTTCGCCTTGTGGTCGATGCGGACGTAGGCCGCCTCGTTGAGGACCCGCTGGCCCATCGTGAACGTCGAGTAGAGGATGGCGCCGACGAACGCGACCCCGAGGAGGCTCGGGTTCAGGATCCAGACGAAGAGGAGCAGCACCGCCTGGACGAGCATCGAGGTCGCCATGGCGAGCTCCTCGTGCGCTTGCACAAGGACCTCGGTCCAGAGGAAGGCGCCGAGGCCCCGGAACGCCCGGGTCGAGACGATGAGTTCGCTAGTTTTCATCGATCGACCTGCCCACGACGCGCAGGAACGCTTCCTCGAGGGTGACGGGTCCGACCGTCGCGAGGAGCTTCAATCGGACCGCGACCTCCATGATCTCGCCGAGGCGCTCGGGCGTGACGATGATCGTGACGGCATCGCCGTCCAGGACGCACGACCCGAACGAACGGAACGATTCGACCGACGGCGCCCCGCTGGGCAGGAGCACCTTCACGGTGCCTCCGACGGACCGCTTCAGGTCGTCCGCCGTGCCCGTGACCAGTACCTCGCCGCGCTCGATGACGTAGAGCCGGTGGCTGAGCGCTTCCGCCTCGTCGAGATAGTGGGTCGTGAGCAGGATGGTCGAACCATGCTGCGTGAGCGTGCGGATCGCATCCCAGACGGCACGCCGGGCGAACGGGTCCATGCCGATGGTCGGCTCATCCAGGAAGAGGAGGGGGGCCTCGGTCGCGATCACGGTCGCGACCATCGCCCGCTGTCGCTGGCCCCCCGAGAGCGTGACGGAGAGCCGGTTCGCGACCTCGAGGAGGCCCATCTTCCCGAGGGCCTCTTCCGTACGGGTCTTGGCGCTCTCGCGGCCCAATCCCCGGGCCCGGAGGTACGTATAGACCTGCTCGCGGGGCGTGAGATGGAAGAACGGCTTACCCTCCTGCGGTACGACCGCGATGTACGGTCGGGCCTTCTCCGGCGTCTGGTCCACGTCGAACCCGAATACCTGGATGCGCCCGGACGTGGGGCGGAGCAGCGTCGAGGCGATCCGCAGAAAGGTCGTCTTGCCCGCGCCGTTCCGGCCGAGGAGCGCGACCCGCTCCCCGCGTCGGACCTCGAGCGTAACGCCGGCGAGGGCTTCCGTGGGCGGCGCGCCCCTCGAGTGGTAGACCTTTCGCAGGTTCTCGCTGCGCAACGCGAGGTCGGGCGTGGCTCAGACCTCCGGGGGCGAGGGGGGAGGTTCTTCGGGGAGCGGGGTCATCTCGGGCAACTCGGTGTCCCCCACGAAGGTCTCCGGTAGTTCGGTCGGCCGCAAGCCCCGGGCCCGGCTCAGGTCCACGGGAAGCAGGCCCGTGGAGCTTTGCCGCCAGCAGATGCGGGCAAGCCCGTTGTAGAGCCAGGGCGGGAATCCTATCGAGGAACCGATCTGGCGAACGTCCTGGCGGGTGAGTTCCCCGACCAGGATCAGGATCGCGAAGTACGCGATGAACCCCAGGACCACGCCCGCGCCCAACTGGAAGTAGCGGTTGTGGGGCAGGAGGTGGTTGAACTGGGACATCACGAAGAACCCGGAAGCGGCGCTCACCACGATCCCGAGGATGGAGCGGGGCTGGATGTGGACCTGGATGAGCGTCTCCATGTAGTACGTGTTGAGCGCGAGGGCCGCGATCGAGGAGGCCAGCACCGCGATGGATCCGGCGATCAGACCGTTGCTCAGATACAGCAAGCCCCACGACGGCATCAGGAGGAAGACCGCGGCGAAGAGGACGACCACCTGGGTGGAGGTGATGTACAGTTCGAGTCGCTGACGTCCGATCGCGTTGATGGACGCCTGCATGATCTGGCTGAGCGCGAGCGGGATAGCGCCAATGACCAGGATCGCGAGGGGGATCGCTGCGTTCGTAGCGTAGGCCTGTGTCTGGAAGACGTTCAGGAAGACCGACCGATACGTGACGAGCGCGACGACCCCGGGAACGAGCAGCATCGAGGTGTACCGCAAGGCCTGCCACGTTCCCCGCCGGATTCGTTCGTACTGCTCCTGGCGGTGCAGCCCGGCGATGTAGGGGAAGAGCGGGGTCGCGACCGCCGCGGAGAGCGAAAGGGCGAGGATCCTCCAACCGTTCGCCGCGAGAAAGTAGGAGAGGTTGGTAGGCCCGAGGAAGAAGTTGACGATCAGAGGCACCATGTTGGTGACGAGGTAGCTCAGCATCAGGCTGCCCATCAGGGGCCAGGAGAAGCGGAACATCCGGGCGGCTTCGGGCCAATGGAACTTTCGGAGCAGTCGAAGGATCGCGGGAAGGCAGTACAGGGTCGACGCGAGCGCGCCGAGCGCATAGGCCGTCGTGATCCCGAGGATGGTGGGGAAGTAGAGCGCCACGATGACGAGCGCGGGCAGGCGTGCGATTGCTTCGACCAACGACGGATACTGCGCTTTGACCGAATCGCCGACCCCGATGAACAACGCGTTGTAGACGGTGGAGAACGACCAGAGCAGGGGGAGAGCGAGGAAGATTCCCAGCGCCAGCAATTGGTTGCTTCCCGACGCGATGCGGGAGCCGCCGATAGAGACCGGTGCGATGACGAAGAGGATCAGCCCGGCCGCTCCGACCATCAACATCCGGACCACGAGGTAGGTGGACGTGTTGTCGGTCGCCGGTTTTCCTCGGGCCAGGTAGTAGGTGTACGCCGTACCGAGACGCAGGTCACCGACCCCGTTGATCGACGAGCCGATCAGCAGGAACAGCTGCGCCGTCCCGAGGAGGTAACGGCCCTCGTCCGTGAGTCCGAAGGTCTTGTACAGCGCGATGCTCGCGAAGAACCCGATCAGCTGCGTCGCGAGGCTCGCCGCGAAGACCGCGCTCGAGCTCAAGGTGAGGGAGTGCACCGCTTTCGGGACGGCCTTGGGTCCTGACGGCGGCCCTGCGGACGGGGTCGTGGGTTCCACAGACAACCGGCGGGGCATGGCGGGCCCCGCTTCTTATCCCCGTCGCTCGACGGCCCCCGTCAGCTTCCGGGCCGGGAGGTGGGGGGTTCCTCACCGGCACGACGCTCGTAGAGCTCGACCCAGAGCCCGTCCGGGTCGGACAGGAAAACGAGGCGCATCTCGCCTTCCTCGAAGGGAGGGATCTCGACTCGCGCCCCGAGGGCCACCAGTCGATCCACGACGCCGTCGAGGTCGGTCACGCGGAATCCGAGATGGTCGAGCTCGTCGCCGAGACGATACGGCGGGTCACCGGGATAAAAGTTGAGCTCGAGGATCGCCTTGGTCTCGGGGTCGTGAAGCTCCTGCCAGAGACCTCCCGCTGCCATGCGGCCGGCGGGACCGAGCTTCAGACCGAGCCCTTCGGTGAAGAAACGGATGGCGCGGGGGAGATTGCGGACACGGACGCCTGTGTACTCCAGCGGCATCGGACCTCGGACGAGAGAGTCACCAGACACCTCGACACTTATCGGTTCGCTCGCCCCGCAGCCATAGGGTCGTGAACGGTGGATCCTTCGAAGAGGGAGGTGGGAGCACGGGTTCCCGCCCCTAAATGCGGGCACCCAATACCATCCGGTCGAGGTGAATCGCCCGCGGAAAAACGCTCCGAGGCTTTGGGCCGGAAATCCACGATCGACCTTCCGGTTGATTGGCGGAAAGCGGGCGAGCGTGCGGGTCAGGATTACGAGGAACGTCTTGGAAAGGGGTGCCTATTGTGATCCCCCGGGGGCGAGCGGTCGCGATTCCGGCGGCCCGTGACCTCGTTGTCGCTCACGCGAGCGACGGCGGTGGGGAGGAGCGGCCGGGAGAGGCCTAGGCGTGCGATGACCCGGGATCACGGTGGAGGGGGCGGGACGCCCGGGCCAGCCTCCCGGGAGGGCGTGGGGGGAGCGACGGATGCTTTCCTTCTTCGGCGCCTGCGAGCTCCTCCCGCGACAATCACAAGCACGGCCACCACCAGGACGGCGATGATCACGTAGTCGAACGTGGAGAGTCCCGAGGACGAGGAGGACGAGCCTGACCCCGGGGGGGTTCCGGAGGACGACCCGCTTGACGTGTACACCGCACTCACCCCTTCCTCACTGGCGTTGATCACAACCGTCGTGGAGGACGAGGAGGGGGACTTGACGTTTCCAGAGCCGTCCCCCCAGAAATCGAACGTCTCCCCGCTACACGCGTTCGCGACGATCGAATACGTCCCCTCGAGGACGCTCGAATTGTTCGTACCGCTCGCGTACGACTTTCCGGCGAAGGTGATGCTACAGCTCCCCGGGGTGGTCCCGAAAAACACGGTGTAGGTAATTGCACCAGGCGTGAACACGCTCACGTCGTTGGAGACGGAGTTCGCGACGAAGACCTCTCCTTTCGCGCTGTCGTAGGCGACACCGGAGGGGCTGCTTCCTACCCCCAGGGTCGCGGTCACGGTGTCCGTCGTGTCCGAGACTATGGCCACATCGTCCGCCCCATTGTTTGTAACGATGAGCTCCCCGATCGCGCCGTCATAGGCCACACCCGTTGGAGTTGGCGTCGAGTAGGCGGCACCCACGGTCACGTTCGCGACGACCTTGTTCGTCGCGGTGGAAATCACGCTCAGGGTGTATGTGCCGGAGTTCGCGACGAAGACCTCGGCTTTCGCACTGTCGTACGCCACCCCGGCAGGATTGGATCCCACGGGTATGGTCGCCACAGCGGTCCCGCTGGTGGCCCCGATTACGCTGACGGTGCCGGCGGCTCCGTAGTTGGTTACGAAAATCTCCGAAAGCGCGGGGTCCACCGCTACTCCCACGGCAGAGTCGCCGCCTCCGAGCGACGTGAAGGCATACGTCGTGTCGTTCATGCCGACTACGCCGACATCGGGGACGCACAAGACGACCTCGCCGGCCGCACGGTCGTACGCCATAGCGTCGGCACCACTGCCCTCGAGGTAGACGGTCTTCGTTACCGTGTCCGTCGCGTCACTGATCACGCTGAGGTAGGGGTAGCCCCCATTCGAGCTCCCATTTTCGATAAAGACCTCCCCTTTCCCGCTATCATACACCGCGGCCTGGGGAATGCCCCCCACCGTGATCGACGCGACGACCAGGTCCGTCGTGTCGTTGATCACGCTCACGGTGTTCGAAACCGCGTTCATGACGAACACCTCCCCTCTCCCACTGTCGTAGACGATGTCGGTGGGGTCGGATCCCACGGGAATCGCAGACGCGACCAAGGCTGCCGGCATCGTTCCAGCTCCCACGCTGGAGGAATTGTACGACGAACCGGCGTGGAGGTGGCCGGCCAGCGCGCCACCGCTCGCGACCATGGCACAGAGGACCACGATCGACACAACGGCCCGCACTGCGGATCGTCCACCCCAAACTCTGGATATGCTCATGATGGCTTGCTCCCAATCCCGGAAGGACCAGCGGGTGGGTCCGGGATTGGGCTCTTGAACCTTTAGTCACGCGGTCTTGACATTGAACCCCGCCGGTTTGCACAGGGTGAGGGGTGTGGGGAGAGGGGCGGTTGGCGCTCCTGCTGGCTCGGCGACTGCCTCCAATGGCAAACACCGAGGAGAACACTCGACACTGACAAGTCCGCCGGGCCGGTGCTATCTGGTTCTGCCTCGACTCCGCTCTCTACCTGGGGTGGTCTTGAACAACGACCTGCAGGCGCATGGCGTCGAGTAGGCCTGCCCAGGTCAATTGGATGGGCTTGCTTTCCTGGCGAGGCGGGGCGTCGCCCTCTGCGTGGCTCCGCTCGCTCCTCTCGGTCGATCATCGAGTGTGTGCTCCGTTCATCTAGGCTGAGAGCCAGGCGGGATCAGTGCAGCCTCGCTATCAACGGGCACTTTGCGCGTGGCCGGGCTCGTCCACCGACCCAGGAGACCCTTGTCTAAGGGGAGGGTTCTCTAAGCAGGCCCCCCGGCCGGCACAACTCAACGGGGATTCCCGCTTTGGGAGGAAATGGGAGCACGGGTTCCCACCCCCAAATGCAGGCACCCAATACCATCCGGTCGGCGTGGACCGAACGCGGAAAAACGTGTCGAGGCTCCGGGTCGGAAATCTACGATCTGCCTTCCGAATGGTTGACAGGAAGTGGGCGAGCGCTTCATCCTACCGGCCAAGAAAGAGGAGGAGCTGAACGAAAGCGAGGAGGTTTGAAATCGAGAGAGGGTCGCTCCCTCGGCCAGTGCAAGATCCAGGAGCGCCTCGTCGACCCGCGACCTCGTGCTCGATACGAGCGTCATGAAATCGGCGAAAAACGGCTGCTTCGCTTCGGGCCGACTCCGAAGCCGGGGGCGGGCCCCCCTCTACGTCGAATCCCCTAGGGGCCCAACCCGCCCAAGTGCCCCCAAGTGATGTCCTGCCCGTACCAGATCGCGGCGATCCCAGCGAGCACGACCACGACGAGGAAGAGGAAGATGAGCACGGTCCACATCCGGGGGAACGCCGGGGTCGTAGAGGAAGCGAGGGGACCGGCGTTGGGGTTCTGGGTCCCAATCACGAACCAGTCCACGAACAGCGTCGCGCCGTAGGATCCGATCGCCATGGTGCCCCAGACCAAGAACAGCAGAAAGGTTTCGAGGTGGTCCAGCGTGAGGCTGTTGGAGTATCCCAGGTATCCGTAGTAGATCACTCCGCCGCCGCTCGCTACGGCCATAACCCCAATGAAGTGCGTGGGGAGCTTGAACCAAACCGCGGCTCCAAATCCAACGAGTAGAAGGGAGAGCAATATGAGCGGGTCGAAGAAGAAGATGTTGTAGACCGTGAGCGCACCTCCGGGGGTTTGGATCGTAAGGGGCCAGAAGAACTCACCCCAAATGGCGAACAACCCGATGATACCTCCCAGGAGTGCTAGAACGAAACCGCCCTCTCGGAGGTGGGTGTAAGCGCGGGCCGGATCCTTCCTGTACAATGTATGAAACCACACGAGGAATCCGGTGTAGAAGATGACCACCGCAACCAAAACCATCAGGTCGACAATCACGCTCAGGTCGTCGATGAACCCCATTTTACCCCTATCCAATCCGCTGGCGGATTGCGGCGGGAAGTGTGCCGCTACAGATAGATATTCCGTAATTATGGCAATGACGGCCGGCCAGACCCCGGGCGGTCTTTCAACTCTTCGTTAGAGACAATGGCCCCGAGGACCCCCATCGTTTACTGAAGAACCTCCCCGCCGCCTATGCTGGGCGAAATAGGGTGGGTTGACAAAGCACAATTTACCCGTGGCCGGGTTCGTCTGTCGACCCAGGTGACCCTTGTCCAGGCGGAGGGTTCTCTAAAGGGAAATTCCGGTCGACTCAACTCAGCGGAGATCCCCGCACACGAGAGGAAATGGGAGCACGGGGATTTGAACCCCGATATGCGGGTCTCTCCGCGCGCTCCAGTCACTCGTCATTGGGGCGTGCCGCCCCTCCGCAGACATGAATCCCAGGGTGACGGTCGGTCGCCCTGACTGGAGCCCGCTGGTCTACCAAATTAGCCTATGCTCCCTCCGTGCTTCCCGGGAGCCCCCGAAGAGATATCTTTTGTCGTCCCGGCGGCCCGCGGCCGGCGAGCCTCCCGGAACGACGAACGACTCGGGAAATGCTTATGTTAAAGAGTGTTTGTTCAGAATCCAATGTCATTGAATGCCCCCGTGCCGACCTCTCCACCCGCCCGCACGGTCACCCTCTCCTGGTTCGTGGTCGGCCTGCTCGTCGTGGCGGGCGTAGCCATCGCCGGCACGGCCGCTTACTCCGCGTTCCGTTCCACTTCTTCGCCGAACCTGCCGCCCACCCCCGGGAACCTCTCCGTGACGGACGACCTCGGCCGAACGGTCACTGTCCCCCATGACCCTGCGCGCGTTGCCGTGCTCTCGCCGAGCGTGATGGACACCTTGTTCCGGCTCGGGCTGCGCAGCCACGTCGTGGGCATCGACTGTTCCGCGGTGGCGGACGGCGGACTTTCCGGTGATTACTCTCCCGACCAGGTCACGCTCTGGGGCCTTTCGTCCTCCATGTGCGTCCAGGTGATCCCCAGCCTGGCCCCGGAGATGCTGGAAAACCTCACTCCCGATCTCGTGCTGGCTTCGACCATCATCTCCGTCGCCCAGGTGGAGACCATCAGCAGCACGCTCGGGATCCCGGTCGTCATGCTGCAACCTCCCACGCTGAGCGGCATCCTGGTCGACGTGAACCTCGTGGGTGAGATCTTCGGCGTCCCGACGGCCGCAGCGTCCCTCAACGCGGCGCTCTCCCTCGAGCTCTACAACGCGACCCAGGTGGACCTCGGCTCATCGTCGTTCCCGACCGTGCTCCTGACGATCGATGCCGACCCCAACGGGTACTGGACGTACGGTCCCGGGACGTTCGGAGAATCCCTCATCGAGATCGCCGGGGGGACGAGCATCAGCGCGAACGCTACCACTCCGTATCCGGAGCTCTCCCCGGCGCAGATCCTGCTCGCAGACCCTTCGGTGATCGTCTACGGAACGGGTTTCGGGCTCAACGAGACCACGTACACCTCCGGACCCCTCTGGTCCGACTTTAGCGCGGTCCAGGACGGGAACGTGAGCGGCATCAACTCCAACTGGCTCACCGAACCCGACCCGACCATGGTCTTGTCCGGCATCCCCGCGCTCCTCGCGGCGTTCCATCCGAACACTTCCTAGACCAGCCGATATCTCGAGGAAGGACCTTGGTCGCGGCGGAACGGGCCGGGCCCGCCCCCTCGGCCTCTCGGGTCCGTCGTCGCCGTTGGGTACCGGCCCTGGGGCTGCTCTTGGCAGGCCTCGCGCTCGTCGCTCTCTCCACGCTGCTCGGAACGGTCTCGGTCCCGCCCCAGATCGTCTTCCAGGTCTTCCTCCACCAGATCTCGGGCGGCGCGATCTATCCCCAGCAGTGCGCCGGCACGTCCGTTTCGCCCCGCGTCTGCGCGGCCTACGGCGTGATCGTCTGGCAGATCTACATCCCCGAGATCCTCCTGGCCCTCATCGTCGGCGCGGCCCTCGGAATCTCGGGGGGTGCGTTGCAAGGGGTCTTTCGAAACCCGCTCGCCGATCCGTTCCTGCTCGGCATTTCGAGCGGAGGGACGATCGGAGCGGCCATCATCTATGTCTATCACTTTCAGGAGGCGCGCGCCGACCTCTTCCTGCCGCTCTTCGCGTTCGTCGGCTCGGTCGCGACCGGTCTTCTGATCCTCGGGATCGCGCGCGGACGGTTCAGCTCGGTCGAAACGTTGCTGCTCGCCGGCGTGGCGCTTGCGAACCTCCTGTCGGCCGTGCTCTCCCTAATCCTCCTCTACAATCCGACGGGGAGCGAGCAGGTCACGTTCTGGCTCCTCGGAGGACTCGGCCTCGCGAGTTGGGAAGTGGACGGAATCGCGGCCGGCGCGGTGCTCGTCCTCGGGACCTTGCTCGCACTTCATGGACGCGAGCTCAACCTGATCCAGCTCGGCCACGATGTCGCGCAGAGCGCCGGGGTGGACGCGCGCCGGGTCCGCCTCCGTGTGATCCTGCTTGCTTCGCTGACCACCGCCATCGCCGTGGCGTTCACCGGGATCATCGGGTTCGTCGGGCTCGTCTCGCCGCACATCGTGCGCCGCCTGTGGGGGACCAATTATCGGGTCGTGCTTCCCGGGGCGGCGATCGTGGGCGCGCTCTTCCTGCTCGCCGCCCGTGACGCCAACTACCTCCTGTTCCCCGGGTCGCTCCTTCCAATCGGGATCTTCACCGCGTTCGCCGGTGTACCGTTCTTCCTCTATCTCCTCTACCGACAGCGATCCTCCTCGACGATGGGAGGCGCATGAGCGCGCCGTCCGGGACCGTTGCCCTTCGCCTTACCGGCGTGACGGTCCGCTACGGCGCCCGGGTCGCACTGTCCGACGTCAGCTTGACCGTCCGTCCGGGAGAGTTCGTCGCATTGGCCGGTCCGAACGGATCGGGAAAGACCACCCTGTTGCGCGCGGTGCTCGGATTCCTGCCTCCGGATGAGGGCACGGTCGAGCTGTTCGGCCGACCCGCGGGATCTCTCTCCGTGCTGGAGCGCGCTCGGTCGGTCGCCTGGGTTCCCCAGGGAGAGACCCCGCGGGACGACGTCCGCCTGCGGGACTACGTTCTCTACGGCCGCTTCCCGTACCACGGTCCGCTCGACGCGGAAACCGAGGCCGACCACGCGATCGCAGAACGGGTCCTACGGGAAGTAGGACTCTCCGACCGGGCAGAGGATGGGATCCTCTCCTTGAGCGGAGGCGAGCGGCAGCGCGCGATCCTGGGTCGAGCCCTCGCCCAAACCACACCGCTCCTTCTCCTCGACGAACCGACTTCGCATCTGGACATTGGCCACCAGCTCGACCTGTTGACCCGCGTGCGCAGCCTCGCGGAGCACGGCCATGTCACGATCGTGGCGGCGCTCCATGACCTCAACCTCGCGGCCCGGTTCGCCGACCGGATCGTGGTGCTCTCGAGGGGGCGGCGCGTTGCTGACGGACCCCCCTCCGACGTCATCTCCGAAGAGCTCCTTGCGCGCGTCTGGGGCGTGGTGGCGGACCTGCGACGCGACCCGCGGACCGGCGCGCCGTATCTCGTCCCGCACCACCTGGTATCCGTGGCCACGAAGGCCGGGGGAATGCTCCTCGGCAAGGGCCCGGTCCATGTTGTAGGGGGAGGAGGGTCGGGCTCGCCGTACCTTCGGGCACTCTCCGACGCCGGCTATCGAGTCACGGCCGGCGCTCTGCATTTGCTCGATTCCGACCTCGAAACAGCGGAAAGCCTCGGTGCCCTCACGGCGGTCGAAGTGCCGTTCGCGCCGATCGGCGAGGAGGTTCGGCGCCGTCTCGATGGCCTCCTCGACGCCGCGACGGCGGTCGTGGTCGCGCCGTTCCCGGTCGGACCATCGAACCTCCCGAACCTCGAGGAGCTGCGTCGCTGCCTCGGACGCGTTCCGGTCCTGCTCGTGCGCCGGCCGCGTGGCGAGGAATGGGATTTCACGGGAGGCCGGGCGCATGCGCTCGAAGAGGAGCTCCGCCGCGGCGGAGCGGTGGAGGTGGCCGACACGTCGGAGATGCTCGCGGCCCTCCAACGCCCGACGGTCGCCGCGCCGGCTCAGTGACCCCGACGCCGCGACCGGGTCCCGCCGGAAAGGGGCGCGACCTCGAGCGGGGGTGGCGAGGGTCCGGAAAATTGCGCGAGGAGATGCGGAAGGTCGCTCTCGAGGACGAGTACGTAACTCGGCACACCGAGGCGTGACGCCTCGAGGCAGGCAGTCCCCGCCGCGAAGCGGAGGATGCGTCCGGAAATCGCGTTCGAGAGCACATGGTAGGCCTCGAGACCGTCCGCGCTCACGAGGGCGAGCGGGTCGGAGGGCAAGCTGTTGCGGACGCGGGTCCCCAGGTGAGGGTCGACCAGGTCACCGACCGCGAGAGTGCGCACTTCGATAGGTGCCGGTGTCAGCGTCACGATCCCTTCGAGGTCCACCACCTCGACGAGGGAACCCTTCCGGCCCCCTCGGGGCACCCGGCCCCGCGAGGGGCCACCTCCGCCCGGTCGAGCGGAGAGCAGCCCCTGGCGGAGTTCGAGGGAGACGGTCGCGCCCGCCGAGATGTCCTCGAGCGCGAGGGCGCGGGTCGAGCGGATGACGTGCACCCGCTCGATGCGCTCCTGCAGGTCGTCGCCGAGCCGTCGCAGCGTCTCGTGCAGCCAGGCGACCCCTTCGACCGTGGGCCGGTAGCGCCCGTCCCGCATCGCCACAAGCCCACGTCGGCGGAGCTCGCGGTAGGAATGGGAGACAGCTTGCACCGTGAGGCCGAGACGCTCCGCGATTGGCCGCAGCTGGGTCGGTTCGAGGGTAGCGCATTCGTAGAGGAACAAGAGCTCGGTGACGGTGCCGCTCCGGCGGAGCCCGGCGAGACCCGCCACGTCGTGCGTGCGCTCGGCGACCACGTCTCCCCGAGACGTGTCGTGGATAAAACGCTCTTTACCGGCGGCTCAAGTCGCCTTGTCTAGGAGGTCGCGCCCGCCGTCCGGGCGGACGATCGGAGCGTCGGCTTCGAGCGCCGGATCTCGCGGATGCGGTCGCGGATGCGCGCCGCCTCTTCGAAGTCGAGCCGCTCGGCGGCGATCCGCATCTCTTCCTCGAGGTTCGCGAGGAGCAGCGGGAGCTTCTCCTTCCATTTCCGACCGAGACCGCTCGTCGAGGTTTCGCCCGAGGAGGCGGGTTCCTCAGGCGCAAGGAGGGAGCGGACCTCCTTGCGGATCGACTCGGGAACGATGTCGTGCTCCGCGTTGTAATCGACCTGCGTCTGGCGCCGTCGCGCCATTTCCGCGATCGCGCGCTTCATCGAACCGGTCATGCGGTCGGCGTAGAGGACGACCTTCCCGTCGATGTTGCGGCTCGCGCGCCCGGCGGTCTGGATGATCGACGTCTCGCTGCGAAGATATCCTTCCTTATCGGCATCCAGGATCGCGACGAAGCTGACCTCGGGCAGGTCGAGTCCCTCGCGCAGAAGGTTGATCCCGACCAGCACGTCGAACGTGCCGAGGCGAAGGTCGCGCAGGATCTCGACCCGCTTCATCGTCTCGACCTCCGAATGGAGGTAGCGGACCCGAAACCCCTGGTTCGCGAGGTAGTTCGCGAGCTCCTCGCTCGTCGCCTTCGTGAGCGTGGTCACGAGCGCCCGGTCGCCGCGTTCGATCGCGGCCTTGAGCTCGTCCATGAGGTCAGCGATGTGACCTTTCAGCGGCCGGACCTCGATGGGCGGGTCGACGAGGCCCGTCGGCCGGATGATCTGCTCGACCAGCCCCTTCGAGACCTTCCGCTCGAACGGTCCGGGCGTCGCCGAGACGAACACCGTCTGGGGGACGTGGGTGAGGAACTCCGGGAACTTGAGGGGACGGTTGTCGCGGGCCGAGGGGAGTCGCCATCCGAATTCAACCAGGTTGTCCTTGCGGCTCCGGTCTCCCTTGTACATCCCCTGCAACTGGGAGAGCGTGACGTGCGACTCGTCGATGAAGCAAAGGAAATCGTCCGGGAAGAAGTCGAGCAGAGTGTACGGGGGCTCGCCCGGACGTCGGCCCGCGAAGTAGCGGGCGTAGTTCTCGATCCCCGAGCAGTACCCGGTCTCTCGGATCATCTCGAGGTCGTAATCGACCCGACCGTTCAGTCGCTGCGCCTCGACGATCTTCTCTTCGCCCTTGAGCTCCTTCACGCGCGCGTCCCGCTCTCTCTCGATCTCCGACAGGATCCCGCGAAGACGCTCGTCCACGGTGAGAAAATGGGTTGCCGGAAAGACCGCGAGCTCGGTAAGCGACCGGCGCTCCTCCTGCGTCAGGGGGTCGAGCTCGACGATCTCCTTGATCGTGTTCCCGTCCAGCACGACCCGATGGACGGTCTCGCCGGCACCCATCACGTCGATCGTGCCGCCGCGCACGCGGAACCGGCCGCGCTTGAGTTCGATGTCGTTGCGGGAGTATTTCATCCGGACGAACTGCTCGAGAAGGGTCTGCCGAGAGATCTCCTGGCCCACCGTGAGCTCGACCACGGACGCTCGGTAATCCTCGGGGGAGCCGAGACCGTAGATGCAGCTCACCGACGCGACGATGAGGACATCCCGCCGGGTGAGGAGTGCCTGGGTCGCTCGATGGCGTAGACGGTCGATCTCCTCGTTGATCGAGGCGTCCTTTTCGATGTAGAGGTCGATCTGGGGAACGTACGCTTCGGGTTGGTAGTAGTCGTAGTAGCTGACGAAGTATTCCACCGCGTTCTTCGGGAAGAGGGCCCGGAACTCGCTCACGAGCTGGGCCGCGAGCGTCTTGTTGGGACTGATGACGAGGGTGGGCCGTTGGAGACGAGCGACGGCGTGCGCCATCGTGAACGTCTTGCCGCTCCCGGTCACACCGAGCAGGGTGACGAACTTCTCTCCCCGCTCGACCCGCTGAACGATGGCGTCGATCGCCGCCGGCTGGTCGCCCTGGGGAACGAGATCCGTTTCGAGTTGGAATCGGCCGGGAAGCGGCGCCGCCGTGCGCTTCGAGCCGTGATGGCCGGTCATGGGACCGTGGGCAGCTCGAGGGAGGCCCCCGGATACCCGCGCGGGTCGATCGTTACGGAGGTGAATCCGAGCCCCTCGACCTCGCGCGTAACCGTGCTCGCGAGCGGCTCCGCGCGAAGGCGGGCGACCTCCGAAGGGTCGACCTCGATCCGGGCCGCTCCGCTGCGGACGCGGACCCGCACCCTCCGGAAGCCGAGCGCGAGGAGGACCGCTTCGGCCGATTCGACCCGGTCGAGGAGTTCGCGGGTCACCGGTTCGCCGTGCGCGATCCGTGAGGCGAGGCAGGCGTCCGAAGGTTGGTCCCAGTTCGGAAGACCCCGGCGGTGGGCCTCGGCCCGTACGTCCGACTTTCTCCACCCGGCCCAGAGGAGAGGATGCGTGAATCCGGCCTCGTCCATCGCTCGCAGTCCCGGTCGGACATCGGTCAGGTCGTCCCGCTGGACGCCGTCCAGGTACTGGAGGAACGATCGAGCGGCTCCGAACTCGCGAAGGCGGGAGGTCTCCATGGACCGGCAAAAATAACATCGGTCCGGCCGATTCTCCCGATACTCCGCGTTCGCAAGAGGGTCCACCTCGAGCAGGACGTGCTCGAGCCCGATCACCGTGGCGGCGCGTTCGGCCCGTGCCACCTCACCGCGGGAAACGGCGGGCCCGGTGAGCGTGACCGCGAGAGCATCCGGCCCGAGGGCCGAGAACGCGAGCGCTGCGACCAGGGAGGAATCTACTCCCCCGGAGAGCGCTATCATCGCACGTCCTCCGCGCCGGATCTGGGCGACGACCTCCTCGACGGGGCGGATCCGCGCGGGCACCGGGACGAAGGAAGACATTCCGCTCGTTCTACCGTTCGCGGCCCATTACCCTTTCCTAAAGGTCACGACGCACTTCCCTCGCAGGACCGTTCCGCGCACCGTCCACAGTCGGCTCTACTGGGCCATTCGAGGGTAGAGGCGGGCTTCGAGGAGAATGAGCCCGAGCGTGACGAAGAAGAGGACTCCTAGGTCGAGTCCGAGCGGGAACAACCCGGTCCCGTTCGGGAGCATGAGGATCCGGAGCGCATCGACCAGGTAGGTGAGCGGGTTCGCCAGGGCGAAGTACTGGAGCCACCGCGGCATGATCGAGAGCGGGTAGATCGCGTTGCTCGCGAAGAAGAGGGGCATCGTCAGAAGCTGCCCGATCCCGAGGAACCGTTCCTGGGTCTTCACGAGGCTCGCGATGATCATCGAAAGGGTCGAGAAGAGGGCCGACCCGAGGATGATCGCGATCACGACGCCCAACAGTCCGAACACCGTTAGGTTGAGCCGCACGCCGAGGCCGATCGCGAGCAGGACCACGATCAGGGCCTGGGAGAGCCCGCGCATGCTGGCCGAGAGTCCTCGACCGCCCACCAGGACGAACCGAGGGGTCGGACTGACCAGGAATTTCGTGATGATCCCGAGCTCCCGCTCCCGAATCGATGCGATCCCGTAGAAGATCGCGATGAACAGGACGCTCTGGGCCAGGATCCCGGGGGTCAGGAACTGCAGGTAGGTGTACGAGCCGGTGGGGATCGCGTGGATCGTGCTGAACACGCCCCCGAAGATCACGAGCCACAAGGCGGGCTGGACCGCACGGAACAGGAGCTCCGAAGGGTCGTGGGAGAGCTTGCGGGCTTCGTAGCCCACAATCGCCCCCGTCTGGCGGACGATGTTGACGAAACGTTCGAGGAGACCGGCGGTCTCGCCGGTCCCCCGGGACGCTTCACTCGAGACGGACAGCGACACGACGCGTCCTCCCGGCCTCCCGGTATCCGCCCGCGAGCTCGACCTCCGCACCGGCGTAGTGCGCGAACACGTCCTCGAGCGTTGCGTCCGGGCGACCCAGGCTCGCCTTCAATTCTGACGGTTTCCCGAGGGCGACCATCTTGCCCCGGTGCAGGACGGCGACACGGCCGCAGAGCCGGTCGGCCTCCTCCATGTAGTGCGTGGTGAGGACGATCGACGTCCCGAACCGTTCCCGGAGACGTTCGATCTGTTCCCAGACCGCATCCCGCGCCATCGGGTCAAGCCCGACCGTGGGTTCGTCGAGGAAGAGGGCCCGAGGTCGGTGCATCAACGCCTGCGCGATCTCGAGGCGGCGGATCATTCCCCCGGAGTAGTTCTTCACGAGCTCGTCCGCGACCGCGGAGAGTCCCATGAACTCGAGCGCGTCGCGGATCCTGCGCTCGCGCTCCGCCCGGGGGATAAGATACAGCCGCGCGAACACCCAGAGGTTCTCGTAGCCTGTGACCTGAGCATCGGCGGAGATAAGTTGCGGAACGTAGCCGATGTTCCGGCGCACCATCTCGGGATGGCGGACGACGTCGTAGCCGGCGACCGTCGCGGTCCCGCTGGTGGGAGGCAGCAGCGTCGTCAGTATCTTGATCGTGGTGGTCTTTCCCGCGCCGTTCGGACCGATCAGGCCGAAGATCTCCCCCGACCCCACCGAGACCGAAAGGTGGTCGACGGCCGTAAGGTCGCCGAAGCGACGGGTGAGCTCGCGGGTGGTGAGCACCGCCTCGGAAGGTCGCGCGTCCACGGAATAGGGGGGCCGAAGTCGCAGACTTAATAGCCGACACCCCCGCTCGGAGCTCCGCGCCACCGTGCCCGCGGGGCGTCCGAGAGGAAGCGATGCAAGCGGTTCGCGAGGGAAGCCGTTGGATGCTGCGCCTGGACGATGGACAGGACCTCTTCGAGGCGCTGACGGGATTCGCCCAGAGGGAGGGCATTCGAGCCGGCACCGTCGTCTTCGGGATCGGGATGTTCCGTAAGGCGACCTTCGGCTACTGGGACGGGACCCAGTATCGTCCCGAGGAACTGACCGTTCCCCACGAGGTCGTCTCGCTCCACGGTACGATTGCCCGGGCCGACGGAGCCCCGTCGCTGCATCTGCATGGGGCCGTGGCCGGCCCCGACCATCGGTTGGTGGGCGGCCACCTCCTGCGGGCGACCGTGGGAATGCTGCAGGAGCTGCTGGTCGACACTTTCCCGGGTCGCACCTTCGGCCGCCCGATGGTCGAAAGCTACGGGTTGAAGATGCTCGACCTCGAGCCCTCGAGCGAACGGTAGGCCCCCGTCATCCCTTTCCGCTCCGCCGGGCTCGTACGGTCCTCCCATGGCCGGATCGCCGTCCGTGTTCACCACCCTCGACCCACGCCTCCGTGAAGCGATCCGCGGGTTGGGTCTGGTCGAGCCGACCGAGATCCAGCGCCTTGCGTTCCCACTCCTCGACACGGAGGCCGACGCGCTGCTCCTCTCACCGACCGGAACGGGCAAGACCGAAGCCGCGCTCCTCCCGCTGCTCTCCCACCGGCTCTCGACGCCGACGCCTCCGATATCGACCCTGTACGTGACGCCCCTGCGGGCGTTGAACCGGGACCTCGAGCACCGTATCGTTGCGCTGGTGAAGCAGGTCGGACTCACGGCGGCAGTTCGACACGGGGACACCCCCACCTCGGCCCGTCTCGCTCAGTCCCGCCGACCGCCCGATCTGCTCTTGACGACGCCCGAGACGCTTCAGCTTCTCCTCACGGGCGCTCGACTCAGGGAATCGCTACGGAACGTTCGAACGATCGTGATCGACGAGGTCCACGAGCTTATCGGGTCGGACCGCGGCGCCCAGCTCTCGCTCACCCTCGAACGGCTCGACAAGCTCGCGGGGCGAACCGTGCGCCGCATCGGTCTCTCGGCGACCGTGGGGAACCCGGGCGAGGTCGCCCGGTTCCTTTCCCCGGCGCCTCGGGCGGTGGAGATACGCATCGCCCAAGAGAAGCGTCCGCTCGAGCTCACCGCTCGTCGGCCGGGCGGCGGGCGACCTCCCCTCGACGCGTCGCTGGTCCGCGACCTGAAGGCGGACGCGACCCTGCTCGAGGGGCTGCGCGCCGTCGAGGAGGAGATCCGAGAACATCGCACAACGCTCATCTTCGTCAATACACGCCCCACCGCCGAGGGCCTCGCCGCGCGTCTTCAGAAGCTAGCGCCGGACATTCCCATCGCGGTCCATCACGGGTCGCTCTCGCGCGAAATCCGCGAGGAGGCGGAGCGGGCGTTCCGGGACGGGCAGCTCCGGGGGCTCGTTGCCACGTCGTCCCTCGAGCTCGGGATCGACATCGGGAGCGTCGACCACGTCATCCAGTTCGGTTCACCGCATCAGGTCGGCCGGCTGGTCCAGCGCGTCGGCCGTTCGGGCCATCGGCTCGACCGGACCATCCACGGAACCGTCCTCTCGTTGGACGACGACGACCTCGAGGAGGCGGCCGTGCTCGCACGGCGCGCGGATGCCGGCCAGATCGAGTCGGTAACCTGGCGGACCCGCAACCGGCTCGCCGCTGCCCAGCAGGTGATCGCCTCGCTCCGGGCGGAGGGGAGCCTCGAGGTCTCGGAGCTCCTGAGGCCGCTTCGCCACGCCGCCGCGGCCGCGGACCTCACCGACACTGAATGGACCGAGCTCGTCGACTACCTCGTGGGTCTTGGGCTCGCGACCCGGTCCGGTGACCGGGTAGCTCCCGGACGGGGCACCCTCCACCGTTTCTATGCCTCTCTCTCCCTCATCCCGGACGAGCGGACCTACCGACTCCGCGACATCGGCACGCGGCGTCTGATCGGGACCTTGGACGAGCGCTTTGTCCTGACCCAGATCCTGGCCCAACCCGAGGAGATCTTCCTCCTTCACGGTCGGACGTGGAAGGTGGTCGAGTACCGTGATGGTGAGCTCCTCGTCGAGACGGTCCAGGAGATCGGCCGCGAACCCCGTTGGGCGGGCGAGGACCTTCCGGTGCCGTTCGATGTCGCCCAAGAGATCGGCAAGCTCCGGCGCGAGGGCGGCTTCGAGAAATATCCCATCTCGGCGGAGGACCGACAACACCTCGAGGACCGACGCAAGGACCCGGCACTCGCCGGCACGATCCCGACCGACCGACGTGTCACGGTCACGGTCCACGGCCGCGTGGTGGTCTACGGCGCCTGCTTCGGGACTCGAACCAACGAAACCCTCTCGCTCGCAGCCGCGGGCCTCCTCACCGCTCGGCTCGGCGCACGCGTCGAGGTCGCCTCGGTCGAGCCGACATGGTTCGTCCTCGAGCTTCCGGTCGCCCTCGACTCCACCACGCTGGCCGAGGCGCTATCGATCGACCCCGCGACCCTGCGTCCCCTCATCGAGCGCCTCGTCCCGTCGGGCCTCGACTATCGCTGGGTCTTTCTCGCGGTCGCCCGCAAGCTCGGCGTGATCCCGGCGTCCGCCGACCCCCGCGACCTCCGAACGCTCGACCCGCTCCTTTCGGCGAGCCGGACGAACCCGTTGGGCGAAGAGACCCTGGAGAAGACGCTCCACGACCGCTACGACGTGGACCATGCGACCGCGGTTCTCGAACGGATCCGTGACGGCGGGATCGAGGTGATCGCCACACCGTCCTCGAAGTTCACGGACGGTCCCCTCGAACGTCTCGAATGGCGGACCGTGCTCGACATCCCGCCGCCCACGCTGTTGAAGGCCGTCCAGGAGCGGCTCGCGAAGGAGCCCCTCACGCTCGTCTGTCTTCGATGCGGTTTCCTGCGGACGACCTCACCGGCGCGCTACAAGGCGGAAGGCGGGAGTCGATGCCTCCTGTGCCATGGTTCCCTGTCGGCGGTGATGTCGCCGCGCCGTACCGAGGAGATCGACCGACTGAGCGCCTACGCGAAGCGAAAGCGCGCCGGGCCGAAGCCCGCCACGGGCCGCCGTCCCCGACGGGAACGGGCCCTCGCGGCCAACACCGAAGCGCTCGTACGGGCCGGCTACACTTCGGCCGAACTCCTCGCTCACTACGGGGAGCGGGCGCTCTTCGCCCTCGCCGGCCGGGGGATCGGACCGGAGACGGCGCGCCGCCTCCTCATGCGACTCTACCGGGACGACGATGCGTTCTTCACCGAGATTCTGCGGGCCGAACGCGCCTACGCGCGGACGCGGGTGTTCTGGGACTAGGTCGTCCCGGCGAGATGCCGAGCGAGCTGCTCGACCACGTCCCGGGGCGCGTCCGTTCGGAAGCCCTCGGGCCGAGCGTGGGTGCGCGCCGCCCGGAAGCCTAGCGACCGAAGCCCTTGCTGGAGGGACGCGAGCGATGGCGGCGAGGGAAGCTCGAGGCGCGCCGCGAGAACGTTCGATTCGAAGTAGAACGGTCGGTCGACCGTCACCTCCTCCTTCAAACGGGAGAGGAATCGTTCGACCTCCCGGGAGCGGGCCGCCCCTTCGGGCACCTGAAGCCGCGCCACGAAGGGTGCATCGAACAGCGGGCCGAGCCAGAGCGGGCCATACGGTCCGTGGTCGCCGACCCACGGTCCGCTCCAGGATTCGGGGTCGATGAGGTCGACGGGAGCCGCCGAGTCACCTCGAGCGTTGACCTCGACGTACGCCCGGACATAGTGGTCCCGCGCGTAGGCGAGCATCGGGCGGATCGACCGGTCGAGGATCTCCGCCTCGCGCGCGAGATACGCGAGAAGAATCCGGAGCCCGCCCTCGGGTCCGAGACGGCCGCGCACGGGCCGGGCACCGTAGCGAACCCAGCAGGCGGTAGGCTGAGCGCCCGCGAGCACCATCATATCGGTGGCGGTGACGGCGACCACTCCCCCCAAGCGCACCGACGAAAGGGCCGTCGGCACGAACGGAGCGGGGGTCCCGTAGGGGTCGAGGTCGACGTAATCGAACGGCGCTCCCGTGGGCACGACCCGTGCGTCCGCCTCGACCGCGGTGGCGCCGGCGAGGCGGGCTACGTTCTCCCGAAGGACGCGGCTCGCTTCGGGGTTGGCCTCCGAGAACGTGAACGCGCGGAACGCCCCGGATTCCCGGAGGAGACGAAGCCCCCGAACACCGGTCGCGCTTGTCATTTCCCAGCCGGTGCGTCCGCCCGATTCGGACGGTACGAGAGCCTGCGCGAACGCGACCCCGAGGTCACGGTCGCCCGCCATCGCCGGGTTGTAGAAGACCGGCGACCGGCGACCGGGACCCCGACCCGGTGCCGCGAACGGCAGGAGGAGCTCGGTCCGCCCTTCCGAGGCGGGACCTAGTGGGCTCGGCCGGTGATCAGCTTCACGATCTTGAACGCGAGGAGGTTCTTGTTCACCGGTGTTACTTCGAGCAGGCGTAGTTCGTCCCTCCGACGGATGTCCTGGAGCAAGGGATTCCTCGACTTCTTATGGAGGGTCATGACGATCGACTTGCGCGCGTCGAGGGTGTCGATGACGCTCTTCGTGAAGAGCTCGCTCTCGACCTCCATCTTGCCGACCTCGTCGATCACGATCACGTCCGCGGATTCGCGCGCTTCGGCGAGCGCCCGGGTACCGAGGCCCTCGAGGGCGGCGATGTTGACCCCGTACCGGCCGGACCGGACACGGGACTTGAGCCCCTCGTGGGCAAAGACCTCGTGCTCCTTCGTCATCCAATCCGTGATCTGGAACCCCGTACGCCGTTGCTTCTCGACGATCGGTTCCGTGACCATCCCACCGACCGTCACCCCCTCCTCCTCGAGGAGCTCGATGATCCGAAGCAGGGTTTGGGTCTTGCCCGAGCCCGGGAGACCCGTTATCCCGATCTTGACCGGAGGAGAAAGTCGACGAGGCATGAGAAGTAGACCGCTAGGCTGTGTTGTACGCGTGGAGCCAATAAGAAGGCATCGCGGGGACACGCCGCTCCCGTCATCGACCGCCGGCGACCCCGAACCATCGAACGGGGAGACGGCGGTCTATCCTGCCCGCGAGGATACGCGACTCCTTCTGCCCTTCGCCGAGGTCCCACGCGGCACGCGGCTCATCGAGGTCGGAACCGGCAACGGCCTCGCGGCGCTCACCGCGGCACGATGTGGCGCGCGAGTGGTCGCGACCGACCTCAACCCGCACGCGCTCCGCTCTCTCCGCCGACGGGCGCGCGCGGAGGGCGCCGACCTCGAGCTCGTCCGAACCGACCTGGCCCGTGGACTGGGACGATTTGACCGGTTGCTCGCGAATCCCCCGTATCTCCCGACCCGGCCGGAGGAGCGGGATCTTGACCGATGGCACAACCTCGCGCTGGACGGCGGACCCGACGGCTGCCGGGTCACCGCTCGCCTGGTCGCCGAGCTGGACCAGCACCTCACACCGGGCGGAGCGGCGTTCCTCGTGGTCTCGACCGTGCAGGACGCCGCGGCTCTCGCCCGGATCTGGCGCGACTGGACGAACCGTGGGGGTACCGCGGAAGTGGCGGACTTCCGGCCGCTCGAAGGAGAGAAGCTCGAGGTCTGGCGACTTGGACTCGGTCCGGGCTAGGTGTGGCGTTCGGCGTAGCTGAGAACGGAATCCAGGAACCGCTGACCGTCGCCGAACCCCTCCGCGGAACCGTTCCTCGACCAATCCGGCGCCTGAGCACGGAAGAACGAGCGCTCGGGGTGCGGCATCAGGCCGAAGACATTCCCCTCGGGGTTCGTGAGTCCCGCGATGTCTCCCTCGGAACCGTTCGGGTTCCACGGGTATCGCGTCGGAGACCCGTCCGGGGAGACCCAGCGGAACAACACCTGGCCGTTCTCCTCGACCGACCGGCGGAGCTTCTCGCTCCGGAGGACGAGCTTTCCCTCGGCGTGCGCGGACGGGAAGAGAAATCGGGTTCCCTTCCGAACGTTCTGAAGAGGAGGAAAGATCCCGCCCTCCCAGGCCACGAAGGTCGGGCGACACTCGAAGTGGCCGGAGTCGTTGGTCATGAGGGCTGCGTCGGGCGTCGTGAGATGCCCCCCCGGACGACCGGGCAAGAGCCCGAGCTCGGTGAGGACCTGAAAACCGTTGCAGATACCGGCCACGATCCGTCCGCTTCGGACGAACGCTTCGAGCTCGGCGCCGATCGACGCCCGCGCGCGAGCGGCGAAGATGGCCCCCGCGCGAACGTAGTCGCCGGCCGAGAACCCGCCCGGCACGAACAACGCCTGATAATCCGAGAGCCGTCGCCGCGCCTCGGGCGGCACATCGCGTCCCTCGAGCTGCTTCAGCAGGACGACCTCGGGGCGGGCGCCCAGTGTCGCGAGCGCCTCGCGGAGCTCGTCGTCGCAGTTCGTTCCCTCGATGGAAAGTATCGCGAGCGCGAGGTTTCGGCGCGCCACGGCCGACCGAGGCGACGGACCGCTTAACCGTTCCCGGGCGACGCCGTCAGTCCCGAGGGCCCCCGGGGCCGAGCGGGGGGTCGAGGTAGTGGACGCGGACTCGTTCGCCCCGGTGGACGGCCCGACGTCCGGGAGGGATCATCGCGAAGGCGGTGGCTCCGGCGAGACTCGTGATCACGGACGAACCACGGTACGTGGTGTAGGCCCGTCCCTTCTCGAAGCGCAACGGCACGATGGTGGCGAGTCCCGGTGTCGGAACCGCCGCGTCACTGCCGAGCACCGCCCACCCGTCCGTCCATCCGGGTCCGGGGCGGCGACCCAGCCTTCTCAGGGCGGGCAGCACCAGCCAGTACATGTTCGCGAGGCACGAGGTAGGGTGGCCCGGCATCCCGATCACGAGCTTCCGCCCCGCCCGAGCCGCGAGCGTGGGCTTGCCGGCTCGTACCGCGATCCCGTGGAAGAGAAGGCGGCCGAGTTTCGGGAGGATCCGGGGCAGGTGGTCGCGCTCCCCGACCGAGCTTCCACCGGTCGCGAGGACGAGGTCGGTGCGCGCGAGCGCCGCCCGTAGGGCTCGTTCGATCAGCACCGGATCGTCGGGAACGGGTGGGTGAACTTCGGGGATCCCGCCCGCCGCCAGGATCACCGAGGCGATGGTGGCGTTGTTGCTCTCGTAGATCCGACCGACCGCGGGAGGGTCGCCCGGGGAGAGGAGTTCGTTCCCGTTCGGGATGACCGCGACCCGAGGAGCGGCATAGACCGACACTTTCGGGATTCCGCAGGCGGCGATGGCGCCGACCGTCGGTGCGGTCAGCTCCTCGCCCTTTCGTCCGAGCAGCGTCCCTCTCGGAAAATCATGGCCGGGAGTGGAGATGCGGTCTCCCTTCCCGATCGGGCGGAAGATCCGTACGACCTCCTTGCGTCGATCGACCTCTTCGAAGATGACGACCGCGTCGGCTCCTTGGGGAATCGCACCGCCGGTCGCGATCGCGACGGCTTCCCCCGGCCGGAGCCGGCGGGAAAAGGACTGTTCCGCGAAGACCTCGCCGACCACCCGGAGCTCGGCCGGGTGGGCGTGCGACGCCCCGTGCGTGTCACGACTCCGGAACGCGTAGCCGTCCCAGGTGGTCCGCGGGAAGCTCGGGACGGGCACGGGCGCTCGGACATTTCGGGCGAGGACCCGTTGAAACGCGCACTCGACCCGGACCTGCTCGACACGGTCGATCGGCCGCGTCGCCTTGAGCAATCGCCGACGGGCCACGTCGACCGGCGTCAGGTGGCCGAACGCGTGCATTTCCATGGTTCGAACCTATCGCTTCCCTTCGATCCAGCGAGCCGAACTTCGGGTCCCGGCGGCAAGACAGCGAACGAGCGGCTGCCCCGCGAACCAAGCTGCATAGAATCCTCCCCGGAACGCATCCCCCGCTCCGACGAGAGTGCGGACCCGGGCATGAGGGGCCGCAGTGACGTGGAATCGGCCGGCCCGAGAGAAGGCGGAAGCGCCGTTCCTCCCCTCGGTCCGGATCACGAGGGGGACGAACTCGAGGAGACCTTCGGCGCGCCGAGCCCCGACGAATTCGAGCGCGCGGGCGATCTCGGCTCGGTTGCCGAAGAGGATCTCGGAGCCGCGCAGCAGCTCCCGGAACGATCGACGGTCCCAACGGTAATGGATCTCCTGGGCGGGGTCGGCGGCGACGTGAAGACCGCGGCTCCGAGCCGCCTTCTGAAGTCGAAGCTGGAACTCGGGGTCGGCGGTCGTCAGGTGGAGCCACGAATACTCCCGCAACCACCCGGTCGGAAGCCTGGCGCCGCGGGAGTGCGTCATCGCCCCCTGGTCGATGAGCGTCCGTTGAGCACCGTCTCCGTCCTCGATGATGTAGCACGTCGGGGTGGGGATCCCGCGAACGTGCTCGACCCCCCGAAGGTCGACGCCGGCGTCTCGGACGGCGGCGAGGTACTCCTCGGGGAATCCGTCCCCCACCCGCGCGACCAGGCCCGTGGCCACTCCGAGCTTCGTCGCGACCCGCACGATGTTCGTGGCTGTTCCGCCCAGCTCCGCTCGATGAGTGAGCACCGGAACGGTTCGGTCGGCCTCGGGAAACGAGCGAACCGAAAGGAACCGGTCGATGTTGACGTGGCCCGAGACGAGCAAGTCCCGGGGCCGATCGGCGACCGCTCCCGTCATGGTGGGCGGAGGCGGGTGAGTCATTCGCCGCCTTATCGCTTGGGGGACCCGGGAAGCGGCTTAATGCGCCGAAGGGCTCCCACCGGGCGCGCGATGCTTGTCGTTGGTGCCATCCTGGACATTGAGGGGGCGCGCCCCGGCTACGTTCGGTTTTCCCACGGGCGGGTCGTCGAGGTGGGTGCTCGGGGGACCGAGGGGCGCCGCCGGGGTGAGCGGACGATCCGGGGGATCGTCGTGCCCGCGCCGGTGAACGCCCACACCCACCTCGGCGATGCGGTGTCGGTCCGCGAGCCGCCCCCGGGTCCCGTCTCCCGGTTGATCCAGCCTCCGCACGGATACAAGTTCCAGCTCCTGGCCCGCACCTCCCGCGCAGAGAAGGTCCGTGCCATTCGGCTCGCGCTGCGTCGAATGGATCGGGACGGAGTGGCCGCGACCGTGGATTTCCGAGAGGAGGGGCGACCGGGGGTCGAACTGTTGCGCGAGGCGGCCCGAGGGAGCTCGGTCCGTGTGCTGGCCCTCGGGCGCCCGCTCGCCCGCCCCGTCGTTCAAAGTGAGCTCGGTCGGCTCCTCTCGGTCTCGGACGGTGTCGGTCTTTCGAGCGCGCGGGACGAGACGGACGAGACCCGTCGGGTCGTCGCGCGGGCCTGCCGAGCTTCCGGAAAGAAGTTCGGGCTTCACGCGAGCGAAGCGGTCCGTGAGAAGCCCGAGCGCTACCTGGACCCGCGCCCGGATCTCCTCGTTCATCTCGCGAAGGCGACCCCCGACGACCTCGCGGCGGTGCGTGACGAGCGGGTCTCGGTCGTCGTCTGCCCACGCTCGAACGCGCTGTTCGCACGTCAGCCCGACCTCCGTTCGATGGAGCGCCTCGGGCTATCGGTGATGCTCGGCACCGACAACGCGATGTTCCACGCCCCGTCGCTCTGGCGGGAGATGGAGTTCGCCTACGTCGCCTCCCGCCTTCGCCGACGACCGGTTTCGGCCGCTTTCCTTGCCCGGGCGGCGCTCGTCGAACCCTGGAAGTGGCTGGGGGAACCGGAAGCGGCGCTGGTGGTCCCCGGGATGCCCGTTCCCCCGGTCGTTCTGCGACTCCCCCCGGACGACCCCGCCTATCAGGTCGTCACGCGCACTACCGAACACCTTATGGTCCGGTTCCGGCCCGGGACCCGAAGGACGGCGGCGGGACGATGAAGAGCGACGAGCTGTTCGCACTTCTCCGACGACGGGGAGTCCTCTGGCCGACCGCGGAGATCTACGGGGGCGCCCAGGGACTCTACGATTACGGACCTCTCGGCGCGGCGCTCAAGCGCCGAATCGAGGAGGCCTGGACGGCCTGGTTCGTGGGCCTCTCCCACGATTACTATCTGATCGAGCCCGCGGAGATCCTTCCGGAGGTGGTCGTCCGAGTGTCGGGCCACCTCGAGAACTTCACCGACCCCGAGGTCACCTGCGACCATTGCCATAACGCGTTCCGTGCTGACACGGTCCTCGAGAAGGTTCGACCCGAGGGGGTCGACGGCCTCGCTCCGGCGGAGATCGGGGAGATCGTCCGGGCGAAGGGCGTACGCTGCCCGAGCTGCGGCTCGACGGAATTGAGCGTGCCCCGCCCGTTCAATCTGATGTTCGGGCTCGACTTCGGAGTGACCGGCCGCGAACGGGTCTACTTGCGGCCCGAGACCGCGCAGAGCAGCTATCTCTCCTTCCCCCGGATGTGGGACGTCGGTCGCCACGCCCTTCCGCTCGGGATCGCGGTCATCGGGAAGGCTTACCGCAACGAGATCGCGCCCCGCCAGGTTCTCTTCCGGATGCGGGCCTTCACGCAGGCCGAGCTCCAGGTCTTCTTTGACCCCGAGAACTTCCCGCTCCCCTTCGACCGCGTTCGCGACGAGAAGCTCCCCGTCGTCCGAGCGGCTCGACGATTGGCCGGGTCCGAGGAGGTCGAGCTCGTCTCGGCCGGCGACTTGGTCCGCGCGGGAGGGTTGCCCGAGTTCTACGCCTTCCACCTCGCTCACACGTTCCGGTTCTACCGGGACGTGCTCGGATACCCCGCCGACCGCCTCCGGCTGCTCGAGAAATCCGACCAGGAACGGGCCTTCTACAACCGGATCCAGTTCGATGTCGAGGCGAACCTCGAGAGCCTCGGCGGTTTCAAGGAACTCGGAGCGCTTCATTACCGGGGCGACTACGACCTCGGTCGGCACGGACAAGGCTCGGGAAAGGACCTCTCCGTGACCCTGACCGGTGGCCGATCGGTGCTTCCGCACGTGCTCGAGCTCACCTTCGGTCCCGACCGCAACGTCTGGGCATGCGCGGACCTTCACCTCGGGAAGGACGGCGACCGGACGGTGTGGCGACTCCCGACGTACCTCGCGCCGGTGCCGGTCGGGGTCTTCCCGCTCATCGCGAAGGAGCACGGTGGGTTCGCTGCCCGCTTGTCGGACGAACTCTCCGCCGGCGGGATCCCGAACCAGTACGATGATGCGGGGACGATCGGAAAGCGCTACGCTCGCATGGACGAGGCGGGAACGCCGTTCTGCGTGACCGTCGATGCGGAAACGGTCGGAGACGGTCCCTCCCACGGTACCGTCACGATCCGGACCCGGGACTCGAAGGCGCAAGAACGTGTTCCGGTCGCGGAGCTCGCCGGTCGCATCGCGCCGCTCTTGCGCCCTCCACGGCCCGCACGCGCCTAGGCTGACCGCGCATCTTCCGTGCTAAGACAACGGCTATATCTCGCGTCCGAGTCACGGCGTACCGATGGCGACCGGCGGAGACGCACCCCCGCAATCGACGACCGGGGCGACACCGCTCGCTGCCCGACGTTCCCGGTGGATCGGCCAGCAGTACGCCGACATCACCAAGCTCCGCGAGATCGCCGCGCGGCACGACCGTGCGTCCGCTCGCGCCAACCAACGGGTAGCGCGGCTCAATACAAGGATCGATAAGCTGCGGCACCAGGCGACGCTCCTCAGGGAGCGGGGCCAGCGGGTACTCGCCGAGATCCCCGAGATCGAGCAGCACATGAAGCAGCACGAGCGGGACATCGACGCGGCGACGAAGAAGACCGGCGGCGCCCCGATCGGCTCCGACGTGACCGGCCTTCACTACAAGGTTCGAAAGCTCCAACAGAAGGTGGTCGACAAGCAGCAGAAGGCCCGGGCGCTCGAGCTTCGCGCGGCGACCAAGACCCAGAAGACCGCGGAGCTGAAGGTCAAGGTCGACCGGTACGTCGAGACCGCCCGGCTCGAAGAGCAGGAAGCCGTCGCGTTCAGGCAGCGGGCGGACCGTCTGCAGATGATCTCCGAGCACGAGGTCGCGGACCAGATCCGTGCGACCGCGAGCGGTTCGAAGAGCGCGCCCGACGAACCTCCCTCCACACTATGAAACTCATCGTCACGGTCGGAATGCCCGGTTCGGGCAAGGACGAGCTCGTCGGGGTCGCCCGTGCCATGGGCCTCGCGACACTCAAGATGGGGGACCTCGTTCGGGACGAGACCCGGCGCCGCGGCCTTCCCGTCACGAACCAGAGCGTCGCCCGGGTCGCCGCCGAGGAGCGCGACAAACACGGCCCCGGGATCTGGGCGCAACGCGCGGTCCCGAAACTGATCGAGACCCGAATGCTGGTCGACGGGTGCCGGTCCGACACCGAGGTGACCGTCTTCCGGCACAACTTCGGCGACCTGTTCGTCCTCGGCATCTTTGCCTCGCCCGAGACGCGGCACGACCGCATGGCGAGCCGCAGCCGCGCGGACGATGGCACCGACCTCCAGGAGTTCTACGACCGGGACCGACGCGAGCTCAAGTGGGGCATCGGCAACGCCTTCGCTGTCGCCGACGGGATGCTCGTCAACGAGGGGTCCCTCGAAGACTTCCGCCGGGCGGGCCGAGCGTTCCTCGAGAAGATCCTCGCGCGCGACGAATGAACCCGTTCCCCTAGGCGATCGTCGTCGGTGGTCCCTGGGTCAGAAGGATTCGGATCGAATCGAACCGTTCCCGGTCCACCACGACCGCCACGGGTGCCCGGTCGGGGGAGAGCAAGGGGATCTGGTCCACCAAGTACTGGTCGCGGGCCCCGGCGTAGTCTCGGGAACCGCGGCCTGAGGCGATCTCGCGGTCCCAGGCGAGCGCGAACTCGTCCGCCGTCGACGGTGCCGGAGGAGCGCGAGCGACGCGGCGCTCCCGGACCGTCCGACGCACGAGCTCGAGATAGCCGATATGTTCCGCGAAGAGCGCCGCGGTGCGTTCGTCGTCCGGGTCGAGCGGGTCGATCCGAAGGTTGCGCGACCACGCCCATCGGAGGACCTCGACGAACGACGGATTGGGGACCCGCACCTCGCCGAACCGAACGAGCCCGCGCACTTCGCTCGTCTCGTTCGAGGTCAGCGGGACGATCGGTTCCGCGTCGGCGACCACGAAATAGTCGTGGAGGCTGGCCATCTCGTCCCGCGACAGGCCCAGGCCGACCCGCGCGGGGGCGATCTGCTCGAGCGCCGACAGGACCCGCGGGACCTCGGAAGTGAGCCCTCGCACCGGCGCGAGCAAGAGGACCTGCGGCGAGCTCCCGAACGTCCCGCTGATCACCTGCCTTCCCGTTCGGTGATCTCGTCGATCAGGTCGTCCGGGTCGCGGTGGCGTCGCAGTTCGGTGATCGTCAGGATCGGAAGTCCGGCGATCGAGGAGCGGGTCACGTTGTCGCGGACGACGAAGAGCGCATGGCCCTCGGCAACGCGGGCGAGACCGTGGAGCACCTCCGCCCGGTGGAGGGCGGTCCGCAGGCTCCCGACGGCGGCGAGGAGGATCTCGGGAGTCCGTCCGAGGGCGTCGAACGGCGCCCGCACGGTGACCGTGATGTCGAGTCCCATCCCCTCGAGCTGTTGCAGGACGCCGTCCCGCAACGCATCGCCCGTGCGGGGCAGGGTTCGCTCCACCGAGGGGTCCCGCTCCTTCGCGGCCTTCTCCTCGTCCGTCTCGCTCCGCTGTCGAGCGGACCATTCGAAGAGGTCGATGGGTCGAACGATGGTCTCCCCGAGGTACGTCTCGATGCGCTCGATGACGAGCGCCTCCGCTCCGGCGCTCTCCTCGTAGAGCTGGATCGCCCGTCGAGACACCCCGGCAATGCTCGCGAGGGTTCCGAGGGAGAGCCCTCGATCGCTCCGCAACTGATGGAGTCGCGGCCCGTCCACCTGGGCGAAGGTTCCGCCCGGGCTCGCGTAGAGGAACGGGGGGAGCGCCTTCTCGAGGAACTCCTGGAGCGTCTCCTCGTTGATGATCGGTACGCCGTAGCGCTTGTAGACCACTCCCGGGTCGAGGTCGGAAGCGCCCGAGGTTTGGCCGATCACGAGCACGATGGCCGGAAAGAGGTGCCCGAGCTCCCTCAGGCGGGTCGCTTCCTCGGAATCGAGCGCATCGATGTTCTTGAGGACCTTGACGAGCAGGAACGTCGCATCCCGTCGGGCCGCGAGGTCGAAACTGGTCGGTCGGATCGCGTGCGTGTCGGAAACGTAGAATCCGGCGCGTTCGAGCAGGGCCCGGATCCGTTCGATCGAACGCTCTCGCGCAGACGGCACCGGCTTCCCTCGGGATAATCCAATTAGTTCTTTTATATAAAGGAGGTCGGTCCGGTCTCTCGAGGAGCCCCAGGGCCACCGGCCGAGAATCGTCTTGGCCGTGGGCCGGCTACGGGGGCGTGGAGAGTCCCTTACGCCCGGTGCCGGATGCTCCGGCACTGGTCATCGAACCGGTCGCACCTTCCGACCCCAGGACCCTCGTCGTCGCGGACATCCATCTCGGCCTCGGAGCCACCTCCGACCGGCCCCTCGGGCCTCCCGAGGCTTCGGCCGAACAACTCGCCCATCGGCTGGTCGAGCTCGCCCGTTCGACCCGGGCGGATGCCGTGGTCATCGCCGGGGACGCAAAGCATCCGATCGTAGGCACCCCCCTCGCGCTACGACCGGTCGTCTTCGACTTCTTCGCCGAGCTCCTGCGGGAGGGTCTCACCGTCGAGCTGGTGCTCGGCAACCACGACGTGGGCATCGTCCGTCACCTCCCGCGCGAAGTGCTCGTTCATCCGGCCACGGGGATGGTCCGCGGAGGGGTCGGCATCTTCCACGGCCATCGGTGGCCGTCGAACCCGGTACTGCGCGCTCCGCGCCTCGTCGCGGGGCACCTCCACCCGGGCTTCCGGCTCGCCCCGACCGCGGACGACCCCGAAGGAAAACGCCGCTGTTGGGTCCGAGTGGAGCGGGAGCCGGTGGTTTCGAGGAGCTCCCGACGCCGTCGCCACATCGAGCCGCAGGCCCGCGAAGTGGTCATCCTGCCGGCGTTCAACCCGATCGCGGGCACGGAAGCATTGAACCGGGAACGACCGGCGCGGGGGCGAACGTTCCTCTACGGCCGGTTCCTCGCGCAGGGCGTCGCGCGGGCCTATCTACTGGACGGAACCGACCTCGGCGTCCTCACGACACGTTCCGAGAGCGTCCGCCGCTCCCGAGCAACGGGCCGATCGCCGCCGGGTCGGTAACGGGCGGCGCGCAGGCGGTCCCAAAGCAGACCAGGGCCCGAGCCTCCTTCGATGCCCTCTCCAGTCCAATCTCTCCCGGGAAGGAGAACGGAGGGGGCGGATGCCCCGAGAACACCCAGACGTTGGGATGCCACGCCCGACGGGCCGCGCGCAACAGCGCTTCGGCTCCCGCTCCGGTGCCCTCGACGACCACCGTCGCCGGAGGCGTCGACAAGAGGCCTCCCGCGAGCGCGCAGCCGCCGGCAAAGAGGCCGGCTCCACCGATGCGGCGGGAGATCGGCTGGAGAAGCGCTCGCGCCTTCTCCGTCCACCGGTCGTCGTGCGTCAGCGAACCCGCGCGAACGAACGAGATCGCGGCCGAAGCATTCGCTGAAAGGTGCGGACTGTCCTCGAGCGGATAGGAAGGTTCGGTCACTCCCCCGACCACCGGTCCGTCGTAGAGCCCGGGCGACAGGTCCCGCAGGAGAGCGTCCTCGCCCCGGAACTCCCGGTCGACCAGCTCGAGCAGGAGGACCGCCGTCTCGAGATACTTCGGTTCCGCGAGCACCCCAGAGAGCTCGAGAAGTCCCGAGGCGAAGGCCACCTGGTCTTCGAGGAGGCCGAAGCCACGCGCGCCCTCGGGGTCGATCCGGTGCGCGACACCCTGGCCCGGCCGAAACGCCTCCTCGAGGAGCCGGTCCGCGGCTCGACGGGCGTCCGCGACGACCGAGCTGTCGCCGAGGAAAGCGCCGGCCCGCGCGAACGATGCGATGAAGCGACCGTTGATATCGGCGTAGACCGCGCGGTCGACCTGGGGCGTGGGACGAGCCGAGCGCACCCCTCGGAGCTTCGCGACGGCACGGGCGAGTGCCGCCCCGGCATCCCCGGCAGGATAGACGCCCTCCGCGGCCTCGGCGAGCGGAAGGAGCCGAAATAGGACGTTCCGTTCGGGGTCGTGGGGCATCCGACCCTCGGTGCCGACTCCGAAGAACCGTGTGACCAGTCGTAGCTCGTCGTGGTCGAGCGAGTCCTTGAGCTCGGCGCGCGACCACGTGAAGTAGCCACCGTCGTCGCCCGGCGCGTTGTCCGCGTCCTGGCTCGATCCGAAGCCCCCGTGCGGGTCGGCGAGAACCTCCCGCACCCAACCGATGGTCGACCGGACCGCCTCTTCGAGGCGAGGGTCCTGGAACCGGGCCGCGCCCTCCACGTAGGCCGAGAGGAGCGCCGCGTTGTCGACCCCCATCTTCTCGAAATGAGGGATGTGCCAGCCCTCGTCCACGGAATACCGGTGGAACCCGCCGCCCAATTGGTCGAAGAGACCGCCGTCCGCCATCCGGGTGAGGGTCTCGTGCGCGCGCTCGGAGCTCGCCTCGCTGCCGCTCGCGAACCCGTCCCACAGGAGGAACGACACGGCGGTCGGATGCGGGAACTTCGGGGCCATCCCGAAGCCGCCGTTGATCGGGTCGAAGCTCGAGAGGATCTCCCCGCGTATGGCGGCGACGAACGTGTCGAGGGGCCGGTCCGCCGGCGAGCGCGCCTCGCGCATGCGTTGGAGCGCGCCCCGGACGGATTGCGCGTTCTCCCGAATCCGCTCGGGTTCATCGGACCACAGCCGCGCGACCTCCTTGAGGACCCGACGGAATCCGGGACGGCCGTGGCCGTCGGTCGGTGGGAAGTAAGTGCCACCGAGGAAGACCTCGCCGTCCGGGGTCAGGAACCCGGTGAGCGGCCATCCGCCCTCGCCCGTGAGAGCCCCCACTTGGCGTTGATAACGTCGGTCGATCTCGGGGTGCTCGTCACGGTCGACCTTGACCGCCACGAAGTGCTGGAACAGGAGACGGGAGACCTCGGGGTCGGAGTACGTTCCTTCGTCCATGACGTGGCACCAGTGGCACCAGGAGGCGCCGATGTCGAGCAAGATCGGACGCCCCGTCCGACGGGCGAGTTCGAACGGCTCGGGGCCCCACGGGTACCATTCGATGGGTTGTTCCGCGGCGCTCCGAAGGTAGGAGGAGGACCGGTCCGCGAGGCGCCAACCGCCCGTGTGTCCCGAACCCGGCTCGGCGGGAGGGCTCATGGACGGACAGGGCCGACCGGGGCTCTTACGGTTGTCGGGACGCCCGTGTTGGTCGACAGGGAGCCGCACGGGCGACGTGTAACCGGCTCACGGGAGCGTTACTGCCCGCGCGCTCGTTATAAAGGGGGCCTCAGTGCCCGAGCGAGGCGCTCACGATGGAGATGCAACCCGGCCAGATGGCCTACGACCGGGCGATCACGGTCTTCTCGCCCGACGGACGGCTCTTCCAGGTCGAGTACGCTCGCGAAGCCGTGCGGCGTGGGGCGACCACCGCCGGCGTCGTCTATTCGGACGGTGTGGTGCTCATCGCGGACCGGCGGATCCCGAACCCGAAGCTCGCGGAAGCCTCGAGCCTCGAGAAGATCCATCAGATCGACGAGAACATCGCCTGTGCGACGGCCGGTCTGGTCGCGGACGCCCGCGTGCTGGTCGATTACGCTCGGCTCTCCGCCCAGATCAACCGGGTCACCTACTCGGAGCCGATGTCGGTCGAACTCCTCGTCCGACGCGTCTGCGATTACAAACAGCAGTACACCCAGTTCGGCGGCGTCCGACCGTTCGGGACCGCGCTCCTGGTCGGCGGATATGACGACGGCGGGGTCCACCTCTACGAGACCGAGCCTTCGGGCTCCCTCACGAGCTTCAAGGCGGCAAGCACCGGTGGCAACAAGGGTCCGGTCATGGACCTCTTCGAACAGAAGTACCGACCCGGCATGGATCGGGACGGCGCCATCCTCCTCGCTCTCGAGGGTCTGCGAGCCGGGCTCGAGGAGGGCGGCAACCTTTCGCAGGTCGAGGTTTGCTCGACCCAGGTCGGCGGGGGCATGACCCGATTCCCCGCGGACGAGGTCCAGAAGTACGTCCAGCGCCTTCCGCCGGTCAGCGGCGGGTCCAAGCCGAGCCGCAACTAGGCCCGGCGATTCCTCTCACGCTCCACCATGGTGAAGGTCGAGGACGCGGTCATCGCGCGCTGGGAGAACCAGGGTTCGCGCTTCGAGGTGCTGGTCGACCCCCAGGCGGTCCAGGACCTGAAGGACGGCAAGGACGTTGACCTCTCGGACAAGCTCGCGCTCGATCAGGTCTTCAAGGACGCGAAGAAGGGCGACAAGATCTCCGACGAACATCTCGAAAAGACGTTCCACACCCGCAACCTCGCCGAGATCGCGAAGACGATCGTTCTCAAGGGCGAGGTCCAGACCACGACCGAACAGCGGCACAAACTGCAGGCCGCGAAGCACCAGCAGATCGTGGCGACCATCGCACGCAACGCGATGAACCCCCAGACCGGGGCCCCGCATCCGCCGGCCCGGATCGAAGCGGCAATGACGGAGGCGAAGGTGCACATCGACCCCTTCCGTCCGGTCGACGAACAGGTCCAGGAGGTCCTCGCGAAGCTCCGCCCCCTGATCCCGATCCGGCTCGACGTCGTCAAGGTCAAGATCAAGATCCCCGGACAATTCTATCCGCGCGTCATCGGCGAAGTGAAGGGCTTGGGTCGTCTCCTCGAAGAGAACTGGCTCTCCGAAGGAAGCTGGAGCGCGGTGATCGAAATTCCGGCCGGAATGCAGACGGAACTCTACGAGAAGTTGAGCGCGCGCACCAAGGGCGCCGCCGAGACCGCTTTGGTTAAATAGGGCACTCCTGTCGAGCGGCCCGGTGCAGCACGCAATATGTCCAGCGGTCATCGTTCGGGCCACCGATCTCGTGGCCACGAGGGTTCTCCCTCGTCTCCCTCCGGGGACCGGACACTAGTTCTTCCCGGCGAAGAGATCCGCGCCCAGGGTTTGAAGCCGGGGCCCGGAACCTACCGCACCGGCGGCAAGGTCTACGCGAGCGTACTCGGTCTGATCTCGGAGCGGCCGCCGCTCGTTTCGGTGATCCCGCTTTCGGGCCGGTACATTCCCAAACCTCACGATACCATCCTCGGCACCGTCACGGATGTCCAAGGGACGTTCTGGCTTCTCGACATCGGCGCCCCCCGCTGGGCCCCGCTCCATATGACCGGGACGCCCTGGCAGGTCGAGATCGGAGAGACCGACCGGTTCCTGCGCGTCGGGGACGCGGTCGTGGTCCAGGTCGAGAGCCTCGAAGCGACCGGGCGCATCGGCGTCACGATGAACGGCGAAGGGCTCGGAAAGCTCGAGGGCGGCACGATCGTCCGCATCTCCCCGGCCCGCGTCCCGAGGGTCGTCGGCCGGAACGGCTCCATGATCGAGACGATCCGAAAGCACACCGGCGCCGAGGTCGTGGTGGGCCAGAACGGACGGATCTGGATCGGAGGAAGTCCGGACGCGATCCACCGGGTGAGCGAAGTGCTCCGGATCATCGAGGAGAACGCGCAGCATTCGGGCCTGACCGACCGCGTGGAGAGCTATCTTCTCGCGACGATGCCCACCACCGACAAGGGGCCGGCCGAACCGCCGCAGGAACACGCGCACCGCGACACGCCGCCCCGGAGCCTGCCCCCGGTCGAACCGGACGAGGACGGCGCCGAGTCGGAGGACGACACCGCGGAGCCGGCCGAACCCGGCGAGCCATGATATTCGAAGGAGAATGAAAATGGGAAGCGTAGGAGCAAAGGAGGTCCCGGTGCTGTTGAGCCCCGAGGGGCTCCGGATCGATGGACGAAAGCTGGACGAACTCAGGCCGCTCAAGATCCAAGTGGGCGCTCTCCACAACGCCGACGGCTCGGCCTTCGTCGAGTGGGGCGCGAACAAGGTGATGGCGGCGGTTTACGGACCGCGCGAGGTCCATCCTCGGCACCTTCAGCAGAACAACAAGGCCGTCATCCAGTGCAAGTACAACATGGCTGCCTTCTCGGTCGACGAGCGCAAGCGGCCCGGCCTCGACCGCCGCTCGCAGGAGATCTCGAAGGTCATCGGCGAGGCGTTCGAATCCGTGGTCTTCGCGGAGGAATACCCCCGCACGAGCATCGACATCTACATCGAGGTCCTCCAGGCGAACGCCGGGACGCGATGCGCCGGCCTGGTCGCCGCCTCCATGGCCCTCGCGGACGCGGGGATCCCGATGGTCGACCTTCTGCCCGCGGTCGCGGTCGGCAAGATCGCCGGTAAGATCGCCCTCGACCTGAGGAAAGAAGAGGACAACTTCGGCGAAGCCGACCTTCCGATGGCGCTCGTTCCGCAATCCGGACGGCTCGTGCTGCTCCAGATGGAGGGGCACATGACCGAGGAGGAGCTCGCACAGTCGCTCGACCTCGGCGTGCAGGGCTGCCGCGCGATCTACGAAGTGATGAAGCAGGCACTCCGCGAGCGCTATGCGACCGGCCCGGTGGGAGGTCCCGCATGAGCGAAGAGGTCTCCGCCGAGATCCTGACCACCCACATCCTCGACCTTGCGGCCGAGGGAAAGCGCCTCGACGGACGCGGCCCCGACGAATACCGGCCGATCACGGTCGAACCGGGGTTCGTCGCAAGCGCGGACGGTTCGGCCCTCGTGCGGATCGGCACCACCGCGGTGCTTTCGGGCGTCAAGCTCGAACCGGGAAAACCCTACGCCGATACCCCGAACGCCGGCACCCTCACGACCAATGCGGAGCTGATCCCGCTCTCGAACGCGATCTTCGAACCCGGTCCGCCCCAGCCCGGAGCGATCGAGGTTTCTCGCGTGGTCGACCGCGCCATCCGCGCCGCGGAAACGATCGACCTCACCCGCCTCTGCGTCACCCCGGGCGAGAAGTGCTGGACCTGCTACGTTGACATCCACGTCCTCGACCACTCCGGGAACCTCATCGATGCCGCGTCCCTTGCGGCCGTGAGCGCCCTCGCCCACACCACCGTGCCGGCGAAGCGGTTCGAGGTCGCGCCCGCGGATTACCCGCTCGAGGTCAATCACTTCCCCGTCGAGTGCACGTTCGTGCGCCTCGGCGACACCCTTGCGGTCGACCCGACGTTCGACGAGGAACGGGCGGCCCAGGGCCGCATCACGGTCGCGACCGACGAGGTCGGCCGGGTCGTGGCGATGCAGAAGGGTCTTATCGGTGCGTTCTCCCCGGACGACGTGAAGGACGTCGTACGGCGCGCGTTCCGCCACGGCGAGCGCCACCGGCTCCTCGCGAAGGGAGGCTCGGCATGAGCAAGCGGACGAAGAAGGCCGGCCCGACCGGCTGGATGGGTCCCCGCTACGGTATCCGGATTCGCCGACGGGTGGTCGAGATCGACCGCGCGCGCGGACCCGATGCGGCTTGCCCGCGTTGCTCGACCGTGACGCTCCACCGGGTCGCGAGCGGCGTCTTCGAGTGCCGCCGCTGCGGCACCCGGTTCGCCTCGAACGCGTACGTCTTCGCCGCCCCTCCTCCGATCCAGCGGACCGAACGGGAACCGACCCCGGGCAACGCTTAAGCCCTCAAGGAAGGTCGAATCGGTAGCCATGTTCCGTTGCATCCGCTGCGGGGAAGCCCTTCCCTCGGACGCGAACCTCTTCGGAGTGCGCTGCGACAACTGCGGCGGGAAGATCTTCACGAAGGAACACCCGAACGTGAAGAAGGTCCTGAAGGCGCGCTAGCGCTGACGGGACCCGGGTCCTTCGATCGGATACCCCGCCCGACGGCACGCCGCCGTCACGATGCGGCGCTTCTCCCCTCGAAGGATTCCCAAGTTCGCCCGTGCGGACAGTGCATAGAGACGGAGCGCGCCTTCGCAACCCTCCCGCCAGCTTCCCTCGTCGGTCCCCAGAGCTGCCTGCTGGGCCGACCGGAAGGCGGGCCCAGCGAGTTTCGCTGTCCGCTCCCAGAGTCCGTTCTCGGTGCCCCATAGGAGCTCGAACTCGAGGGCCCGGAGCATCGCCATCCGGTTCGCGAGCAGGTTCCGCTGAACCGATGCGGTCTCGCGTTCGTCCGTCTCGAGTGCCCGCAGGAGCTTCACGACCTCTTCCGCCCACCCGGCGAGCTGGTCCGCGACGTAGGCGTCGCGCGCACCGCGGACCGAGCTCCACCGGAATCGGTGCGCCTCTCGCTTGAGTCTCGCCGCCACTCCCTTCGGGTCGCTCAGGATTCTTGCCTGCCGCCAACCGGGAACGGCCCCTCCGAGGCGAGCGGGCGATCGCAGCGCGCGACGTTCGGCCGCGGCCGTGCAATAGTGGACCGAAACCTGGCGACCGCCCCGTTCCAGGACCACGTCCGCTTCGCGACGTCCGACCACCCAGAGGTCGATGTCGGAACCCTGGCG